>NZ_CP104040.1:2400000-2700000 GCF_025152745.1 Rhizobium sp. WSM4643 | reverse complement strand
CGGCGCCATCGCTCGGCTCGCTCGCCATCACCATTGCCGTGATGTTTGCCGCGCTATTCTGGCCGGCCGGCACGCTCGACTGGCCGCGTGGCTGGATCTTTCTCGGTCTCTTCCTTGCACTGACATGTGTCGCGATCATCTGGATCTGGCGGACAAATCCGGAGCTGTTTGCGGCGCGCAGCCGATATCAGAAAGGCACCAAGCCCTGGGACGCGGTGGTGGCGACGCTGACAATCATTCTCTTTGTCGCCATACTTCCGGTCGGCGCGTTCGACGACGGGCGTTTCCACTGGGCGCCGCAGCCAGATTGGGTGGTCCTCATCGGCTATCTGCTGATGACATCAGGTTATCTCGGCCTGATCTGGGCGCAATCGGTCAACCGGCATTTCGAACCGACGGTGCGCATCCAGACCGACCGCGACCACAAGGTAATCGATACCGGACCCTATGCCGCCATCCGCCATCCCGGATACGCAACCGCCATCGTGCTCAGCGTCGGCATGGCACTGTCGCTTGGATCGCTCTACGCGCTGATCCCCGCCGGTCTGCTCATCATTGTGCTCTTCGGCCGCACGCTGGGGGAGGAGGCAGAATTGCGCAAGGGGCTCGAAGGCTATGCTGAGTACATGGAGCGTGTGCGCTGGCGGTGGATTCCGGGCGTGTGGTGAACGCTTTCGCGGGCCGAAAGGGCGCCTGACCACCCGCCCGCGTCCTTCGAGGCTCCGGCCTTTGGCCTGCGCACCTCAGCAACCGTGTTGTTGGGGCTGGTTCCATGGGGTTCGTCTTTTAAGAATAGTGTTGATCATGATGATGAGCTTTCGCATGGCGGCGACGATGGCGACCTTGGGCGGTTTGCCCGCGTCGCGCAGCCTTTTGTGGAAGGTCTTGATGGCCGGGTTGCAACGGATGGCCGAGAGGGTAGCCATATAGAGGGCGCATCTGACGGTGGCGCGGCCGCCGGCGATGTGGCGTTGTCCACGCCATGTGCCGCTGTCGTGAGCGATAGGGGCGACCCCGACGAGGGCTGCGAGCTTCTTGTCGTCGATGGCGCCGAGTTCGGGCAGTTCGGCGATGAGCACGGCGGCTCCGACCTCGCCAATGCCCGGCACGGTCAACAGCAGATCGCGGCGTTCGGCCATGTCGGGCTCGGCCTCGATGGCAAGCGCGATTGCGGCATCGACGCGGGCGAGTTGGGCCTTGAGGGCGGCGAGGGTCTCGCCAACCAGCGCTGCGACGGCCTCAGGCGCATGCTCGAGGCGGTTCTTCTCGGCGACCGCCATGTCGATGAGTTGGCGACGGCGGGTGACAAGCGCAGCAAGCGCGATGCGGCCGTCGTCGATATGGGGGATCTGTGCCGGCCGCATCGCTCTGGCGAAGTGGAGAGTGACGCGGGCGTCGACCTGATCGGTCTTGGCCAAACGACCGCTGGCCCTGGCGAAGTCGCGCACCTGGCGGGGATTGACGACGGCGACGGGAATACCGGCGGCCATCAGCGTTCTGACGATCGCCATCTCGTAACCGCCGGTCGCCTCGACGACGACAAGCTCTGCGCCGGCCACCGCCGTTGCGAGCGCGGCACAGCCTGGCGCATCGTTGTCGAAGCGGACAACGGCGCGTTTGCCCTCGACGGCCACGTCGAGATGGGCCTTCGAGACATCGATACCGACCATGAAAGATTGCTGGGTATGCATGACTGCTCCTCCTTGCAACGCGGGCTCGAAGCCCAACCAACCGTTCGAGCGAAGACATGGCGACGGAGATGCTTGCTGAGGCACGAGTTCAAAACCCAAGGATGACACGCATCCCCGTCGCACAGCCCCTTTATACAGCAACGGCAACGTACAAGGATGAGGGCTGATCGCTGTGCCGTGTCGCGAAAACCAGATCGCCGTGCCTAGTTGCGCCAAAAAGTGGTGTTGCTACAGCGCCGCGCGTCTTTTCACATACGCAAAGGACGCTGTAACACTTTGAATTGTGGAGTAGTCGCCGCTACGCTTTCCGACGAGGGAGCCGCGACCTCTCTCGGACCTCACCCTGAGGTGCCCCGCAAGGGGCCTCGAAGGGCGGGGTCGGCCACCGGTCGCGTTGCCTGATTCACCCTATCTGCCTGAGATCCCGCGCAAACCGCTGCCAATTCGCCACGTAGTTTTCCGCCGAGCGACGGATGCTCTCGACAGCCTGCTCATCCAGCACCCGCACGACCCGGGCGGGTGCTCCGACGATCAGCGAATTGTCGGGGAATTCCTTGCCTTCGGTCACCAGCGTATTAGCGCCGACGAGGCAGTTGTTGCCGATCTTCGCACCATTGAGGATGGTTGCGCCCATGCCGATCAGCGTGTTGTTGCCGACGGTGCAGCCGTGAAGGATGGCGTGGTGGCCGATGGTGCAGCCTTTGCCTGTTGTCAGCGGGAAGCCCATGTCGGTATGGGCCATCACACCTTCCTGGATGTTGGTGCCTTCGCCGACGGTGATCTTCTCGTTGTCACCGCGCAGCACGGCGCCGAACCAGATGCCGACATTCTCGCCGAGCTCGATCTGGCCGATGATATTGGCATCCGGTGCGATCCAATAGAGGCCGGCAGCGGGCAGTTTCGGCGTCGATCCGCCAAGCGCATAGACGGGCATGGCTCTCTCCTCAGACGACTTCGACCGATAGGGTGGCGACTCCGTCGATGCCGCAATTGATGTGATCGCCCCTGGCCACTGCGCCGACGCCGGCGGGCGTGCCGGTCATGATGATATCGCCAGGTGCGAGAGTGAAGAGCTTCGACAGTTCGGCGATGATCTCCGGCACCTTCCAGATCATCTGGTTGAGATCGCCGTCCTGCACGCGCTTGCCGTTCTGTTCCAGCCAGATCTTACCTTCAGCGGGGTGGCCGAGACGGCCTGCCGGAACGATCGACGAGACGGGGGCGGAATGTTCGAAGGCCTTGCCGACCTCCCAGGGACGACCGAGCTTCTTTGCCTCACCCTGTAGATCGCGGCGGGTGAAATCGATGCCGACGGCATAGCCGTAGATGCAGTCGAGCGCGTCCGCGGTCGCGATGTTCGTGCCACCTGATTTCAGCGCCAGCACGCACTCGACCTCATAATGCACGTCTGATGACAGCGGCGGATAGGGAAAAGCCTTACCCGACGGCAGCAGGTTGTCGGCGTTCTTCTGGAAGAAGAAGGGCGGCTCGCGGCTGGGATCGTGGCCCATCTCAATCGCATGGTCTGCATAGTTCCGCCCGACGCAATAGACGCGGCGCACCGGAAAACGCTCGGCGCTGCCCTCGACCGGCAGCAGCACCGGTTGCGGAAGCGGGATGACGGTGACGGGATCGGACATTGGCGGGCTCTTCCTGTTTACGAGTCTTTGCGCCATCTTAGACGGAAAACGTCGCGCCGGGGAAGCGTCCTTGGCGTCCGGCTTCGGTGCATTGACGCTGTCGCTGTCGCGGGTTAACCTTGGCCATGAACAGGATTTTTGCAGTTTCGACGACGTCTACGACCACCGCGCTGCGGTGGGAGGTAGACGCGTGAACTGAAATCTGTTCATTGCTGCTGAAACCAACCCGCCGGTGACGAGCGGGTTTTTTGTTCCCGCCCGTGCCCGCATTCGAGGACGAGATCGTGGACGATATCCAGAAAAATTTTCTTGCGGAGCGAGCGCTGGCCGTCGCCCGCCGCTGTGTCGCCAGCCGCTATGCCGGGGCTGCTTTCGCCTATGTCGCCGGCTCCATCATGCGCGGCGAAGGCACCACCTTTTCGGATATCGATCTGGTCGTCGTGTTCCCGTCGCTCGAAAGAGCCTGGCGGGAATCGTTCACTGAGGACGGATTCCCGGTTGAGGCCTTCGTTCACGATCCGCAGACGCTGGCGCATTATCTCCATCAGGATGCAGACAGCGGTTATCCCATCATGGTCAACATGGTTGTCACGGGCAGCATACTGGGGCCGGATATCGACAACGCCCGCGTCGTGCAGGCATGGGCGGCAAGGATGCTGGCGGCGGGGCCGAAACCTCTTGCCGGGGCAGACTACGACTTGCTGCGCTATCAGGTCACCGATCTGGCCGACGATCTGCGCGGAACGCGCCCGCCCGAAGAGATCGCCGCCATCGCGGCGCAGCTCTATCAGAAGCTCGCTGACCTGATGCTTCTCGGACGTGGCGCGTGGGCTGGCCGGGGAAAGTGGGCGCCCCGTCTGGTCAGGGAGCTCGACGCGCAATTGGCGGCCGAATTCGACGCGGCGTTCAGTCTGGCGGCTGCGGGTGACGGCGCCCCATTCCTCGCTTTGGCCGACCGGGAGCTTGCTTTGCATGGCGGCCGCTATTTCGACGGATACAGGCAGGAGGCGCCGCTGGAAGCGCGCCGCCTGGAATAATTTGGTATCGGTGACGTTGCCGCATTTTGAAAATTGGATGGAAGATGCTTGAGAACGAATTCAAGAGTGCCTTGCCGTCGGCGGTAAGGCGTACCGCCAGATTGCGCCTCAGAATTCCCATGGAAGGGGATATCGATTTCCTGACCCGACTTTTTTCGCGGCCGGAATTGGTCGCACATCGACCGGTGCCCCGGCCTGACACGCCGGCGGAAAGCGCAGCGCGGCTTGCGCGCGATATCGGGCATTGGAAAGATCACGGGTTTGGGCGTTGGGCAGTTGAGGCGAACGGTACGTTGATCGGGTTCGGCGGTGTGACCGTTTCCAAGGAATTCGACGACCTCAATCTTTCTTATCATCTGCAACCCGAAAGCTGGGGGCAGGGATATGCCACGGAATTGGTCCGGGAAACGCTGACCTTCGCCTTCGATAATCTGCACGCGGACCGAGTGATCGGCTTGGTTCGCCCTGTCAATGCCGCCTCGAAGCGCATTCTCGAGAAATGCGGCTTCACTTTCGACCGCGAGGTGATGCTGCATGGCGCGCCGACAAACATGTATGCCTTTGGCAAAACGAGCGGCTCATAAAGGAACATCCGTGCGCCATTATCAGGCGTGAGAAGACGTCGTCCCCGGTCATTCCTCGCCGGATTCGGCTAGCGCATCGCGGACGATCGCGTAGTAGGGGGTAAGCTCGGGGATATCGGCGGCCAGCCTGTCGAAGGCGGGGTCGGATGGTGCAAGCGTGCCGGCGTATTTGGCTTGCGTGAAGGCCCGATGGGCGGCAAGGGCTTCGGCGTCGGCCTTGTGCACGACGGTATAGACAGGCGAGGGCACGGTGCGGCCCTTGACGATGATGCGGTCGAGCTCGACGACGGTATAGGTGCCGGCGACAAGTCTTGCAGTCTCCTCGCCGAGCAGCAGCGCCACGCCATAATTCTTCGAGGCGCCTTCGAGGCGGGAGGCGAGATTGACGCTGTCGCCGAGGCAGGAATAGTCGAAGCGGCGGGTCGAGCCCATATTGCCGACGATGCATTCGCCGGTGTTGATGCCGACGCCCATCTTTAGCACGTGCGGCCTGCCGCCGCGCATCGCCGCCTCCCGCTCCAGCTCGCGGTTGAGGCTCGATATCGCCGCCTGCATGGCAAGCGAGGCTTTGACGGCGTGCAGTGCATGATCGGGATCGTCGAGCGGGGCGTTCCAGAAGGCCATGATGCAGTCGCCCATATATTTGTCGATCGTACCGCCATGATCCATCACCACGTCGGAGAGCGGCGTCAGCAGCCGGTTGATCAGGCCGGTCAGTTGCTCCGGATCATCTTTCAACGTCTCGGCGATGGTGGTGAACCCACGCACATCGGAAAACAGCACGGAGAGCGTGCGCCGCTCGCCGCCAAGCTTCAACTGCGACGGGTCGTGCGACAGGCGCCTGACCAGATCGGGCGAGATATATTGGGCGAAGGCGCGGATGATCTGGCGCTTGTTGCGACGTTCTTCGGCATAATCGAAGGCGGCTTGGCCGAAGGCGACCGAGACATAGGCAACGACTGGCCCGAGCGGCGGGACGAAGATATGGGCAAAGCGGATGCCGGCAAAACTCGCAGCAGCGAAGGCGAATATGGCCACGACGCTGGCGACGATCGTCAGCCATCCAGTCGAACGCCAGACGGTGGCAGCGGCGAGCAGCACGGAGATCAGGATGCAAACGGCGACCATGGGAAGGCTGGCTTCCGCGATCGACAGGCCACGGCGGATATTGTCGTAGATCGTTGCCTGGATCTCGACGCCGGAGGTCAGCGTGCCGGTGTGGACGGTATAAGATGTCGCGAAGGCATCGACGCCGCCCTTGTCGATGGCAGGGGCATTCTGCAGGCTGAGACCGACGAGCACGACGCGGCCCTTGAAATAATCCGGCGGCAGCAGGTTCTCAGGGTCGAGCGCCTGGTAGTAGGAGACTGTGGGATAGCTGCGGGCCGCGCCGAAGGATTGGATGAGCCGGCCAGCAGGCAAGGCTTTGGGTGCTGCTCCCGACGCCTTCATCAGCATGGCGGCAAAGCCGTCCTCATAACCTGGAATGCGCCGGAACGCACCGTCGCCACTGAGATCGACGGAGGCGATGCCGGTCACAGCACCCGCTTCAGTCAGTTGCGGCAGCGGCGTGGCGCGGATCAGTTGCGAGGACTGGGGCGTCTCGATCAGCGTTTCGTCGCCGGCGAGCACGACATCCGGGCCGACAGCCCTCGTGATCGCGTCGTCGTTGTCGGGGTTCGAAGGTTCGGCCATGATGATATCGAGGCCGATGACACGGGCACCGGCCGTGCGTAGCTGCCTGACAAGCTGGGCATGCAGGCTGCGCGGCCAAGGCCACTGCGCGTTGATATCGGCAAGCGAAGGCTCGTCGATCGCGACGATGACGGGTCCGCCGGGTGGCGGACGGGGATCGTCGACGGTCGAGAGATAGTCGAAGCTTCTCAGCTCCAGCAGCGACCAGGCGGGCAGGCGCGACAAGAGCGAGATTGCGACCAGCGTCGCAAGCGCCAGTATCAGCAGCCTGAGATGGCGGCTCTCGGCTTGCCGGCTGGCTGACCTGACCTGCCGAGGCTTGCCTCGCACCCGCATCAGAAGCGAACTTTGAGCGTGCCCCTGAAGGCGCGGCCCCAGCCGGGCACGCCGGGCGTGAGCTCGAAATCCTCGTCGAGCAGGTTATAGGCGGCCGCTTCCAGCGCGATGCGCTTGTCCAGCGGTTCCCAGATCAGGTGGGCGTCGAGGCTCCAATAGTCGTCGAGCTTGGTGCCGAGATCGTCGCCGTCGCGCTCGCCGACATAATTGGCGGCCACCGTCGCCTTGACCTTGGCCTCGCTGACCCAGGTCAGGGCGATCTGCCCGGAATTCTTCGGAATGTAGGGCAGCGAGCCGCCGTAGTTCGGCTCCAGCGGATCCTTGTTCTCCGATTCCATATAGGCATAGGTGGCGGAGAGGCCCAAACCATGGCCGAGCGCGACGTTGGCGGTCACGGCGGCGCGGTCGATGCTGCCGCGTGATAGCGGCAGGCTGTCGGCTGCCGGAAGCGAGATCAGCGGAAAGTCGATCGAGAAATCATGCAATTCCTGGTGCTGGTATTCGACCGAGGTGAAGAAACGATCGGTCCACTCGGCATCCCATTGCAGCGCGACCGTATCCGTATAGCCCTGCGGATTGGCGGAAAACTGGTTGGCCTGCAGCCCTAATATGCCGATCGGTGCAAGCGTCGGCACTCCGCTATCGAAGCTCTGACGCATGAAGGCGGCACGCAGCCAGTGGTTTTGAACCGGTGCCCAGGCGAGGCCGAAGCGCGGCTCCAGCCGGCTGATATCGATGCCGTCGCCATCCAGGCGCGTGGCGAACAAGGCGTATTCGCCCTTGAGATCCGGCGTGATCTCATGCAGCACATCGACATAGGCGCGGCCTATATTGACGGTGTTCTCGTTGTGCTCGAGGGGCGCCGTCAAGCCCAGAAGTGTCGTATCGACGGTGCTGCTGACGTCCATCCAGCCGCCTTCGATACCGTAGCGCAATGTCAAAGGTCCGGCACCTATGGAATGGCTCAAGGCACCGATATAGGTTTTTGATTCCGCCTCCTGCGTGACGTTGGTAAAGGGAATGATAAAGGGAACCCCTGCGCCGATAAACAGCGGGTCCACATCAACATCAAGGACGTTGCTCGTCTTCGACTTGCTGCCTGAATAAAGCAGCGCTCCATTCAACACGTTTTCATAGGCAAACGTGTGGCTCCAGCCAATGCCGGCACTCGTGCTTTGGCTGTCAGTGTCTTGCGCTGTATAAAGAGGCAACGGGAGAGGAACGCGGAAGAGGAGTTCCATGAACCCGGTGTTTGATGACAGCGCGTTCAGCGTCCCATCGTTCTTGGCATGGTTGACATAGGCCACTACGCGATCGTCCGGCGTCACTGTTGCCGTCAGGTAGCCATTGCCGCCGACGAGCTTGTTATCGGTCGAGAAGCCACCGAAGTCGCGATAGTCCCCGTCGAGCGCCAGTTCTTCCCATGTCAGGTTGCCGTAGAAGCTGAGAGGGATCGTCTCGTTGGAGAAGCCCTGGATCTCAGCCTCGCCGATGCCTCTGGTATGGCCGTCGACGCTGTTGATGCCGCCGCCGAGCGAACCTTCTATGAAGGGTGTGCGCAGCAGCGTTGCCGAGCGCGAGCGACCGGAGAGCATGTGCGGATCAAGCAGCAAGCCCTGGATAAAGGATGAATAGCTCGATGCATTGTTGCGATACTGGATGACATTGTCATCGCCGAAGCTCGTCGCGTTGACGTAAGGGAAGATGCTGCCCTTGATCGATTGATCGATATAGCCGCTGCCTTCGAAGGGGCTGAAGACGGCATCGCCGTAATACCGGCCCCAGGCATCCAGGCCCTGAAGGCGGTAAGCGTTGTTCAGCGTCGAGCCGGCATCCTTGTTGGCGCCGAGAGCGCTGTAGTCGCCGCCGCGCGCCCTGGAGCGGCGGAGAAACTCCTGGGCGTTGCGGATCGCGCCGTCGGCGTCGTAGTCATCGATGTCGACAGCGGTTCGGAAGGAGGAGATGACGGGATCGTTCTTGTCGAGCCTGTCGGCATTGTCGACCGCCTGCGCGGAGGGGATGCGGTCACCCTTTTCGTAATGGGCGGCGGCGAGCATCAGTTGTGACTGCGAATGCGCCGGATTAGCGGTGCTGGCCGCCAGCAGATCCGCCAGCGCCTTGTCGCGTTCGCCAGTCTGCAGATAGTAGCGGCCGCGGGCGAGAAGCGCGATGTCGAAGGACGGATCGACGGTAAGCGCCGTATCGATTTCGCGCTTGGCTTCCTTCATGCGCGACTGATCGAGATAGAGGATGGCGAGATTGGCGTGCGGCACGGGATCCTGCGGATCGAGCGCGATTGCCTTCAGGAAGGCGGCCTCGGCCTCGCCATTGGCGTCGCGGGCGCTCTGCAGCAGGCCCATCGAGTTCAACGATCCCGACGCCCCCGGCGCAAGCTCGATGGCGCGGTTCAGATCGGCTAAAGCGCCGTCGATGTCGCTTTCGTAGCTCGCTTTGTAGGAGGCGCGCGCGGCAAGGGCGATCGGATGGTTGGGATCAAGCGAGAGGGCACGGTTCACCGCCTCCTGCATCTGGGCGCGGTCGTCGATCAGCTGCGCCAGCTGCGCGCGGATCGCGGGCAGGGTGGGATCGTCCGGAAAACGCTTTTCGGCTTGGCTGATCACATCGAGGGCAGCGCGCGGGTTTTGCAAAAAGCCGGCGGTATAGGCCTGCATGATCGCACCATAGGGGCCGACAGCAGCCGAAGGCGGCTTTTCGACATGGGCGGGATCAGCAAGCGAACGGGCGAAATAGCCGCCATATTGCGCCATGTTCCGGCGGCTGGCGTCGAGATGCGGCAGCGCTGCCGCAAACAATCTTGCCGCTTCGTCGTAGCGTTTTTCGGAGCCGGCGATCGTGGCATCGATCAGGTCGAGGCGGGCCTTCTGGGTGGTCGTCAGCTTGCGACGGCGAATCTCCTGAAGCGTGGCGGCCGTAACCTGCCGGCCATCGAAGGCGCTCTGCACTTCGGCAAGCTCCAGCCAGTCCTCAGTGGTGCGCCGTTCCGGCGGCAAAGCCAGCAGCCGGCGGCGCTCGTCGGCCATGCGGCCTGCCGGCAGCGGCGAGGTCGGCATCAGCCCGAAGCCGTCGCGCAGGTTCAGGTAGAACAGCATCTGCTCGCGATCGTCGGGTGTGACGATGACGAGCTTGCGCGGCGCCTGGCCGATCGTGGCGACCGCTCCTTCGCCCTCGTTTACCTCGACGCTGCCCTGCGGGTTGGTGAGCGCGACACGGCCTTCGAGCACGATCATCGAGGTCTTGGCGCCCTCAACCGTCATGGTCCAGTCGGTGCCGCGGATGGCGGCTGCGGCCGCCGGCGTTTCCACAGTCAGGCCCTGGCCACCGCGCTCGGCGCGCGCCCAGATCGTTCCCGATTGCAGCTCCAGCGTCGTGTCGCCGCTCGCGGCCATCTTCTTGACCTGCAGCGAGGAATTGCGGCCAAGGCGAACCTGCGTGTGATCGGAAAAGACAATGGCGAGCTGGCCGTTGGCGTTGGTGCGCAGCACGTCGCCGGTCAGAAGGTCTTGATTGATGTCGACGACGCGCCAGTTCGACACGTCGATGAAGCGGACCTCCTCGCCGGTCTTGCGGGCGATGACGGAACCGGCGACCGGTGTTGCACGCTGCACGGGGTCAGCCGCCGCCGGCGAAAAGCCCGGTACGACAAGCGCAAGCGCCACCCCGGCGCGACAGATGTTTTTCCAGCGACCCAGCATGACCCCAACCCCCGCTTCCCCTTTGTCCAAGTAGAAAAGAAAAGTCAAGCATATTGCACACGTGTTCTTGAATTCCGTGTGAAGTGTAATATCAGGGAAACACTTATGGGATGGAGTATTCGGGTGAGCGAATTCGAGAGCGCGACTGAACTTATGCCAAGCGAACCGTCGACGGGTGACATCGGCGCCGGGTATTTTGATCATATCAAGAAAATCAATGACATATTTTATGATCAGATCAAGATCTCTGACCAGAAAGCCGCTTATATTTTCACATTCATGCTGGCATTCCTGGTGAGTTCCAGCGATGTCAGGGCAGTCTTCAGCCTGGCGCGCTACGTGAGCGGGACGCCCGGCAGTATGCTGTTCTCCGGCTTGCTTGCCGCAGCTTCGGTCTTTTCGATGCTGTCGGCGATTCTCGTCGTACTGCCGCGCCATTTGAACAACTCGACGTCATTGTTCTGGGGCGCCTGGCACGGTCATCGCGACCGGTTCTTCGATGCGGCGCTGCGGCGCGACGAGCGCTACCTTTTCGAGCAGTATCTCGAAAACGCCGACATCCTCTCCACCATCGCCCGCAACAAATACCGCTGCGTTACTTTTGCGTTCCGCGGGCTGATGGTGAGTGTGATCGCCTATGTGCTGCTGTTGGTGGCTGTGTGAGGGTGATAATGCTTTGTGCTTATCAGTCCGCCGGTGCTCACGAGAGCCTCATCCTTGTTGAGGCGCCCCGCAGGGGCCCCGAAGGGCGAGGCGGGTGCGCCGGCGGTCAGTAGATGCAAGGAGCAGTGCCGGAGCGTGTCCTTCGAGGCTTCGCCATGCGGGCTACAAGGATGAGGGACCTCGGACAATGCCGCGCCAGTACCGCCCCCATTCACTCCTCGACCTCAAGAACAAGTTCGAGTTCGATCGGCACGCCTAAAGGCAGGCTGGCGACGCCGAGCACGACGCGGCCTGAGAGTTTCTCCTCGCCGAAGACCGCAAGCAGCATTTCGGATGCTCCGTCCGCAACCTTCGGATGGTCGCGGAAATCGCCTTCGGTCGCGATATAGACGCCAAGCTTGACGACCCTGACGACCCTGTCCAGCGAACCGAGATAGTCCCTGGCGGCTGCGAGCGCGCTTAGCGTTGCGGTTTCGGCCGCCTTCCTGCCGTCTTCGGCGGTCAGCACACCGCCGACGCGGCCGATATAGCGCGGCTCATGACCGACGACCGGCAGCATCCCACTGAAGAAGACCAGATTGCCGGTCCTTATCGCTTCGACATAGGCCCCGAAGGGTGTCGGCGGCGGGGGAAGCGTGATGCCGAGTTCCCGCAGCCGTCGTTCCGCGCCGGCTGCCTCAGTTTTCGCATGGTCTACCATCTGCCCAGATGTGCGCCGCCGTCGACGTGCAGCACCTCCCCGGTTACGCGCGGCGCTTCGGTGAGGAAGACGACGGCGTCAACGATCTCCTCGACGTTCGAGATGCCTGCCATCGGCGACAGCGTCTTCAGGAAATCTTTCGGATTGTCCTTGTGCAACGGCGTGTCCACCACGCCAGGAGCGACAATGTTGAAGCGAATGGCCTCGTTCGCATATTCCATCGCCAGGTTCTTGGAGATGGCGTTGATACCGCCCTTTGTCATCATCGACACCGAAGCGGAGAAACCGGCGATCGGATGATCAGTCAATGGCGTCGTGATGCTGACGACGCTGCCGCCGGTTTTCTGCGTGAGCATCTGTCTGACGACCAGTTGTGTCACGTGGATGAAGCCCTCAAGGTTGGTCGAGGACAATTTTTTGAAGTCGTCCATGGTGAAATCGACGAACGGCTTGGCCAAGAAAATGCCGGCATTGTTGACGAGTCCGTCGATCGAGCCGAAGCGATCGATTGCTGTCCTTGCCACCCGCGCTGCGGTTTCGGCGTCGCCGATGTCGCCGTCGACGAGCGCCAGTCTGTCCGCGGCTTGGAAGGCGTTCGAAGCGCTGACTTGGCGCGAGGTGGCGACGACATTATAGCCGCGCTGGATGAAGGCGTTGACGAGGCCGGCTCCGATACCCTGGGAGGCGCCGGTGACGATGACTGTTTTTCTCGTAGTCATGCTGATCTCCATAATTTGGTTCGGGCAACGCGGGCCTTGCGGCTGCAAAGGCGGGGTCGCTCGAGATGGGGCTGCTGCGAACGCGCCTCCATCCGGTTGTCTTGTTTTCGCAGGGTGAATATGGCGAAAACTCCATTACTCGATTAGATGGAAATATCTGTATTCTCTTTTGCATCCATGCAAAAATCAGAACATGGCTGATCTGAACGATATCGCCGTTTTCGTGAAGGTGGCGCAGTACGGCAGCTTCAGCCGCGCTGCCCATTCCCTCGGCATGCCGGTATCGACCGTCAGCCGGAAGGTGACGTCGCTGGAGGAGCAGCTCGGCGTGACGCTGCTGCAGCGGACGACCCGCAAGCTGAGCCCGACCGCGCAAGGCCGGGCCTACTACAACAGGTGCAGCGAACCTCTCGCCCATCTGCTTGATGCCGAGCAGGCGCTTACCGAGACGCAGAAAAAGCCGGAAGGTCTGCTGAAGATCTCCGTGCCAGTCATCTTCGGACAGGAAGTCTTCTACGAATTCGTCTCGGCTTTCCTGAAGACCTATCCGAAGATCCAGGTCGATCTCTTCGTGACCAACCAGTTTCTCGATCTGATCGCCGAGAATGTCGATCTCAGCATCCGCTTCGGCGAGCTCAAGGATTCGACCATCGTCGCGCAGCGGCTCGGCAAGAGCGTGCGCTATCTGGTCGCCGCACCGGACTATCTGAAGGGCAGGGCGCCTCCCACCAAGCCCGAAGACCTGAAGGAGCATCAATGCGTGCTCTTGAACGGCCGCAACGGCGAGGCGGAATGGCATCTCGTGAGCGGTCGCAAATCGGTTCGCCTGCATGTGTCGGGGCCGGTATCGAGCCGGGATTTCGATGCGGTGAGCGCCTTTACCTATCGCGGACTCGGTATCGGCTTGCTGCCTTCGACCTATTGCGACGAACAGATCAGAAAAGGTGAACTCGTCCGCCTGCTGCCGGACTGGTCGTCCGAGGAAATTTTCGTGCACGCCGTCTATCCCACGCGCCGCTTCCTGCCCTCCCGATTGCAGGTCTTTCTCGAGGCGCTGAAGGCATGGAAGACCCCCTTGTGGCTTCCCTTGCATTGAAGGCTTCCGATTCCATCACCGAAAATTGAAGCCATGCGCGGGGCCGAGCGATCTGCGTCGGCCAAGCTGTGTTAGAGTTCGCCGGCTTGGATGGCGCAGGGATTGGATTGCCAATGCTGACGACACTTGCGGTGCTTATGGGTCTTTCCGGCCTCGTCCCCATCGCGCAGGCGGAGGGAAGCGAGGTCGATGTGGCCCTCGTGCTTGCCGTCGACACCTCGCGGTCGATGGATTTCGAGGAGATCGGCATCCAGCGCGAAGGTTATGTCGAGGCGCTGAAGCACAAGGAGTTCATCGACGCGGTGAAGGGCGGGCTGACCGGCCGCATCGCCATCAGCTATTTCGAATGGGCTGGCTATGTCGTCCAGGATTCCGTGATCGACTGGCAGGTGATCGAGACGGAAGAGGATGCGATCGCTTTTTTTAAGCAAACTCGAAGCCCGGCCGATTGCCACGCAACGGCGCACATCGGTCTCTACCGCGATCGCCCAGGGCGCCAGCATGATCGTTTCCAGTCCCTTTCAGTCCAGGCGACAGGTGATCGATGTCTCCGGCGACGGTCCCAACAATTCCGGCGATCCCGTCACCCCCACTCGGGACAAGGCGGTGGAAGCCGGCATGGTCATCAACGGCCTTGCCATCATGCTGCGGCCCTCCGATGCGCCCAACGGGCTCGACAAATATTATGCGGATTGCGTGATCGGCGGCCCCGGCGCCTTCGTGCTGCCGGTCCGCAAGATCGAGGATTTCGCCGTTGCCGTGCGCCGCAAGCTGGTGCTGGAGATCAGCGACCTATCCCCGCCGGCGATGGTGCAGAAAATCGCCGGCGCTGAGGCGGGCACTGACTGCCTGATTGGTGAGAAGCAATGGCGGGATATCTTCGACCGCTGATGCCCGGGATTAACGCGCCGTAGTTATATCAGTCAGTATCTGGTATGCGGCAGAGACACGGTCCTCGTTGGGATAGTTTTTGTTGGCCAGAATGACGATACCAACTCGCTCTTTCGGGATGAACGCCACATATGCGCCGAAACCATTCGTGGAGCCGGTTTTGTTGATCCACACATCGTCGCGCGGTTCCATCGCCGGCTTCAGCTGCTTGACGGGAATAGTCTTGAGCATCGCGCTGGAATTGTTGTCCATTAAGGTCGTCAACGTCGCGGGATAGGAATACTGCTCCCAAATAAGGTCTTGCGTCATCGCGCCGACATGGAAGTATCCAGTGTGCGTATTGGTGATCGCCTGCTGGAGTTTTCCGTCCAACTTGACCAGTCCCATGTTTGCGTCGATGAACCGGATCATGTCGCTTGCTGTGGATTTCACTCCATAGGCCTCGGACGAAAGAGTGGCGGGTGTCATCCGAGCCGGCTCACCGCTTCGCTTGTAGCCTTGGGCATAGTCGGCCATTCTCGATTTCGGCACATTGATATACGTGCTCGTCAACCCGAGAGAAGGAAACAATTGGTCTTCCATAAGAGCTGTGAAATCTTTGCCCATGCTTTTCGCCGTTATGTATCCGAGCACGCCGATGCTCGGATTGGCGTATGTTCGGTGCGTTCCGGCGGCGTATGAAGGTTTCCAACTTGCGAAATACTCCATCAGCTGTTTTTCGGTTTTGACTTCATCGGGAACTTGCAGCGGAAATCCGCCAGCCGTGTGCGTGCCAAAATTCATCAACTCGACATTGCCGAAGGGTCTTCCGTTCATCGACGGAAGATATTTTCCTGCCTTGTCCGACAGCGAAAGTCGGCCGGTCACGTCCGCGTGGGAGGCGAGGGTGACTGTAAAGGTTTTGCTGATCGATCCCAGTTCGAACATGGTCGCCGGAGTGACGGGCCTGTTAGTGTCCTTCGACACGACGCCGTAGTTGAAGATGTGGTTCTGCCCGTCAACGGCGATGGCAACGGCCATGCCCGGAATGCCGTATTTATCCATAATTGGTCTTATCGCGGCGTCCGAGATGGCTTTCAGTTTCATTTCGTCGGCCGCAAAGCCACTCGTGGAAATACATGTCGAGACCAACGTAGCCGATAGAGTTTTTATCCAATTGCGATTCATTTTCATCCTCCGCAGGCAGCTTTCAATCAACGCAAAGGCGCATGAGGACGGCATTTAACGGCACTGTTTTGCGGCAGCAAACGATGATATCTCGGAGGAGATCCAAGAAAATCTAGGGCTAAGATGGTTCGGCAATTCCTCCCTTTAAATGGCTTGAGGGCCTTCGAAGCATCGGCAAGACATCTCAGCTTTACCCGTGCCGCGATTGAGCTTTGCGTTACCCAGGCCGCTGTAAGCCAACAGGTCAAAAGCCTGGAGAGGCGATTGGGGGCTGCGCTTTTTCAGCGCCTTCCAAGAGGCTTGAAAATCACCGCAGAAGGCGAAGCTCTTTTGCCGACCTTGACCAATTCCTTCGATCAGATGGCGATCACGTTGGACCGGATTGAAGCCGGGCAGGTGCGGGAATTGCTGTTCCTTGGCGTGGTCGGGACGTTTGCCGTCGGCTGGTTATTGCCAAGGCTTTCGGATTTTCAACGGCAGCACCCGTTCATCGATGTGCGCATTTCGACAAACAATAATCGCGTCGATATGGCGGCCGAGGGACTGGACTTTGCCATTCGCTTCGGCAGCGGTTCCTGGCATGGCACAGAAGCGCTGCGTCTGTTCGACGCTCCGCTCTCTCCTCTGTGCACGCCCAAATTGGCCGAGCGTTTGAGGCGGCCTGCAGACCTGGTCGAGGCGACGCTTTTGCGGAGCTATAGGGCGGACGAATGGAGCACCTGGTTTGTCGCAGCGAACGTTCCTCCGGCGCCCCAGATAAACGCAGGCATCGTCTTCGACTCTTCCCTGGCGATGATGGAGGCGGCCCTGCAAGGACTGGGGATCGCTCTGGCCCCGCCTTCGATGTTTTCCAGACACCTATCCTCGGGGGCTATCAGACAACCTTTTGCTACCACCATATCGTTGGGGAGCTATTGGCTAACCCGACTTCAATCGAGGCCGTCAACAGCGGCCATGCTCGCATTTTCCGGTTGGGTAACGTCGCAGATGTCTCCCGCATCCCAATGACGGCTTCTGGCGGATCCCGGTACTCGATCTGACGCCGGCAAGGAGATCGGTAATGTTAGGCTAAGACACGATAGAGCATTTCGGCATGGGCGCGCCATACCGAAATGCCGTTGCTTCTCAGAGGATGTCGCCGCCATTGCCTATAAGGGCAGTTGCTTGCCGGCTTGTTCGCTGACCATGTATTCGGCGTACCAGTCCGGCCAGTTCTCGTCGTGTTTGCCGCCGTTCCGTTTCTCGTGTTCACCGTGAGCGGTCGCCGCGCGGCGCAGCGCTGACGCAAGGTCTGTCGACGTCGTGAATTTCGTCTCGTCGGCATCGATGCGTCCCGGCAACCGCGTGGTGACCTCCTGAAACAGCCAGCCGTTGCCGTCGGGATCCTTGAAAGATGCAAAGGAGCGATAGCTGCGGTGATCGGGATCGCGGCCGGCGATCCGCAGCCGCCCGAACAGATAGGGCTCGTCCTTGCCGGCATAGACGCCGGCCGCGTCATGGAACACTTGGCTCACCTCGACGCCGCGGGCGATGAGATCGCGGCGGGCTGCCTCGATGTCGGAGACGATAAGATAAAGCCCCTGGGCTGAGCCGGGGGCTGCGGCGGTGACGTTCTTGCCGAAGATGATCGCGCAGCCGGAGCCGGGCGGGGTAAACTGGATCACCCGGAAATCGGCATCATTGGCGAAGTCGGCGTCGAGCCGCCAACCCAGCCCGTCGTAAAAACGTTTGGCGCGGTCGACGTCGGAAACGGGGATGACGACCACCTCGAGCTTGGTGTCGACGGGCTGAGTTCTCGGGGTCTCGATGGGGGTTTCGCTGCGCAGTGCATTGCTCATCTTAAGCTCCTTGGGTTCTGGATGTCTTGAGAATTGCGGACACGTGACGGGCCAAGTTGACCACGGCGCGGTGGGGTCGTCGAATCAATTATTCTGTCTGATTTGGCCGGTATTAGCGGATTCCGCTGCGACACACGGCGCGTCGCTTTCATTCCTGCGGTTGGTGAGGTCATGTCGATCCGATGAGGCGGCGGGGTCGGTCCCCCGCCACTTCGTCTGTCGTCCTGCGGCTCGTCGAGCCGGCGTGCAGGAAGTTCCTACGCAGCAAGGGCGGCGCGGGTTTTGCCGATCGTCAGAGCCGCCTTTGCTGCCTCGCGCCCTTTCTCGACGAAATGTGCGCGGTAGATCTGCTTGTGATGCTCGGTTTCCTGATACTGATGCGGCGTCAGCGACACCGACAGCACCGGCACACCGGTATCCATGCCGGCGCGCATCAGCCCATCGACGACGGCCTGGGCGACGAATTCGTGGCGGTAGATTCCGCCGTCGACGACGAAGGCGGCGGCAACGACAGCGGCATAGCGTCCAGTTGCCGCAAGATCGCGCGACAGCAGCGGCATCTCGAATGCGCCGGGAACATCGAACACATCGATCTGCTCGGGCGGAATAAGCTGATGAAAGCCATCAAGGGCGCGGTCGACGATGTCGGCGTGCCAGCTGGCTTTGATGAAGGCATAGCGGGTGGGTGTCATGGTAATCTCCTTTGGCGAAAAGACACATCACCCAAGGCGATCACGAACGTCCCCGACAGCCGCAAGGGCGGCAGGAACGCACGTTCTCTTTCATCCGGACTATGACCGTCGGCTCAGGCATCTCACCTGATCTGCTGACCCTTCCTGAGAAGGCGCTCGCGGGCTCGCAATCTGATTACACACCGCCGGTAGGGACTTGCACCCCGCCCTGAGAACGGTGCGAACAATAGGGGGAAGGCGACGGGCTGGCAATAGGTCGAAATGCTTCGCGGCCAATGTAGGATCAGGGCTCCGAAGCGGCGATTTCGCTTGTTGGTTGATCGCGACGGGCAAGCCCTCTTGCTGAGGATGCGCTTGCGCCTACATGCATCCAGTGAGGACATTCACGTCAGAATAGCACGGCAAGACAGGATGCGCCGTCTCCACCGGAGGCGGGCAGGGCCGTGGCAACCACGGGAGAGAGAGAGATGCAAGACCCCTTCGTCGTCCACCGCGAGGCGCATATCGCGGCGCCGCCGGCCGCGGTGTTCGCGCTGATGACCGACCCGGAAAAGATCCTGCGCTGGATGGGAACGGAGGCGCAGGTCGAGCCGCAGCCTGGCGGGCTCTATCTTGTCAACGTCACCGGCGCCCGCTTTGCGCGCGGCTCGTTTCGAGAAGTGGTTCCGGTTCATCGCCTTGCCTATAGCTTTGGCTGGGATGGCAGCGAAGTGGTGCCGCCAGGGTCGAGCCTGGTCGAGATCGACCTGATCGAGCAGGGGGGCGGAACGCTGCTGCGGCTCACCCATAGCGGCCTGCCGAGCGCCGAGCAATGTGCCGGCCATGCGGAAGGCTGGGCGCATTACCTGGGGCGGCTGACCGAGGTCGCCGCCGGGCGTGATCCGGGTCCCGACGCTTTTTACGGCAGAACTTGAGCGGTTTCCTCGCGGCCCAACCACGCTCTCTGCGCGCGTCAAACATGAACGCGCAATTCATCTCCAGTTCAATTTAGCGGCCATAAGCTCGGGGTGGCTGGATTGAAAATGGAGTTCTCGATGAAGGCACTTTCTATCGCGGCTGCCTTGCTTGCCGGCAGCCTCTCGTTCGGCACCGCGGAGGCGATGCCGCTTGGGACAATCAATGTGCAGAGCAATGTCACAAAGGTCGACTACGCCTGCGGTCGCGGCTGGCATCTGACGCGCTGGGGCGAATGCCGGCCAAACTGGAGACGCCCGCCGCCGGTAGCTTTCTACGGTGGTCCGCCCCGCTGGGGCTGGGAGCGGCGTCACCGGGATTGGGATGGTCCGCGCTGGCGCCATGAGCGGCGCTGGGATCGCGATCGGCGTTGGCGGGATGATGATGACTAAGGGTCTCGCTTAGGTGAAAATGGACGAAGGCCGGAGCGATTTCGCCCGGCCTTTTCTGATGAGATAGGTTCGTCGACGCTGACCGGCAGCGTCCTCCCGATTTGTCTACGGTCAGATCCTGCTGACGAGCCAGTGCTTGTCGTCGATCAATTCCTCGAGCTCGACGGGATCCTTGACGCCGAATTCGAACCATTCGACAAGTTCCTTCGCCTTGCGGCTGCTCTCCTCCGCCGTCAGTTCGACCTGATATCTTTCGCACCATCGCCGAAGGATCGACGTCAGCAGCGTCATGTCGTTTCCATCCAGCGGATCTTTCGGCCAGAATGTCGTACCCATCGCACCCCTCAATCACACGATGATGAACGACCTTATAATGGAATCAAAGTCGCGCAAGTTTAAAGTGTTTATTTTTCGTTTTCCACCGCGGTGGTTTTCGACAGGGGATGCGGTCGTCCTTTTGGGGGCCACAGGTTGAGTCGATGGGAACGTCCTCATGGACATTCGGAGTGGCTGCCTGCGCTCACCCGGGGGACATCCTTGCGGCCGCCCCGGTCAGCGTGCGATGTTAAGCCATGGATCTGCCGTCTCCCCTTGCCTGGCTGGTTGACGAGGCCGGTGCCTCACCCAGTCCCGAATGGTTTCTGGCCGAACTCGGACGCCGGCTGCTGGCCGATGGCTTGCAGCTTTTGGGCGGCGCGCTGACGCTGTCGGTGCCGCATCCGATCATCGCGCGGCGCACCTGGCTGTGGCGGGCGGAGACCGGCGCTGTCATTGAGGCTTTGGCCTTTGCCGCGGCTCCGCGGAGCGAAGCCGGGCGCGAGTGGCTGGCCGGGCTCGGGCCGGTATGGGAGGACCGGATCGGGCCTGCGCAGGATAATCGGTCGGACAGCCCGCTGCTCGGCTGGGCGAGGGTTTCCAGCGGGGAAGGGGCAGGTGCATTCGGCCCGGCCGAGGCTGGCCTGCTGCGCGAGGTCGCGCGTTTTGCCGCAGCGCCGCTCGCCGCTTTGGCGGCGCGCGAGGCGCGGGCAGCGCTGCTTGAAGCCTATCTCGGCCGCCGTAGCGCCGCGCGAGTGCAGGCCGGCGCGCTTGCCCGCGGATCCGGCGAGACCATCCGCGCCGCCCTTCTTTGCGCCGATCTGCGCGACTTCACCGCCCTCTCCGAGGTGACCGAACCTCACGTGATGATATCAGCACTGGACGCCTGGTTTGACCGCGTCGCCGGCGCAGTGCATGCCTTCGGCGGCGAGGTGCTGAAATTCATCGGCGACGGCGTGCTGGCGATCTTTCCGGTCACGGCTACGTCAGGCGAGCGCGACGCAGGCCGAGCGGATCGCGAGGCCTGCGAGGCCGCACTTCGGGCGGTCGCCGCCAGCCGTGCCGGCATGGCCCATCTCGATCAGCTGCGCCAGGCGCAGGGGCTGGCGCAGCTGCCCTTCGGTGCGGCGCTGCATTTCGGCGAGATCCTGTGGGGCAATATCGGCGCGGCCGACCGGCTGGATTTTACCGCCATCGGCCCCGCCGTCAATCTGGTCAGCCGGCTGGAGGGGCTCTGCAAGCCGCTCGGCCGAAGCGTGCTGATCTCGGGCACGGTGGCAGCGAATACGGCGACGGCGCTGACGCCGCTCGGAGAGCACACCTTGCGCGGCATCGCCGACCCTTGCGCTGTCTTTGCCCTGCCGACGGATTGAGCTGCGGCAGCCAAGACAGTTTTGCAAAGAAAGATTTGCAAAAATATGTTTGTAATACTAGGCTGGCGGCATGAAAACACCGCGCCCGCAGCCTGCTCAATCAGTCACCGCACCCCGCACTATCAGCCGCGTCGTGCCCGATCCGACCGCGCTGAAGGCGCTGGCGCATCCAGTCCGATTGCGCATGCTCGGCATGCTCAGGGTCGATGGACCTGCGACGGCGACGCAGCTGGCAGTGCGGCTCGGGTTGAACAGCGGCGCCACCAGCTATCACCTGCGTCAGCTTGCCCAATACGGCTTCATCGAGGAAGCGCCGCATGCTTCGCGGCGCGATCGCTGGTGGCGCGCCAGCCACGAGCTCACCTCGGTGCCGGCAAGCGAGATTGAGGGCGAAACGCTGGATCTCGATCTCGCCTTCAACCAGGCCGCACTCTCGCTGCAGGTCGGCCAGATGCAACAGGCGCTGGAGGAATATGCCGAGCTGCCGGCAGAATGGCGCAAGGCGAGTACGGCCAGCGACATCATCATTCCGATGACGGCGGAACAGGCCGAAGCCCTGACCAAGCGGCTGACCGATATCATTCTCGAAGCGATGCGGGTGGCTCCGCCTTTGGGAGAGCTGGCACCCCCGGATATGGTTCCGTTCTCGATCATGCTGCACGCCTTTCCCTATCCGGGCCGGCTTCCGCACCGCGAGGGGGATGACGAGCCATGAGAAGGGGTGGGCCATTCCTGGCGCTTGCCGCAGCCGAGACGCTTTCGCTTTCCGGCACGCGGCTGTCGACCATCGCTATTCCCTGGCTGGTGCTGAGCACGACGGGCAGCCCGGTTCTGACCGGGCTGACGGCGATGATGGAAATGCTGCCCTATGTCGCCGCCAAGGCGCTCAGTGGGCCGCTGATCGACCGCGTCGGCCCGACGCGCATCGCCGTCGTCTGCGATACCGCCTCGGTGGCCGTGGTGGGGCTGGTGCCGCTGCTCGATCTCTTTGGCCTGCTTGATATGCCGCTGCTCCTGCCTGTCGTCTTTGCCATGGGCGTGCTGCGCGGCCCTTCCGATGCCGCCAAGCAGGCGATGGTTCCCGAAATCGCCACGTTGGCGGCCATGCCGCTCGAACGGGTCACCGGCGTCGTCGGTGCTATCGAGCGGCTGGCCTCGACGGCGGGGGCAGCCGGCGCCGGCGCGCTGATTGGTCTGATCGGCTCGGGGCAGGCGCTCGTCGTCAATGCCGTCACCTTCGCCGCCGCTGCGCTGATTGTGGGAGTCGGCATCCCCGGGCCGACACGCGGCGCGCCAGAGGCTCGGCCCGGCGGGATGTCCTCCTATTTCAGCGATCTCAGGGAAGGCTGGCGCTTTCTGCGCGGCGATGTGGTGCTTGTCAGCATCGCCACCATGGTGGCGACCACCAACCTACTGGACCAGGCTTATCACGCCGTGCTGCTGCCCGTCTGGACACAGAGGTCGGGCCATGGCCCGGAATTGCTGGGGGCGATGTTTTCGGCCTTCACCGGCGCCTCGATCGCTGGTGCTGCAATTGCCGCTGCGATCGGCGAGCGGATGCCACGCCTGATGGTCTATACCGTGGCATTCCTGCTGACCGGATTTCCGCGTTTTCTCGTTGTTGCGCTGGATGCGCCGCTCGCCCTCATCTTCATCACCCTGGCAGTCGCAGGATTTGCATCGGGTTTCCTCAATCCGATCCTGTCTGCGGTGATCTTCGAGCGCATCCCCAAGCCGTTGACCGGCCGCGTTACCGCGATGAACGCCGCCCTCTGCTTTGTTCTCATCCCCTTTGGCGGTCTCGTCGGTGGCGCGCTGATCAGCATGATCGGTCTTGCCGCGGCGCTTTCGCTCACAGGCTTCGCCTATTTCGCCGCTACCCTCTTTCCCCTGGCGCTGAAAAGCTTTCGCGGATTCGACAAGGCTATCACCCAGAGCTAGCGTCGCGGTTGCGTGCCTGGCCCTGGTCTCCAAGCTCCTCGACCATCAGATCGATGAAGCGGCGGACACGCGGCTCCAGCAGGCGCTTGTCGGGATAGAGAGCGACGATCTTTGCGTCGGCAGTTTCGAGGCTGGGCAGGACCTGCTGGAGGCGCCCGGCGACGAGATCGTCGGCGACGAGAAAATCGGGAAGGAGGGCAATCCCCAGTCCCGCCAGGGCGGCGTCGCGGATCGCCTGTACGCTATCGAGCCTCAGACGGCTGCGCCCTTGCGCTTTGACCCAGGGACCGCCTTCACCGCGAAAGCGCCAGCCCTGCCTTTGATTGCGGCTGGCAAAGATGAGGCAGTCGTGGGCCATGATATCGTCGATATCGCCCGGCTCGCCGCGCTCGGCAAGGTAGGACGGCGAGGCGCAGAGCCGCGCCTTGTAGCTGGCGATGACGCGCGAGACCAGGCGGGTGTCCAACGTCGTCGTCGCGCTGATCCGGATCGCCAGATCGAAGCCTTCCTCGATAATGTCGGCCAGGCGATCGGTGAAGTTCACTTCGACCTGGATATCGGCCCAGGCCCGAAGATATTTTTCAAGCAAAGGCAGGACGACGAGCCGCCCGAAGGCATCGGGAACGGTGAGCCTGAGAACACCTCGCGGCGTGCTGTTCTGCCCTGCCACACTCGCCTCCGCCTCGTCGACCGATGCAAGGATCTGCAGCCCGCGCTCGTAGAACATCCGGCCTTCGTCGGTCAGGCTCAGCGTTCTCGTCGTGCGGTTGAGCAGACGCGCGCCGAGCCGGTCCTCCAGACGGATGACCGCCTTGCCTGCCGCGGAACGGGACAGGCCCATCGCCTGGCCGCCGGCGATAAAGCTCCCCGCATCGACGACGGCCATGAAAACCAGGATATCGTTCAGGTTCGTACGCGGCATGAGGCAACTCGAGCGGTTCGGCTACGTCAATAAGTCGGGCAATCATGGGATCGTTCAAGGCCCGGACCATCAACGCCGATCGCGGCAGTAAGGTCCCCACGCTTTGCTCTATGTGGACGTCCCTTCGCCAATCAACCTGCTACAGCAGCCATCGCCCCGGATCGCAGGTCAAAGATGGGCACTGGAAAGTCGGGCTACAGCATGTCGCCGAGGCTCCAGTGGTTGTTCCAGCGGACGTCGATCTCGTCGTCGACATTCTGATATCTTATGTCGGTGGAGAGGCGCAGCCGCCGGCTGCGGTCCTGATTGATGGTCGAGGCGTGGATCATGTAGGGCGAGTGGAGCACCACGTCGCCGGCCTCGTAATCGGCGGCGAGCCAGCGGGTGTCGAAACGCTCTGCCATATCGGTAAGATCCTTCGAGACCCAGCCGCCTTCGCTCATGTGGCTGTTATAGGCACTGATCTGCTCTTCCGGAGAAAGATCGCCGCTTGCCGCCCTGAATTCGGCCTCCAACTTGGTGCCCAGAGCATGCGAACCGTCGAGATAGACCAGGCCGCCCATCTCGGCGGGGGTGTCGCCGATCGGTATCCAGGCCGTCACCAGGCGGCTGGTGCCGCCGCGGAGATAGACGAGATCGTAGTGGGCGGGCGTGGCTGTCAGCGATCCCGGTTGGACGAAGCGCATGATCTTGCGCTTGTGCAGATAGGAGATGCCCTGCAGGAAATCGTCCATGAAGCCGGCGAGCAGTGGTTGCGCACAGAAGCCTTCATAGGCGGCGGAGCGGACGAGCGACATAAGGCGCCGGTCCGCCAGGCTTCTGTCGAAGCCACCGGCAGACGCGATCCCCAGAGAAAAATCGCTGCCCGGCTCGACCAGTCCGGTTTCGGCAAGGCGTTCGAAGACCCAGTGGCGGAAATCGATGACATCGACCCGCGGCAGAAGGCCTTTTAGCCAGACATAGCCATCGTGCTGGTAGCGGCGCCGGATGGCGTCGACGCCGATGGCGGGATCGGTCGGCATCAGCCAGCCCGTCCGCTCCGCAGGCAAGGTTTTGCCATGGGCGGCAAGGGGAAATTCCGGCCTTCGGATCTGCACGGCCTCCGCAGCAATTGACATTTCACTCCTCCGTCGCTTGAGTTGGCTTGCCATCAATTACCTGATCCGGCGCGCCAACCGACATAGAGGAAATTCGTAGCTGGACTTTTCGCTCACCATGAGAGACCCAGAGGCCATCTATAGGACGCCCCTTGCCGCTGCCGGCGGACTTGCTGTTATCGGCAGCGGCAGGCAGCAGGCCCGCCGTGCGGTGACGGACCGAAAACTGCCGAGTTTTGCCATTGTGCTAGTAGAGCGCGGGCAGGGCTGGCTGGACACCGCGGCCAGCGGCCGCCTGAGCCTCACCGGGCCGATCCTTTTCTGGCTGTTTCCGAACCGCGTGCATTCCTATGGTCCCGATGAAGGCGGCTGGGACGAGCGCTGGGCGCTTTTCGAAGGGTCGTTCACGCGAGACTTCGTCCGGTTGAGGCTCATGACCGAGCGACAGCCCGTCGTGGCCTTGCATCACGTAGATGAGATGGTGCGGCTCTTCGGCAGCCTGCATGCCGACCTGCTCGACGATACTAACCTCGGGCAGGCATCGGCGGCCTTGATGCTGCATCGCATCGTCATATCGGCCGCAAGACAGGCAAGCGGCGCGGCCGATCAGCGCCGAGACAGGCCCGACATGGCCGAAATCGTCGAGACGCTGCGGCAACGCGCAATGCTACCGCTGGACCTTACAGCCTTCGCCGCCGAGCACGGCATGTCGCCGGCGACGCTGCGCAGGCGGTTTACGCTCGAAACCGGGCTGCCGCCCAAGGCATTCCAGCTTCGTGCGCGCATGGACCACGCCAAACAGCTCTTGGCAACCACCGACGAGAAGATAGAAACCATCGCCGCCATGGTCGGCCTGGATGATCCGTTTTATTTTTCGCGTGTCTTTCACGAACGCGAGGGCTGCAGTCCTCGCCAATTTCGCGCCAGGTACACCAGGGGTTGAGAGCCCGGCAGCGGTGGCCGTATCCCGTTTTCACGAAGTCGTGTATGATGATGGGGCGTTGGAGACGATCTTTCACGGCGTTGGCAAAATCTTCGCGGCGCAGGTCAGATACCGGGTGGGAAGGTTTCGTTGTCCGATGCGTGAACGTCCGGCTTCGCTCGTTGGCGGAGACCGGGCCGGGGGAGGGGAAATGACGTCGAGCGCTTCGAATGTGGATCTCGCGCCGCCGAGACCGTCCATCATCCATGCGGCGGTTCAATTGGGAGTCGTCGCGCTTCTGGTCTATGTCTGCGCCAGGATCATGTTGCCGTTCCTCGGCATTCTGCTTTGGTCAGTGATCCTGGCGGTCATGCTTCATCCGTTGCATCTGCGCCTGTCCGATCGGATCGGCAATCGCTGGTCGGCATCTCTCATTGGGATCGTCGGCGTTGCCGTCGTGCTAGTGCCGATGCTCGTCGTGATTACATCGCTTGGGTCTTCCATCTATTGGCTTGTGTCCAGTTTGCAGAACCATAGCCTGACAATTCCGCCGCCTCCAACGTGGCTTGCCGACCTGCCGGTGGTCGGAGCGAAGATCTCGGAAAGCTGGTCGCTCGCTGCCGCCAACCTGCCCTCGGCATTGCGTCAATACGGCGAGATGCTGAGCAAGCCTGCTGCGTGGCTCGCATCCTTCGCTGGTGGCCTGGCCTCTGGCGGCCTGTCCTTCGTTCTTTCCATCGCGATCGCCGCCGTGCTTGTCGCTTATGCCAAGAGTGCTGCAGCTTTTGCCCTCAGTCTGCTGGAACTCGTCACCAACAGCAGGGCGCGGGGTGCCCGGCTCGTCCACCTGACTGCCACAACGATCCGGGGAGTTGCGGTCGGCGTGGTCGGTGTGGCGGCAATCCAGTCGATGCTCGTTGGTATTGGCTTCTTCGCCATCGGGGTTCCGGCGGCCGGTGCCCTGACGGTCGTCACGTTTTTGTTGGCAGTCGTGCAGATACCGCCGCTGCTGCTGACGCTGCCTGTCATGGCCTATGTCTTTGTCACGGAAGCGACAACACCGGCAATCATCTTCGCCATATGGTCTTTCATCGCCGGGCTGAGCGACAATTTGCTCAAACCCTTGATGCTCGGCCGTGGATCTGATGTGCCGATGCCGGTCATCCTGGTCGGTGTCATCGGAGGGATGATCGCTGACGGCCTTCTCGGTATATTTGTCGGCCCCGTGCTGCTGGCCGTCGGCTTCGTGTTGCTGATGGAATGGCTGCATCAGCGCCCGGTCGAGGACGGCCCCCGGATCGAAGGTCCGGCCCCATGATCAAGGTCATTGGTCTCGGCCTGCTTGCGATGGCGATCTGCCTCGCACTCCAGGCGCTGGCTTCGGTGCTGGCTGCGCGTTATTTTGCTCACGCGCGCACGCAACCCGTGGGCCGAAAGCCCTGGCGGAGGGTCTTCCTGCAATTCTCGGTTCTGATGATCGTGCTCATGCTGGGCAATATCCTCCAGGTCGCTTTTTGGGCACTGCTATATCGCGTGCTCGGTGCCTTCGAGGACTTCGAAACGGCCATGTATTTTTCGGGCGTCACCTTCACGTCGCTTGGTTATGGCGACGTGGTGCTTGACGGCCGTATCCGGCTGCTTGCGCCGCTGCAGGCAGCCAACGGGCTGATGATGTTCGGGATCACGACGGCGCTGTTCTTCTCGGCCATCCAGCAGGCCATGGGGAAATTGGCTGCGGCAAATCAAACAGTGCATGAGCCATAGAGTGCCGCAGCAATTCAAAGTGTTACAGCGTCCTTTGCGCGTCTGAAAAGACACGCGGCGCTGTAGCCGGCGAAGACAGCCTGTCGTGCCGCGGCGTCAGCGCCAACCCATCGCAGGCGCGACGTGGGTGAGGATCGCTTCAATGACATGGGCGTTGTAGTCGACGCCGAGCTGGTTGGGGACGGTCAGCAGCAGGGTGTCTGCCTCGGCGATGGCTTGGTCTTCAGCGAGCTGCTTGATCAAGGCGTCGGGTTCGGCGGCGTAGCTGCGGCCGAAGATCGCCCGGGTCTTCTCGTCGATGAAGCCGATCTTGTCTTCACCGTCGTTGCCATAGCCGAAATAGGCGCGGTCGCGGTCGTCGACCAGTGCGAAGATGCTGCGGCTGACCGAGACGCGCGGCTGGCGCGTGTGGCCGGCTTCTTTCCAGACCTCGCGGTATGCGCGAATCTGGTCGGCCTGCTGGACGTGGAACGGTTCGCCCGTCTCATCGTCCTTCAGCGTCGAACTCTGCAGGTTCATCCCGAGCTTGGCTGCCCAAACGGCGGTGGCATTCGAGCTTGCGCCCCACCAGATCCGCTCGCGCAGGCCCTCGGAATGCGGCTCTAGGCGCAGGAGGCCGGGCGGGTTTGGAAACATCGGCCGTGGGTTCGGTTTGGCAAATCCTTCGCCGCGCAGCACTTCGAGGAAGACTTCGGCGTGATGGCGGGCCATATCGGCCTCGCTCTGGCCCTCTGGCGGGGCATAACCGAAATGGCGCCAGCCATCGATCACCTGTTCGGGCGAACCGCGGCTGATGCCGAGCTGCAGGCGGCCGCCGGCGATGAGGTCGGCCGCACCGGCATCCTCGGCCATATAAAGCGGGTTCTCGTAGCGCATGTCGATGACGGCGGTGCCGATCTCGATCCGGCTTGTTCTCGCGCCGACGGCTGATAGCAGCGGGAAGGGTGCGGCCAGCTGTCGGGCGAAATGATGCACGCGAAAATACGCTCCGTCGGCGCCGAGCTCCTCGGCCGCGACGGCAAGGTCGATCGACTGCAGCAGCGCGTCGCCGGCCGAGCGCGTCTGCGATTGGGGCGAGGGCGTCCAGTGTCCGAACGAGAGGAAACCGATCTTCTTCATGCCGATGCCGCACCTTGGTCTGTTGCGTCTGGGGTTGATGCGTCATGGCACAGTTTGGGGCCGGAAGACAATCGGAACCGGATGGCTGGATCGATGAAAACCAATTGACATAAACGTGTGTTACAGCCTCTGCTTATGCGGCGAGAGCATGGAGTTTTTGATGGATCAGCGCAGGGGCTCTTCCTTTTCGGAAACCGACGTTGTCGCAAATTACCGGTATCGCCCACCTTATCCCGATGCCGTATTTCGAAAGCTTCTGGCAATTGCGCCGCGATCACAGCATCTCCTGGATATTGGTTGCGGGCCTGGAAAAATCTCCCGCCCGCTGGCGGTGCGTTTACAACAGTCACGGCGGTTGATCCCTCGGAGCATATGATCGCTCTCGGCAGATCGCTGCCGGGCGGTAACGCGCTGAATATCCGGTGGGTAGAAAGTTTCGCCGAGGACTTCCCGACCAGCGGTGAATCTTTCGACCTGACGGTCGCAGCGGCAAGCATCCACTGGATGGATCATGGCAGGCTGTTTCCGCATCTTTTGGCAAACGCCACAGCAGGTCATGTCATGGCCGTGATTTCCGGAGACGACCCGTTCGAACCTCCATGGCAATCGGATTGGCATTCTTTCCTGCGGAAGTGGGTGCCGGAGGTGACGGGTCAGCCTTTCGATCACGACAAGAGGTCCGAGGGCATGCGAAGCTACCAGAGCTATCTCAACCTCTGCGGCAGCGAACAGTTCGTATCAGAGCGTCCCTTTGAGCAGAGCGTCGCGGATTTCATCTCCTGTCAGCATTCGCGCGATACGTTTGCACCTTCGAAACTCGGCGACCAGATCGCAAGCTTTGACGCGGAACTCTCGGAGCTGTTGCGCTCTTATTCGACTGATGATCGGTTGAGCTTCATTGTCCGCACCGGGATTGTCTGGGGTGAAATCAAGCCGATCTGACAAGAGACGATGTTCCTATGACGAGTACAGGAATAGTGTGCCTACGGCGGTGTAGCGCGCGAACGCGTCATGCACCGGCCGATGATAGTCTCATTGCGTGATCACGCGCCGCCGACATCCTCCAGTTGCTTGCGCACGCCATTGAAGACCTGCGCCGGCACGCGCAGTCCGGCATCGTACTGGTAGAGCGCCCGCAGTTCCCCGAAGCGTTCGTCCACGTCGGTCGTCAGGGCGGAGAGATGATCAAAATGCGCCAATCCATCCGGAGATATTTCTTCCTCGGGCTGCGGCATCGCTCCCCAATTGTCCCAGGGGAGCATCTCCATGTTGTTAAGGGCCGCAAAGTCACGCACGAGGTTCATGGCGATGAACCAGAAGCCAGACTCGTCGAAGATGCCGAATTTGTCTGGATCGGCTGCGCCGGCGCGGCAGCGCTGCCAGGTTTCGCCGGCGCTGAGGAATTTGCCCGGCGGCTGGTCGAGGGGATCGAAATCGAGCTGCAAGGCGGCGCGCTGACGATCGTCGATCTGGAAGTCCGCAGAGATCCAGCGCTCTCCGTCCCAATATTCGGCGATCCAGTGATCGATGCCCTTACCGACCTCGAAATACATGCCGAAGCCGCAGCGGGCACGCGCCGGGACGCTCTGGGCCTTGAGTGCCGCGCAGGCGAGAACGGTGAAATGGCGGCACACGCCGATGCTGCGCTTCTCCGGTGGGCGCGGGATGTCGAGCGGGGCGGGATCGATTTCCATGATCGTATCGAGTATCTCTCGCGCCGGCCGCGTGTGTGACTGCGCCCTTCGCGCCGGGGTGAGCGGCTGATTGTAGTGCGGAGCCCAGGCTTCATGCAGCAGCGCGCCTTGCACGGCCGCAGCAACGGTTTCGACGCCCTTTAGCGCAGCAAGGGCAGGGGCATGCGACCCGGCCGATGTCATCGGGCCGGGGCGCATGTAGAAATCGACAGGGCTCTCATATCCGCTCATGTCGGGCAGTATGATAAAACCGGCGTGGCAGGGCAAGGTCCCGCGGGCTCGCGAGCGGGTCACGGCAGGTCCTTATCGCGCAGCCTGAAATGCCACCTGGCCGTTGTTCAAGAAGCACATCTTGTCGAACAGTTTCAAGTCGAGCGGGTTCGGCAGCCTGATATCGGCGATATCAGGCAGGGGCTTTTGCGATCGCTCGTAGGATCGATCGATCTGGGAGATGAAGACCACGATCAAGCCGCGCTCGCGGGCGAAAGCCTTCAGAGTGCAGACCTGGACGGAGAGTTCGGGGTTCTCCCGCCTCTGGTCGAGCAGTTGTAGATAGTCGATGACGACGAGCGTGCCGCGCGGTGCGGCCGCCAGTCTCTCGGCGATGTAGGCGGAGCTGATAGCATCGGAGCCGTCGAATTCGAACAGACGCTCGAATCGTGCCCGGTCGACACCGATGGCGCGAAAGCGATCGACAATATCCTCTTCCGTATATTCCAGCGAGAAGAACACACCTGGACGGCCTGATTTCATCGCCTCGACGGCGAGTTCGAGCCCCATCAGGGTCTTGCCGTGGCCGGGCCGGGCGCCGACGAGCAGGAGATCGCCGGGCCGCAATTGCTGAAACAGCTTGCCGGCGGGTGCTTCCGCCGCTGCTTTTGCCGCAAGCAGGCTCCAGCCGCCGTAGCCTTCTTCCAGGGCTATGCGGTCGAGCGCCTGGTGCAAGGGCATGTCCTCGGCTCGGGAAAGCTTTCTGGCTTTACGCTTCAGGTGATAGATAGGCGCAGACATCTTCATTCATAAACCTCCTATTGCGAGCGGTTTTCGCAATCCCTCCTTATGCAAGATGCTCGAACAGTCGGCTCGGTTCAGGTGGCCCCACATGAAGTCTGCTTTCCCGATGGAGGGGGGAGGCGTGGGCTACGCCAGAATCAGATCATAGCGCAGGAACGGCCGGCCGAAAATCGCCTGCGTTGCCTCCCGGCGAAAAATGCAAAATCTCCTCAAGCGGAAGTAGTGGGAATTGCCGTAAACGGCTGAGAGGGAGCCGATTTCTGCCCGATGGGCCGCGAAGTCGCTCGGATCAATAATAGGCCGATTTGAACGGGGCGATGGCGGCTCCCATAGCCGATGCGTCGCTTGCTATCTCGGAGATGATCAGCTTCGGGCGAGGGCGTGGCACGCCGTAACGGGGGCGGTCGAAGATCTCGGTGCGGTCGATCAAAAGCTGTGCCAGAGCGGAGGGAATTTGGCCGCCGAAGACGATCCCTTGCGGATCGAAGATCGCCCAGATCGCGTTGATGAGGCGGCTATAGGCAGGCGCCACCTCGTCCACCCATTCCACGACGCCTGGCCATTTCGGGTCGAAATGCTTGCGCATGTAGCTGATCGAGGGAACATCGACGCCATTGCGGTTGAGGTTTTCGATCAGATATTGCAAAGCCGGCCGGCGCTTGTTCTCCTCGGCGTCGTACATGCCCGAGAATTCGCCGGCATTGCCGATGCCGTTATGCAGCAGCTCGCCGTTGCTGACCAGGCCGCCGCCGAAGCCGTAGTTGAAGCTCAGATAAGCGAAGTGCCTGATATAGCGGCCGGCGCCGAACATGGATTCGGCGACCGTTCCCGCCTTGCCGCCATTGTGCACCCAGACCGGCTTGCCGAAAAATTCCGACAGTAGCGGCCCAAGTTCGATGAGCGACCACTCGTGCAGCGGCAGCGGGGCGTTGTAGCGGGTGCCGCTGACGTGGAAACCGGCGATGGCAAAGCCGATCCCGAAGAAAGTCTCCTCGGAGAGGTCGTTCTCTCTCTGGTGTTCGACCAGCTGCTCCAGGACGAGATCGAGCGACTGGGCCATCGAACGTTCCCGCAGGATGATGCTGCTTTCGGCCAGCACCTTGCCAGATATATCCATCAGGCAGATGCCGATCACGTCGGTATTGACCGAGATGCCGCACGAATAGGCGTAGCAACCGTTAAGCCGGAGCGTTGGGCTCGGCTGGCCACGACCGGCGCCGGGTTTTGGCGAGCCGAAGGAAATGATGCCGCGTTCCTCCAACTGGTCGATGATCCGGTAGACGGATTGCTGGGTGAGGTCGGTGTGGCCGGTGACTTCGGAGCGCGACAGCCCGGGGTGACGCCAGATCAACCTCAGCAGATCGCGTTCGTTCGAAGAGACGACGCCACCGCCTTCGCGAAGGAAGTGCTGGGCGATCAGCGGCTCCGGGAAATAGGTCATATCAGCACTTCCTTCGTCAATAATTACTATAGGCGTGTAGTAATTATTGCTGTTGTCTCCAGTATTTGCATCCATGCGCTATAGCAGCAGCCCTGCTTTGCGACAAGCGGCTTGCGCCCGTCACCAAATTGTTACACGTGATGTGTAATAAAGTGCCGTCACGGCGTCGGCGCTGGAGGCCGGCCAATCAAATCAGGTGAGGGCAAGATGAAGATTTCCATTCTGGCGGCTGCGGCCGCGTTGACGGCGGGCGCATGTTCGGCGCAGGCCGCTAATATCGAATTCTGGTACGGCAATACCGGCGTCGTCGAAAAGGCGATCCAGGACCAGTGCAGCGCTTTCAATGCCGCACAATCGGAGCATCACATCACCTGCGTCGGCCAGGGCAGCTACGAAGTGTCGATGCAGAAGGCAATCGCCGCCTTCCGTGCCAACAACCACCCCGTCCTCATCCAGTTCTTCGACGCCGGCACGCTCGACCTGATGCTGTCAGATGCCGTCGTGCCGGTCCAGGCGGAGCTGCCCGAGGTCAAGTGGGGCAATTATATCGCTGGCGCGCGGGCCTACTACGAAACCTCCGGTGGCGCGCTTTTCGCGCAGCCCTACAATGCCTCGACGTTGCTGTTCTATACCAACAAGACCGAGCTTGAGAAAGCCGGCATCACCAAGACGCCTGCGACCTGGGAAGAGATCATCGAGGCCGCCCGCAAGCTTAAGGCTTCAGGTCATGCCTGCCCCTTCACCACAGATGGCGATACATGGCGCGTGCTCGAACAGTTTTCCGCCCGCCATGGCCTGCCGATCGCCTCAAAGCATAACGGCTATGACGGTCTCGACGCCGAATATGTGTTCAACACGACCTTCGCCGCCAAGCATCTCCAGAATCTGATCGACTGGCGCAAGGAAGGCCTCGTCAAGCTCAATGCCGATACCAAGGCCGGCAACTTCACCGCCGCCTTCAACACCGGCGAATGCGCCATGATGGAGAATTCCTCGGGTTCCTATACCGCCTCGGCGAAGGCGTTCGAAGGCAAATACGAGCTCAGCATCGGCATGGCGCCGATGTATGATGGCTACGAACGACACAACACCTTTGTCGGCGGCGCCTCGATCTACATCATGAAGGGTCATGACAAAGCCGAGATCGAAGGTGCCAAGGCCTTCCTCGACTTCCTGCGCCGTCCCGAACAGCAGATGTTCCTGACCGCCGTCACCGGCTACGTCCCCGTCACCAACGACGTGATGGATGCGATCGCCAAGAGCGGCGAGGCGAACTCGCCGAAATATGCGACGGCGGCCGTCGGCATCGAATCGATGAACCAGCCGCGCACGCCAGATACCCGCGGCATCCGGCTGGGCTTCTATGTACAGTTCCGCCAGGTGTTCATGGAAGAGACCCAGAAGGCATTTGCCGGCCAGGAGACCATGCAGGTGGCGCTCTACAACGCCAAGAGGCGTGGCGACGAGCTGCTGCGTCGCTTCGAGCAGACCTACAAGGGCGTGAAGATGCAGTGATCCCGACATCTCACGCGCGGGACGTTTGGACGTCCCGCGCACGGGCGCGCGTGCTCCCGTGTCCGGCATGGGAACCCATACACCCATGCCGGTCCTCCCAATGCAGGGCTTCTCCATGATGTCGGAATCTTCTCTCTTCAGCCATCGCTGGCTGCCGCTTTTGCTGGTGGCGCCGCTCATGCTGCTGATCGCATTTTTCTTCTACGTGCCTGTTTTTCAGGCCTTCTACTGGTCATTCTTCCTCGAACGCCCCTTCGGTGGCGGTTCGATGTTCGTCGGCTGGGACAATTTCGCTCGGGTGTTCTCCGATCCGGAGTTCTGGGAGGGCTGTTGGCGCACCATCGTCTTCATGGTCACCGCCTCCTCACTCGCGGTGGTGGTCCCGCTGATCCTTGCGGTCGCGGCCGACCGGAAGATCCGCCTGTCGTTGCCGGCGCGCAATGTGCTGGTCTGGCCGAAGGGGGTTGCCGGCGCTTCGATCGGCGTCGTCTTCGCCTTCATCTTCAATCCGTTCGTCGGCGTGCTCGCGCCACTCAACTCAGCCTTTCCGGGCATCTGGGCGCCCGGCATCGACGGCACGGATGCCTTCATCACGCTGATCGCAGCGCATGTCTGGGGCGGCATCCCGTTCAATTTCGTCATTCTGCTCGCTGGACTGCAGTCGATCCCGAAGACCATTCACCAGGCAGCCGCAATGGATGGGGCGGGGCCGTGGCGGCGGATTTTCGACGTGCAACTGCCGCTCATCATGCCGCAGCTCTTCCTGACGCTGGTGCTCGAGTTCACCGAAAGCGTCACCTCGGCCTTCGCGCTGATCGATACGATCACCCGTGGTGGTCCGGGCGCGGCCACCACGTTGCTCGTCTACAAAATCTACACCGACGGTTTCAGCGGCTACGACCTCTCCGGCGCCTCGACCCAGACGGCGATCCTGATGGTCTTCGTCGTCCTCCTCACCGCCGCCCAATTCCTCTTCCTCGGCCGGCGCATCAACTACGAGCGGTGACCCCATGATCGAAAACGCACGTTCCCTCAATATCGCAGCCAGCCTCGTCCTCATCGTCGGCATCGTCTATATCCTCGGGCCGCTGTACCTGACCCTGACGACAGCCTCGCAATCCTATGAATTCATGTTGCGCAACGGGCTCGCCTGGTATCCCGGCGACCAGTTTTTCGCCAATGCGGCGCACATCTTCACCGAGACGCACATCCCGATCCAGATGCTGAACAGTCTGGTGGTCGCCTTCGGCGACGCATTCGCGACCTGCGTCCTGTCGCTTCTGTCGGCCTATGCCATCGTCTATTTCCGTGTTCGCTGGGCGGGTGTGGTCTTCGCGCTGATTCTGGCGACCATCATGCTGCCAATCGAGATCCGCGTCATCACCACCTACCAGGCCGCGTCGAACGTGTTTTCGCCGGTTAACGCGCTGCTCGATATCACCGGTTTGAACGGGCTGATCGCCCAAGTCTTCGGCGCGCCGGTAAAGCTTGAATGGAGCGTGCTGAACACGCATTTCGGACTGATCGCGCCGCTTGTGGCGCATGGCACCGGCACCTTCCTGTTCCGCCAGTTCTTCCTCACCTTGCCCAAGGATCTGCTCAAAGCGGCGCGCATGGATGGGGCGGGGCCGATCCGCTTCCTTTTCGATATCCTGCTGCCCTTGTCGCGCACCAGTTTCGGCGCGCTTTTCGTGCTGACCTTCCTCAGCGGCTGGACGCAATATCTCTGGCCGCTGGTCGCCGCCTCGACGTCAGACATGCAGACCGCCGTCGTCGGGCTGGCGCGGCTCGTGCCGGATTCGGACGGCGAGATTCCCGACTTTCCGATGATCATGGCCGGCGCCGTCATCGTTTCCATATTTCCGCTCGCGATGATCGCGCTGCTGCAGCGCTATCTCGTCCAGGGCCTTGCTCTCACGGAGAAATAGCCATGAACGCCATCGACATAGCCATTCGCGCTGCTGCCGCCAACATCACGCTGTCAGGCGTCACCAAGGCCTATGACGCGGAGACCGTCATCATTCCGCCGATGGATGTCGAGCTCAGGGCCGGTGAATTCAGCGTCGTGCTCGGTCCCTCCGGTTGCGGCAAGTCCACGCTGCTGCAGATGATCGCGGGGCTGGAGCGGGTAAGCGGCGGCACGATCGTCATCGGCGGCCGGCAGGTGCAGGATCTGGAGCCGAAACACCGCGGCTGCGCCATGGTGTTCCAGAACTATGCGCTCTATCCGCATATGAGCGTCTTCGATAACATCGCCTACAGCCTCAGGGTCGCCGGCATGGCGAAGGCCGAGCGCATCGAGCGGGTCGGCGCGGTGGCGAAGATGCTTGGGCTGTCGGACTTCCTCGGCCGCAAACCGGTACAGCTTTCCGGCGGCCAGCGCCAGCGCGTCGCGATTGGCCGCGCCATCATACGCGAGCCCGGCGTACTTCTATTCGACGAGCCCCTCTCCAACCTCGACGCGCAGCTCAGGCACGACATGCGTGTCGAACTTGCCGAACTGCACCGGCGCATCGGCGCCACCACCATCTTCGTCACCCACGATCAGGTGGAGGCGATGACGCTGGCCGACCGCATCCTCATCCTCAACAAGGGGCGGATCGAACAGTTCGACACGCCGAAGGCGATCTATCACCAGCCGGCCTCGGTCTTCGTCGCCAAATTCATCGGCGCGCCGCCGATGAATATCCTGCCGGTCACCGGCGACGGCACAGTGCTCAGGCTCGCCGACGGGCAGGTGGTGGCGCAAGCCCGGCTTACCGGCGACTATAAGCTCGGCATCCGGCCAGAGGATATCCTGATCGGTGGCGGGGCCAACGGACATGTGGTCACGTCAGCTCTGCGGTTTCGCGAGGATCTCGGCTCGCACGCGATCCTGGCAGCCGCGCTCGGCGGCTCAGTCATGAGGATCGCGACAGCCTTCGGCGTCGAGATGCCGGATCACAGCCAACTCTCTCTCAATTTCCCTGCCTCCCGCCTGCATCTCTTCGATGCGGAAAGCGGCAGGGCCATACCAGGCGCATTCGGCGCAAACTAGAACATTACCGTTTTTCTCCGAAACACGGAAACGTTCTAACTCTTTGGTTTAACACAATTCCGGACGCAAAGCCGCTGCGCACTCTTGCTGGAATTGTTCTAGAGGAAATCCCATGAAATACATCGACCACATTGCCGACCCGTCGCGCGCCTGCGCCATCGTCGCCCATCGCGGTGCCTGGCATCAGGCTCCCGAAAACAGCCTTGCGGCAATCGAGAATGCGATTGCCGGCGGCTATGACATCGTTGAGGTGGATATTCGCCAGAGCGCCGATGGCGTGCTGTTCATTCTGCACGACGACACGCTAGAGCGCATGGCTGGCATCGATCGCATCCCCGAGGAGATGACGATCGCCGAGATCACCAGCCTGCGGCTGCGCATGGCCGATGGCGGGCCGGACCAGCCGTTCACGACGCAGACCGTTCCGACGCTGGAACAGGTGCTCGAAACCGTGCGCGGCCGCATCTTCGTCGATCTCGACCTCAAGGACCTTGAGATGATGGGCATCGTCGCGGCCAAGGTCAAAGAGATCGGCATGGCCGACCAGGTCGATCTCAAGGCTCGCGCCGACACGCCGGAGGCGCTGGCTTGGCTCGCCAGGCAGCCCGGGATCGACGGCATTCCGTTCATGGGCCAGGCGTTCTTCAGGGTCGGGAGCGCCGAAGAGACCGCCAAGGCAGTTATCGCGGCGCGCCCCTTCATGTGCGAAGCCAAGTTCGATGCGCTTGAGACGCTGGCCGGCCAGCACACGCGTCTGCGTAACGCCGGAATCTCGCTCTGGGTCAACACGCTCGATCCGGTCTCCTGCTGCGGCTTGACCGATAGTGCGGCGCTTGCCGATCCCGACGCGATCTGGGGACGGATGATGGCGGCCGGCATCAGCGTCATCCAGACCGACCAACCCGCCGCGCTTAAGGCCTATATCGAGGCACGCCGCGCATGAGGGAGGTGTCGGATGACGTATTCTTCGCCGTGATGGAGGATATGCGCCAGGCGGCGAAGGCGGAAATCCTGCCCCGCTTCCGCGGCATCACCGCCGAGGGCATTCGCACCAAGACCGCGCCCGACGATCTGGTGACCGATGCCGATCTCGGCGCCGAGCGACGGCTCACCGAGGCGCTTTCGGCGCGCTTTCCCGAGGCACTGCTCATCGGCGAAGAAGCGGTTTCGGCCGATCCCGCCGTATTGGCGCGGCTTGCCGACGCCGATCTCGCCGCGATCATCGATCCTGTCGACGGCACCTGGAATTTCGCCCACGGCCTGCCACTGTTCGGCATGATCGTGGCGATCGTCTCCGGCGGAGAGACCGTGGCCGGGCTGATCCACTATCCCGTGACCGGCGAATTCCTCGCCGCCCGGCAGGGGCGAGGGGCGTGGCATATTGCCGGCGACGGCACGCAGACCCGGCTCAGCGTCGCGCCGCCGAGGCCGATCGGGGAAATGCACGGCTTCGTGCCGCTGCATATGTTTCCCGCCGAGGAGCAGCCGGTCTACGCTCGGAGCATGCTGCACTTTGCCCGCACCACCACATGGCGCTGCTCGGCCTATGAATACCGGTCGGTGGCATCGGGGGCGATGAGTTTTTCGCTGAACGCCGAGCTCAAACCCTGGGACCACGCCGCCGGCGTGCTGATCCATCACGAAGCCGGCGGCTACGGGGCATTGCTCAGCGGTGAAGCCTATCGTCCCGCGATGACCAAGGGCCGGCTGCTCTTGGCGCCGGATGCCGAGAGTTGGAAGGCGATCCGCCGCAGTTTTACGGAGGGGTGATCGCGGGTGTGGTTCGGCATTGCGCCGGTGTGAAGTTTGGCAGAAGCGCCCCCCATCCGCCATGCCTGTGACAATCACAGGAATGGCGGATGGGGTGGCGAGCGGCCGTCAGTGATTCGCCAAACGATTGGGAATGAGTTCCGACTGCATCCAATGCGTTTCACTTTGAACGTGGTTGTCCCGCACATATTTGCCCATGCGAACTGGCATTTCGGTTTCTGGGAAGGCATCAGCGATCCGAACGACAAACCCCTCCTGCCTGGTCCTATCCAGCGAGGCCGCAGTATCCTCGAACAGGCCGGCTTTGTATGGTCCCCGATACAGAGTCGACACGGGAACGATGCTCAGTTCTTCGAACCGAGCCAGGGTCAGATCCCAGGATTGAACTTCGCCTTCGATAATCCATGCAAAGCCGAGGAAGTATGACGGCAGATCATCATAGCCGATCGAGTGCCGGGCATAGAGGTTCTCGCCCACGATGCGTTCGCCGTCTGCCAGTTGCGGGCTGATCCCGGCGGCAAAGGCTTTAAGCCAATCGCGCGACGAATGGTAACGGCTGTCGGGGCTGCGGGCGTGAGACCCACTCCGATGAATGGTCGTGTTCTCACCATCCATTTTCTCGGTGATGACAAGATCGGCGATCATCAGCCCGTCAAGCTTCGCCATGACCTTATCGTCGCTTGTCGCTCCGGGCGAAATCGGCAGTGGTAGGTTCGTCCGTATTTTTTCATGGGATGAAGGCATAGCGTTGGCGATCGCACAATGTAAGGTCGCCTTCGGGCTACAAGCTGGCCCTGATGGTATGTAACGTCCGGCTTTATTGATGCGCCAAGCGTCCGTGGATCGGCATCTTCGGCGACTGCCACGGCGATCGCTGATGGGTGCCCTGTCTTGTTGTCATCCTACGATCCATTGCGGCTTCTTCGAGCGGTCTCTGCTGCCCCCGGAACCGCGCCTGCGCGACGATGGTCACGAACGCCTTGTGCTCCGCGGAGTCGCTGCCGCGCATTATGCGTCGAAGTCCACATAGTCTGTTCGATTTATATAGCATTGTTGCTATGATCATCGCAGCCTAATTGCCGATAATTTCACCCTGAACAAAAAGACGGGAGAGCCGGTATGCAGACAGATAAAAAGCTCAGTGGCAGGGTCGCCCTCATTGCCGGCGCTTCGTCTGGCATAGGTGCGGCGACTGCTCTGGCGCTGGTGGAGGAAGGGGCAAGTGTGGTGATCGCCGCCCGCCGCATGCCGCGCCTTGAGGCGTTGGCGGAGCGCATCCGCGAGCGCGGCGGTGAGGTCCTGCCGATCGAGGCCGACGTGTCCGACGAGGCACAGGCTGCGGCGATGGTGGAGCGGGCGATCGGCGATTTCGGCAGGCTCGACATGCTGCTCTGCGTCGCCGGCGTCGGCGTTGCCGCGCCGTTCCGAAACACGACCACCGCCGAGTATCGGGAGATGGTCGAGGTCAACTTCCTCGGGCTGCTCTATCCGATCCATGCGGCGTTGCCGACGATGCAGCGGCAGGGCGCCGGCCATATCGTCATCGTCTCCTCCGGCACCGGCCGGTACATTCATCCCTCGACGGTCTATTCCGGAACCAAGCATGCGGCGAGCGCTATGGCGGAATCGCTGCGGCGCGAGATTGGCCGGGATGGCATTCGCGTCACCTGCATCGAGCCTGGGGCCGTCAGGACCGAGTTTACCTCCCATATGCGCGCCAGTGTCCGCGAGGCGGTGGAACAAAGGCTGGGCGACATCGAGCAGCTGGAGGCCGCGGACGTCGCCGCGGCCATTGTCTATGCGGTGACGCAGCCGCGCAGGGTCAATGTCAATATCCTGACGCTCTACCCCACTGAACAGGCGTGAGCGTTGTGGCGATTGCCTCAAGCGGAAGGAGAGCCAACCGCCATAAATGCCGGAGATTGAGTCGGTTTTCGCGACGGCGACTGACTTTCGTTCGCTATGATGGGCCGGCGGCGGGCGGTACACGCCTCGGCACGATGTCCTGGCGCGCCTCCACGTCCTTGGCCGCGGGCCGTCGCAGCAGCCAAGAGGGCTGAAACATGCGCTACACGTTCGCCATAGGTGATATCCACGGCTGTATCGATCCCCTGAACAGGATGATCGATCTTATCGAGGCCTATGCGCCTGAAGGGACCGTCGTCTTCCTTGGCGACTATATCGATCGCGGGCCTGACAGCAAAAGTGTCCTCGACCGGATCATTGCCGGTCCATCGGAGCCTTGGAGATGGATCTGCCTGAAAGGCAATCATGAGGATATGATGGTGGCTGCCTATACCGACGGTCTAAGCAGATCCGTGTGGCTCGGCAACGGCGGGCTGGAGACCGAAATATCCTATGGCGGCAGGGTTTTGCCGCAGCATCTGCAATGGGCGGCCGATCGTCCGCTCATGCATGTCGATCGGTACCGCATCTTCGTCCATGCTGGCGTCGATCCGGCATTTCCGTTTGACCGGCAGAGCCAGGACAATCTTCTATGGATGCGGTTCGTGGCCGGTGAGCCGGGCGAATATTGGGGCAAGCACCTCGTCCACGGCCATACGCCATCGATGTCGAACCCGATGACGACAGGAAATCGCACCAACATCGACAGCGGCTGCGTCTTCGGCGGCAAGCTTTCCTGTGCGATCTTCGACGACGATATTGCCGGCGGGCCGATCGACTTTATCGAGGTGAGGGCACGAACTTGGTCGCTTTGGTAAGGGCTAAGGCCGGACGCGGTTGAGCGGAAGTGCGGCTAGCTCCCTCTTCTCCCTGCTGGGGAGAAGAGATATCGGCGGCGTCGCGGAGCGTTATCGGTCGCTCAGGCTCGCCAGCTGGCGGCGAGCCGCAGCCAGGGCGCCAGGTGGAAGCCGCTCATCAGCAGGTACATCGGCGCCATTCCGCCGATCGGGAAGGCATCCTGCGTCGTTGTGCAGATCATGTCGATGCTGCCGGTCGCGGCTGTCAGCAGCGCCATGACCGCGAATGTCGGGGCGGCGGCGAGCGACAGCCAATCAGCGACGCGGCCGGCGGTCCGGCCGCCTGGGCTCGCCATACCAGCGCTCGGTTTACCAACTGATCCGTCTGCGGCGGCGGCCAGCGAGAGCCATTCGGCGGCGTTGAGAGCGACGTTGCCGTCGCCTCGCTCCGGAGTGTGGGCGGAAAGCAGCATCGGCGTCACTCCTTGCCGTACCGGTCGTGGTGGCGCCACCAGATGCCGGTTTCGTTGCGGCCCTTGGGGGCGCGGTCGAGCCATTGGTACATGCCCCACAACCCGTCCAGGCCGCGGGCATAGCTGGAATAGCTGTGGTAGACGGCGCCGTCGGCAAGCTCGAAGGCGCTGACTCCGGGCCGGTCGCGGGTATAGGTCGCGACATCCGTTTCGGTCATGGCGGCGATCTGGGCGACCGGTCCGTCGCTGCCGCGCAGTTGCCATTCTTGCACGGTCCTGCCGGCCAATGGTTCGGAAGCGGACTGTTCGGGAGCGGGCGGCTCGCGGCGGTAGTTATATTCTATCCCGCCCTGGCGCTGCTGCTCGGGGGTGAACCACACGCTGAAATCGCTGTTGAAGTCGCTGCCGGAGGAGGAGGCCCAGGGAAAGCTCCAGTCCATGCGCTGCCGGAATGCCAGAAGCTTTGCCAGCGGCGCGCGCGAGATCGCGGTGAAGGCGACGTCGTGGTTTTCTAGATGGACGAAGAAGCCGTTGAAGCCGTCGGCGATCGAGGAGCAGGAGGGGCATCCGGCGGTATAATCCGGCCCGAACATGAAGTGATAGACGAGGAGCTGCGAACGGCCGCCGAAGAGATCCTTCAGCGAAACGTTGCCGGCCTCGGTGTCGAAGCGGTATTCCTTGTCAATCCTCACGCGGGGCAATTGCTGGCGCTTCATCGCCAGCGCGTCGCTCTGCCGCGTCAGCGCCTTCTCCTCTTCGAGCAGGTCGAGCCGCGCTTCCAGCCACTGCTGCCGTGTTCCGAGTTGTATCGTCATGGGTCTTCTCCTTTGCCTGTTTCTCGTCGTACCATCCCGGCGCGGGTTGCTTGCCGGTCGACGACAAAGCTACGGCCGGGCAGGGCAAGGATGGGAGTGACAAGTGTGACGGGATTTGAATGGACTCGCTGATCACGGCAGCTGCGCGGGCGCTGGCAGTGGGAGACGCGCTCGGCGCGCTGAAGCGGGTGGCATTGCGCGACGATGCGCCGGCGCTGGCGCTGCGCGGCATTGCGATGGCGCAGCTCGGCGATCTCGTCCGTGCCAAGGCGCTGCTGAAGAGTGCGGCGCGTGCTTTCGGCCCGCGGGAGGCGGTGGCGCGAGCCCGCTGCGTGGTCGCCGAGGCCGAGATCGCGCTGGTCTCGCGCGATCTCACCTGGCCGCCAAAAGCGCTGGAGGCGGCGCGCAAGGTGCTCGAAGCGCATGGCGACAGGGTCAACGCCGCCCACGCCAGGAATGTCGAGCTTCGCCGGCTGGTGCTGATCGGCCGGCTCGACGAGGCCGAGCGGGCGCTCGAAACACTCGACCCGACGCCGCTGCCGCCGGCGGCAAGGGCTGCCCACGAACTGGTGGTCGCGGGTATCGCGATCAGACGCCTGCAGACGAAAGCGGCGCGTGCGGCGCTTGATAGGGCAAGGCAGGCGGCGCGCGAGGCCGGTATGCCCGTATTGACGGCGGAGGTGGAAAATGCCGCCGACGTACTCAACGCACCCGTGGCACGGATGATCTCGCGCTGGCGGGAAAACCCGCTGCGGCTTGAGGAGGTGGAAGAGTTGCTAGGTTCGGGTGTGCTCGTCGTCGATGCCTGCCGTCATGTCGTGCGCGACGATCAACTTTCCGTGTCGCTGGCAACGCGGCCTGTGCTCTTCGCGCTCGCCCGCGCGCTTGCCGAAGCCTGGCCGGGGGATATGGCCAGGGGTACGCTGGTCGCGCGTGCCTTCCGCGGCAAACATGCCGATGAATCGCATCGTGCCCGGCTGCGCGTCGAGATCGGCCGGTTGCGCGCCGAGTTGCGGGCGCTCGCCGAGGTTTCGGCGACGAAACGCGGCTTTGCGCTTTCGCCTCGGCGCGCCGGCGAGACCGCGGTGTTGGCGCCGCTGGTCGAAGGCCAGCATGGGGCGGTGCTCGCCTTTCTCGCCGATGGCGAGGCGTGGTCGAGTTCGGCGCTGGCGATCGCGCTCGGCGCCAGCCCGCGCACCGTGCAGCGGGCGCTGGATTCTCTTGCCGGGGAGAGCAAGGTGCAATCCTTCGGGCGCGGGCGGGCAAGGCGTTGGATGAGCCCGCCACTGCCCGGTTTCCCGACGATCTTGTTACTCCCGGGACCTTTGCCAAGCGACTAATATGGCCTGACAGATGAAGATGGCCCTACGGGCGAACAGGATAGAAGAGATGAAAAAATCGGCTGCGACCATCATCCGTGAATATGGACCTTTTCCCGGCGCCGAGCGCGTCAACGGCGTCACCTTCGATGGTGAGCACGTCTGGTTCGCCTCGGGCGACAGGCTGAACGCGCTCGATCCCGCAAGCGGCGAAGTGGTGCGCTCGATCGAAGTTGCATCGCATGCCGGAACGGCCTTCGACGGCGAGTTCCTCTATCAGATCGCCGAGGACGTCATTCACAAGATCGACCCGAAGACCGGACGTATCGTTTCCACCGTCCCGGCGCCCGGCAATGGCGGCGATTCCGGCCTTGCCTGGGCCGAAGGCTCGCTCTGGGTCGGCCAGCACCGGGGGCGCCGGATCCATCAGATCGACCCGGAGACGGGCAAGATCCTCCGCACCATCGAATCCAACCGCGTCGTGACAGGCGTCACCTGGGTCGACGGCCAGCTCTGGCACGGTACCTGGGAGGGCGATGACAGCGACGTCAGGCGCATCGACCCCGAAACCGGCGAGGTGCTGGAGCGGCTTGATATGCCCGAGGGAACCGGCGTCTCCGGTCTCGAATCCGACGGCGGAGACTGCTTCTTCTGCGGCGGTGGCGGCAGCGGCAAGGTCCGCGCGATCAGCCGGCCGGCGCAGAGCAAGGAGGCGAAGGGGAAGTAGCCGATGCGACGCCGAAGAGGCCGATGCAGCATATCTTTCCCCAGCGACATTCAGTTCGTCAGCAATCCGGGCGCCAAGTTGGAAGTCGACACCAAGGGTCAAGTTGTGGGATTTTCAATCGAGTGAGCGATTGATTTCGTTACGTGACGATCTACTTTCGCGGCAGTGTCGGTCGAGGCCTGTACGCAAAGCCGGTATGATCGCGGGGAGAGACTTTGAAACATCTGCGCACGACGCTCGGGCCTAAGAGCAAATCCGATGGGATGATCCTCCCGCACGAGCACGTCTTCGTCGACCTCAGGACGCCGGACCAGCCCGGTTATGCCGAAGCGGTGACCGAAGACGTCGTTCGGCTGATGGCTCCCGAAATCGAGCGGATCAAGAAGCTCGGGGTGACGGCACTGGTCGAATGCTCGACAGGCGGCGTCGGGCGCCGCGCGGATATCGATCTTGCCGTGTCGCTCGCGACGGATTTTCCGATCGTCGTGCCCACCGGCAATTACCGCGAGCCCTGGATTCCCGAATGGGTCCGCCAGGCTTCCGAGAAGGAGCTGGAGGCGTGGATGCTTGCCGACCTGACCGAGCAGATCGGCGAGACCGGATTCCAGGCAGGCTGGATCAAGCTCAGCGCCGGCGATGACGGGATGACGGCGCTCGAGACGAAAATACTGCGGGCAGCAGCGCGCGCCGCGGCCCAGACAGACGCCGTCATCGGCAGTCATACGATCAGAGGACGGGTCGTCATGGACCAGCTCGATGTCATCGAAGCGGAGGGCTACAGGGCCGACAGGTTCATCTCGATCCACACGCAGGAAGAAAAGGACTTCGCCTATAACGTTGCCGTCGCCGAGCGAGGCGCCTGGATCGAGTATGACCATGTCGGCCGGGGCGGGGACAACGAGGTGGCTGAGTTGGTGATCAAGGCGCTGCAGGCGGGCTGCGGCGATCGCCTGTTGTTGAGCCATGACCGCGGCTGGTTCGATCCGGCGTTACCGATGGGCGGGATACCCAAACCGTATACCCATCTTTCCACGGTCTTGCTGCCCGAGTTGAAACGGCGGGGCATAGACGACGGGACCCTGATGCGCCTGACCCATGAGAATCCATTCGAGGCTTTCGCCCGATAGGGGAAGCGGCCGGGCGACTGGAGCCTGCATAATCATGTCGCGATACCTGGAATTGCCTCAAAACCCGGTCCAGCGATCGCCCTCGCTAAGCCCGAGCATGGCGTCGCATTCGCATCGGACTAATCGCGTGAATGAACATTTTTCCAACTCTCGGTCGAAAAGAGAATCGTCCGGAGAGAGGCGTCAGCTGGACTCCTTCAAGAATTCTCGGCGATAACAGCCGCCCCGCGCTCGTCGAACAAAAGCGCCATGCTGATCGCATCGATGAACCGACCGTCGATACGTGCCGCACGTCGGACGATGCCTTCGCGGGCAAATCCCATCTTTTCGTAGAGAGCGATAGCACGGGCGTTGTCTTCATAAACATCGAGTTCGACCCGGGCAAAACCGCTTTTCTGTGCGGCTCTCAAGGTCGTCTCGATGAGCCGTCGTCCGAGACCCTTGCCCCGATAAGCGGGAAGGATTCCCATTCCGAGCTTTCCGCGATGGGCGTGTGACGGGAAAAAATGCCGGCTGATATCGCACCAACCGACGACCTCGCCTTCAGCGGTGGCAACGAATTGCGGATTGCCTTTCGCAATCATGCCCATCACGAATTCACGCGTCTGCGGCAGGGGAGTTGCTTCCAGCATGGACAGATATTTTTTCTCCCGCGCGACCACGTCGAGCGCATGATGAAAGCTGTCGATATGGGCGGCAGCGATCGGTTCGATCCTGATGTCTGGCATATCCGACAATGCTGCTTCTCCTTCAACGATTGCGGAATGCCTATCGGAGGCCTGCCGCAGACCCGCACGGGAGCGCATAATTCACGGTCCGTCAACCTTTGCGTGTCAATTTCTCGGCAGCGGGCGCCATCAAAAAGGTTGCAGATATTGAAGGTCGGGCTCACATCCCACATTACATTCGTCCTGGTGACGCTCACCTGCGCGGCGGCAGCATTGCTGTGCGGATTTGCGTGGCTCGCCGCGGTGAAGGTCGATGATCTCTCCTTGCCGGCAGGCCGACTTCGTCGGCCAAGGATTGGAAGAGCAGATCGCGGCCCTTCCCCGGGAGCAGGAAAGCGTCACCAAATGGGACGATGCCTTCCTTTATGCCAAGCAGCGGAACCATGAATGGCTGCTCGATAATGTCGGCCGGTGGACGAGCCGGTATTTTGGGCACGACAGGACCTATATCTTCGACGATACCAATCGCCTGATGTTTGCATTCCGCGACGGCGCGGATGCCATGCCGCCCCGGCTCGGCAATGACGACGGCCGAGAAATGACCGCGCTTGCCGGAGAGATGCGCGCCGTTCTCGTCGATCGGGTTGCGAAGCCCGGCACAGAGGCGCTCGGTCAACTGGCTGTGGTTCGCACGATCATGATTGGCAACAGGCCGGCAATTGCCAGCGCACGTCCCATTCTGCCGAGCTCGGCCCGGATGCAGATCGAGGCGGGCCAGGAGTTCGTCGCCGTCTCGGTCAAGTTCATCGATGGAAAAGCTGCCGAAAGCATTGCCCATTATGCGCGGCTCGAAGGATTGCATTTCGCGCCTTCGAAGGGTGAGGACGAGCGGGCGCAAGTGCCTGTGTCGTCCCATGACGGCGGCACGATCGGCTATCTCGTGTGGCCGCCTATCCTGCCCGGATTCATGCTGCTTCGGCAGATCGCGCCGGCGGGGCTCGGCTGCCTGGCGCTGCTGATCACCGTCGTGTTCTGGCTCGGACGAGGTCTGCATCGGACCTCGCTGACCCTGCTGGACAGCCAGGCGCAGCTCACCCACCACCGCAACCATCTGGAAGAGATGGTGGCTGATCGAACGGCCGAGATCGAAAGGCAGAGAGAGGAACTGGACCGCCTGTTGGTGCACGAACGCCAGGTGAATGCGCTCCAGCGCCAGTTCGTTGCTATGGCTTCGCACGAGTTTCGCACGCCGCTCGCCATCATCGATGCCGCTGCCCAGCGGCTCTGCCGCTCGATAACCAACGTCAGCGGCGATTACGTTCACGAAAAAGCCGGCGTGATCCGCAGCGCTGTCGTGCGCATGGTCGACCTGATGGAGAGCATCCTCGCCAGCGGCCGGCTCGAAACCGGGCAGATCACACTGAAGCGCAGCGAAGGCGATCTGAAAGCCCTGCTCGTCACCTGTTGCGACAGGCAGCGCCAGCTCAGCCGCTCGCATCTGTTCCATCTCGATCTCGAGCGCATACCGGATGTATTGACATTCGACCGCAGCGCGATGGAACAGGTCTTCACCAACCTGATTTCGAACGCCGTCAAATATTCGCCGAACGCGCCTGATATTCATCTTCGCGCCCGGACAGACGAGAAGACGGTGGAGATTGCCATCTCCGACGGCGGCATTGGCATGGATGCGGAGGATCTGCCGAAGCTGTTCCAGCCCTATTACCGTGCCCGCAGCGCGACGGGCATTGCCGGAACCGGCATCGGCCTTAACGTCGTCAAGCAGGTCGTCGAACTGCATGGCGGCACCGTCGAGGTGACGAGCGACCTCGGCAAAGGCACAACATTCACCATTCTTCTGCCAATAGAGTTTCTGTTGTCGGATCAACAAGTCGCAGCTTAAGGAAGAGCCCATGGTTACAGTCCTGTGCATAGAAGACGAAGTCGAGATCCGGAATCTCCTCGTCGAAGAATTGAACGACGCCGGTTACAAGACGCTCGAGGCCTCGAACGGTGCCGAAGGGCTGGAAATGATCCTGTCGAAATGGCCCGATATCGTCATCAGCGATATTTCGATGCCTGTGATGGACGGGCACCAGCTTCTGGCGGAAATTCAGATCAATCACCCGCAGCTCTCCAATATTCCCTTCATCCTGCTGACGGCGCTGACCGACCGGGAAAACACGCTTGCCGGCCTTCGCGGCGGAGCGGCGGACTATCTGACGAAGCCGCTCGACTTCGATCTGCTGCTCGCCAAGCTCGAAGGCTGCGTGACCCGTCTTGCCAACGACAAGGCGGTCCACCGGTCATTCTGATGGTTGCTGGGCAAGGACGAGGGAAGAAAGCACATGTCCTTCGTTTCCGCAAAAGACGCTTTCCGGAAGGGCGAGGCCCTGCCGCATATCTCTTCTCCCCAGCGGGGAGAAGGTGCCGGCAGGCGGTTGAGGGGGTGAGCGACGATAGGAGCGAATGCGCTGAGCGCAAGTGAAGGGCAATGAATGGTGTGCCGTGCAGCCCCTCATCCGACCCTTCGGGCCACCTTCTCCCCGCGGGGGAGAAGAGGGAGCAAGGCGCTTGCTATTGCCTCGCCACAGACGTTTCGTGGGGCAAGGCGCTTGATCCGCGACGGCTCGCCTTCCATTATCCCCTTCCTGCCAGCGCATCACCCAGCACCTCGAACACCCGCGGATCGAGCGTTTGGGACACGTTGAAGCGCATGAAATTCGTTGCCGATTGCGACAGGCTGAATGCGTTTCCGGGAGCCAAAACGATCCTCTTTCCCAGTGCGGCGCGCGCCACATCAGCCGCATCGATGCCGTCGGGCAGACGGCACCAGAGGAACATTCCGGCCTGGGGCTCCAGCCAGGGCGTTATGCCGAGATTGTTCAGCCTGGCCGAGACCTCGCTCATCGCCCGGGAGAGCCGGTGTCTCAAGGTTTCCATGTGTTTGCGATAGCTGCCGTCGCTCAAGACGTTCAGCACCAGTTCCGCCGTCAGCCGGCCGCCGCCGAAGGAGGTGGCGATCTTCAGGTCTGTCAGGCCATCGATCCATTCCGGCTTCGCCACGACGAAACCGCAGCGCGCCGAGGCAGACAGGGTCTTCGAGAAACTGCCGATGTGGATGACCCGTTCGAGCCCGTCGAAGGCGGCAAGGCGGGGCGCCGGCGTATATTCGAAATCGGCGAAGATATCATCCTCGATGATAGTCAAGTCGAACTGGTCGGCGAGTTTTAGAACCCGGTGAGCCGTAACGGGAGACAAGGTTGCGGCGGTCGGATTGTGGATGGCGGAATTGGTGATATAGAGCCGCGGACGCTCATCGGCGACGACTTGCGCAAACAGCTCGATATCGGGACCGGACGCGGTGTAGGGCACGCCGACGATCTTTGCTCGATGAGCGCGCAGCAGCGCATGGAAATTGAAATAGCAGGGATCGTCGACCAGCACCGTGTCGCCGGGTTCCAGCAGGAAACGGCAGAGCAGATCGATTGCCTGCGTGCCGGAATCGGCCAGCATGATTTGGTCCGGGGAGGCTTCGATCCCCCGTTCACCCATCCGCCGCGAAATCAGCTGGCGCAGTTGCGGCAAGCCGAGCGGCGAGCCGTAATCGGCGAGCGCCGGCCCGTCGGCTCGGGCAAGCGTTCTGAGCCCGCGGCGCATGCCGTCCCCCGGCAGCCAGGAGGGCGGCAGCCAACCGCAGCCGGGCTTCAGGTCGGCTTCGCCGGCCTCCAGCGATTGCCGCGATATCCAAAACGGATCGACCGCGCGGTCGAGCTTCGGCCCGGCCTCGGCAAGCGCAAAGGGTGCTGTCTGGTTGGCAACGTAGAATCCCGAGCCTGGTCTTGCCAGAATCGCGCCTTCGGCGACCAAGCGCTCATAGGCGTCGACGACGGTCGAAGTCGACAGCTTCAACGTCGCAGCCAGCCCCCGGACGGAGGGCAGCCTTGCACCCGGCGTCAAGCTGCGCCCGGCGATGCGCTGCCTGATCGTCGCGGCGACCATCTCCACGCGTGTGCGTCCTTCGCTCATCTGTATTGCTTTCTGCATCACTACAGTTTCGCAAAATCGTATCAGACTGTCACTGTCATGACCATCCGTGTTGGCCGATAAGAGTCAGAGAATGAAGGAGTGCAGCGCATCATGGACCGCATGGCATCGGGATGGATCAATGGTTTTATCGGGGTGGTGATCTTCAGCGGATCGCTGCCGGCGACGCGCGTGGCGGTGATGCAGTTCGATCCGGTTTTCCTCACCGTGGCGCGCGCGGCGATCGCCGGCTTCCTCGCGCTCGGCCTGTTGATTGCTTTCAGAGAGAAGCGGCCGAGCCGAGGTGATATTCTCTCCTTGGCCGTCGTGGCGCTGGGCGTCGTAGTCGGCTTTCCCTTGCTGACGGCGCTGGCGCTGCAGCATGTCACCTCAGCCCATTCAATCGTCTTCATCGGCCTGCTACCGCTCGCAACCGCGATCTTCGGCGTGATCCGTGGCGGAGAACGGCCGAAGCCGGCATTCTGGGTCTTTTCGGTTCTCGGCAGCGCGCTGGTGGCTGGATTCGCATTGACGCAGGGCCTGACGGCCTCGCCGGTCGGCGATCTGCTGATGCTGGCGGCTGTCATTGTCTGCGGCCTCGGCTATGCCGAAGGCGGCAGGCTTTCGCGCACGCTTGGCGGGTGGCAGGTGATTTCCTGGGCGCTCGTGCTGTCGCTGCCGGTGACGGTCGCGGTGGCGCTTTTGCATCGGCCGGAGACCTTCTCCGGCATCGAAACGCCGGCGCTGCTCGGCCTTGCCTATGTCTCGCTGTTTTCCATGCTGATCGGCTTCATCTTCTGGTATCGCGGCCTGTCGCAGGGCGGCATCGCCGCCGTCGGCCAACTGCAACTGCTCCAGCCGTTCTTCGGCCTGGCGCTCGCCGCAACCTTGCTGCACGAGCCCGTGACCTCAGCCATGCTCGCCGTGACCGTTGCCGTCATCCTCTGCGTCGCCGGCGCCCGCAGGTTTGCGCAGTAGGGTAGGACTCTGGGCGACTGATGGTTGACCCGGTCGGATGTTGCGGATCGGTCGATCCTATGGCCGCAAGCGGAGCGTTATGACTCCGACCTGGCAAGCTCGCTTGCTAGAACCCGAGCCTCGCTGAGAAGGGCGTGAAGTTCATCGTTCTCGTATAGAAGCGGACTGCCGTCGCGTTGTAGAACGAGATCGTTCAAAGAACCCATGCCGCCACACAAATCCTGGAAACGGCGAACTCCCCAAACATCGGAATTTTCGACAGCCCGCCGGCATGCCTCGACATGGTTCCCCCAGAAGCCAGCACCGTTGGCCGTAAGCAACAGTGCAAGCCTCTTAAGAACGGTGGCGAATCGGGCGACATCGTGATGCAACTGCATGCCGTCTTTTAGCGCAGAATCGCATTGCAGCAAAAAAATGCCTGACGTCCCTTGCTTGCCACTTCCAACAAGCCAGCTCATGTCTCTTCGATGTTGAACCCGTAGGCTCGCGTGACGAGCGCAACACGGATTTCGTACCGAGTGTACCAATCTGACCGACCGCGATTTTGCGCCTCAACGTGATCGATGACTGATTTCCAAGCTCGAATGCTGTCCTCATCCTTCCAATACGAGATGAGTATGCCGAAACCGTCTGCTCCGCGCGCGCTTTCAAAGCCGAGATAGCCCGGCTGCTGTCTTGCAAGTTCGGTCATCGCATAACCCATCTCGCCATAGCCGTTGTCCACCTTTGTTCGTTGAGAGGAAAAACTGACCATATAGTATGGCGGTTCAGGCAAAACGGCGGTGGACATTTGAGCTCCGATCGGTTGCTTTGAACGTCATCATCATGCGCGGCTCAGCGCCTGACGGAAGGTGTTGCGCACGAAAACGACGAGCTGTTGCGGATGGCTGGCCTGAGCCCATAACTGTCGAAGCTTCAGCCAACCGTTGGTCTCCGCTTTGCGCGAATCCGCCATTTCGGCCGGCTATCGGCCTGGCTGATCTATTCGCTGCTTCCTCTGTCCTTTGCTTCCCGCACCAGGTCCGGCATTCCGTCGTGCGGACCGAGGGCGTGAGTGGGATGGTCATCCCACCAATCATCGAGCAGCGGTCGGCGGTGAGGGTGGAGTGGATAGAAGATCCGGTTTTCGGCCTTATGGCGCTCGCCGACGACGAGGAGGTGCACTTCGGCTTGCGTGTTGTTGAGGAAACTATGGGCGATCCCGGTGCCGGCGGGAAATCCGACGGCGTCGCCGGGCCTCAGCCGATAGAGGTAGCCATCGAGCCAGACGTCGGGTGCGCCTTCGATGACATAGACGAATTCTTCCTCGGCGCTCTATGCATGCGGAAAGGATGTGCGCCGGCCAGGCGGCAGGCGCTCGTGATGAATGCCCAATTTTGCCAGGCCGAAAAAGCGTCCGAACGGCGCACCGATGCTCATCAGCTCGTCGTCATCGTCATAATGCGAGTTGTCAGGCTGTTCGATCTCGCTCCAATGGACGACAAAGGCCGGCCGCTCCAACGTTGCCATGGTAATCCTCCTGATGTGAGAGGTTCAGATGACTGGGGACACCTGCATGCTGCCGTGAATGGAAGGCGACCGCAAGGGTGAAACGGCGGCTCCCACGCAGCACACGAACGGCTCACTTGGCGGGCACGACGAGCGGCGCCCCTTTGCGGACGATGTAGGTTGCCAATTCCGACGCCTTGCCGCTGCCGACATTCTTCGCAGAGTGAGCAACGCCGGTGGGAATGAACAAGGATTGGCCGGCTTTAAGGGTAACCGGCTGCCTGCCTTCGAGTTGGTATTCCAGCGTTCCCGCGATAACGAAGGCGATCTCCTCGCCGGGATGCGCGTGACTGGGGGCGAGAACGCCGGGCGCGAAATCGACGCGCACCTGCACGACCTCGTGTCCGGGCACGTCGATATCGTTCTTGAGGAGATCGGTGCGCTGCAGCGGCTGTTCCGCGTGTGCTGCAGCTGCGCCGCCGAGAACGAGGGCGAGCGCGATAGCCTGGATCATTTTCATGTCGTCATCCTTCCTGAATTGACCTTTCCGACCGGTTGGCCGTATCGGGATTTAAGTCGATCAGTGAACCAGGGATGTGTCGGGGGGCCCCTATTTTTGTAAGCCAGTGTATCTGCGGCGCGGCTGGGTTGTTCTGCGTGAGATAACTGTCCAAGATTGGGCCGGCATCGGTTGGCCTACGTTGCTTGTGATAGGGTGTGCCCTGGAGCCCCCTCTGCCCTGCCGGGCATCTCCCCCACAGGTGGGGAGATCACAAGTGGCTTGAACTTCCTGCCCATCTATCGTTTCGTCGTGCTGGCCGCTCATTGTTTGGGAAGGCGGTGAGCCCAGCCAATCTCCCCACCTGTGCTAGGGCATATACATAAGTCGGTGCGACGGATTGACTCGGTTTGCGGGGGTCGGATTCCTTTACTGCGGGCTGTATGATTGTTTTGGCGACGTTTTGATTTGGGAGCGTCGCCGATGGATGTAGGGCATGATTTTTCGTTGGGCCGGTTTGGAGATCGTCGTCTCGATAAAGGGGGGCGGTGCTGCTCCGTCGCATTGTGCTGCGCGAGACGGTTTGCCTTCGCCAGTTGGCCGAGGGCAACCATTCGCAGGAGATCCGGTTCGGGCGTTTTCTCAACAACAGTGCGGTGAGCGTGGAAGAGATCATTGCCGGCTGGAGCCAGGAGACCCGGTCTGCGGTTGAGGGTCGCCACGTGCTGGCGCTGCAGGACACCAGCGAGATCAAGTTTGCGACGACGCCGGACAGCCGGCGGGAATTGGGCAAGATCAAAAAAGGCAATTGCTTTGGCCTTTTGCTGCATCCGATGCTGGCGCTCGATGCCGACACCGGCAGCTGCCTTGGCCTGGTGGGCGGCCGGGTCTGGACGCGGGGTAGCAAAGAGCTTACGCCGCATGCCGAGCGGCCGTTGAACGAAAAGGAATCGCGGCGCTGGGTGGAGACGGCAGAGGCGGCCAAACTGGTGCTTTCGCGTGCGGCCCGGGTCACGGCGATCGCCGACCGGGAGGGTGACTTCTTCATCATGTGGGCGCGCCTGCCCGATCGGCGCTTCGATCTTTTGTCGCGCGTCATGCATGACCATGCGCTCATCGACGGTTCCAAACTGCGCCGCGCGGTCGAAACGGTGGCGTTTTGCGATACTCAGACGATTGATCTGCGCGAGCGCGCCGACCGTCCGGCGCGGCAGGCGACGGTGTGCCTGCGCTTCGGCGAAGCGACGATCCGGCGGCCGCAAAACCTGCGCGAGGTAAGCCTGCCCGATGGCGTCAGGCTGAGCTGGGTCGAGATCGTTGAACCGGCCGCCCCCGACGGTGTCGAGCCCTTGCACTGGCTGCTCCTGACCACCCATTGGCTCAGCAGCCCGGCCGATGCCTGGCAGATCGTCGCCTGGTACAAGCAGCGCTGGATGATCGAGCAGTTCTTTCGGGTGATGAAGAACCAAGGCTTCAAGATCGAGGACAGCCAGTTGCATCTGGCGGCACGGCTGGAAAAGCTCGTCGCCATCGCCGCCAAGGCCGCAGCAATCGTCCTCCAACTCGTCCAAGCCCGCAGCGGCGGCGATCACCAGCCGGCAAGCCTGACCTTCACGGCAGCCGAGATCGATACCCTCGCCGCCCTCGAAAGCCGTTTCAAGGGCACAACCAAGCTGCAGTCCAATCCCCACTCTAAGGCCTCGCTGGCTTGGGCCGCCTGGATCATCGCCAAGCTCGGCGGCTGGAACGGCTACGCCTCGGCCAAGCCGCCGGGCCCAATCACCTTCTTCAACGGCCTCAAATACTTTCGAGCCGTCGCCGATGGATGGGCTTTGCGAGATATGTATATGCCCTAGCCCACCTGTGGGGGAGATGGCCGGCAGGCCAGAGGGGGCTTTGCACGGCACGCCTTACCCGGCAAGCAATCCCGCCGATCTCTCGCGGCTTTACGCCGCCGACGACGAACCCGCGGTCATGACACTCGCCAAGCTGGCGATGTCGGTAACGCCGCCCGACGACTCGAAGTCGAAGATTTTTTGAGTCACCAGGGCGGCGGCACCTCGCGCCCAGGAATTGTCCTCCCAATCGGGCAGGAGGGGAGGCGCAGCCCGGAAAGTCCGGGCGGCGAGCGCTTCGCGCAGCGGTGTCAAGAAAGAGTCGCCGAGAGAGACGGCTTCGCCGCCGGCGACGATGACCTCGGGGTCGGTGATATTGACGAGATTGGCAAGGGCGGTGCCGATGCCGCGGCCGGAATCGGCGACGAGGGCGAGGGCGACGGTATCGCCTGATGCGAGCGCAGCCGACAGTTCCGGTAGACCGAGTTCCTCGCGACCGGTCGCTTCCCGCCAGCGCCGGAGCATCGAGGCTTCGGAGTGATAGGCCATCAGACAGCCGCGCTTGCCGCATTCGCAGAGCCGGCCGTTCTCCTCGTAAAGCGTGTGACCGAATTTGCCGGCAGCACCATTGGCACCGCGATAGAGCTTGCCGTCGATGACGAGTGCGCAGCTGATGCCGACGCCGACGGCGAGAACGGCCATGTTGCGATGCTGGCGGCCGAGCCCGAAGAGTTGCTGGGCGATGGCGTAGGCATTGGTGTCGTCTTCCAACCAGACCGGCACATGGACGCGGCTGGCGACCAGCGAGGCGAGGGGGACATTGTCCCATTTGAATCGATAGCTGCGCACGCAGGCCGTCTGTTCGTGGTTGATGACGCCGGGCATGGAGATGCCGATGCCGGCGAGCTTCGCGTTCGGCCGGCCGGCAAGCTTCACCAGTTCGGGAACGGTGCCCGCCAACAGGTCTGCGACCTTATCGGGCTTGTGGCCGTCGAGGCTTACCCGCATGGCGGCGACGGGGTTGGTGGCAAGGTCGGTTGCCACGCACTCTACCGAATCCACCATCAGCTTGAAGCCGACGGCAAGCGCGTGTTCGTAATTGATATCCACCGGGATCGGGCGACGGCCGGTGAGGCCGGGCACGGTCTTCCCTTCGATGACGATGCCTTCTTGCAAAAGGTCGGCGACGACGAAGGTGACGGCGGCCGGGCTCAAGCCGATGACGGTGGCGATGTCGGCACGACTCCTCGGCCCCTCGCGACGGAGGAGGTTCAGGATGAGGCGTCGGTTCATGGCTCTTGCCGTGGTCTGGTCGCCTTTTAGCTTCACGATTCATTCCTTAATTTTGTAAATTAATTATTGCGAGCTGCTGAGATCTATGCATAAGTTCGGCCGCGGATCAACTCAGCCAAGCGGATTATCGCAGGAATCGCGGAGCGGATCGCAGCATTGAATGCCTGGTCGGTCGTTTCATGGAGGAGGCGACGGTCGGGAGATGTCGATCGATCAACTGGGAGGAATTCAATGACATTTTTGAAGCAATTTCCGTCGACCACCCGCAGACGCTTCCTGAAGGGCGCGGGGCTGGTTTCCGCCGCAGCGGTTAGCGGCAGCTTTCCGATCCCGGCGATCGCGCAGGCCCAGGAGGTCACGATGATCTCTGCCGAAAACAATGGCGCCGCACTCGACGCGCTGAAGGCAATCGCCGCGAGCTTCAGCAAGGAAGCCGGCGTCAACGTCGTCATCAACAATATGGATCACGAGGCCCACAAGACGGCCATTCGCAACTATCTCGTCGCCGGTGCGCCTGACGTCTGCTCCTGGTTTTCGGGCAACCGCATGCGCGCCTTCGTCAAGCGCGGCCTGTTTGACGACATCTCCGACCTTTTCGAGAAGGAGAAGTACAAGGACGTGCTGGGTGCTACGGCCGGCGCCGTCACCGACGGGGGCAAGCAGTACGGCCTTCCCACCGGCGGCACGCTCTGGGGCATGTTCTACCGCAAGGATGTGTTCGAGCAGCATGGTCTCACCGTGCCGAAGACGGCCGAAGAGTTCATGGCCTATGGCGACAAGTGCAAGGCCGCCGGCATCACGCCGGTCGCGATCGGCACCAAGGAATTGTGGCCGGCGGCCGGCTGGTTCGACCAGATGAACCTTCGCATCAACGGCCTCGACAAGCATATGGCGCTGATGAACGGTGAGATGAGTTATCTCGATCCCGCGCTGACGGCGGTTTTCGATCAGTGGGAGGCGATGATTTCGAAGGGGTTCTTCACGGAGAACCACACGTCTTTCGGCTGGCAGGAGGCCGCGGCGCTGCTGGCGCAGAAGAAGGCCGGCATGATGAACCTCGGCGCTTTCCTGCGCTCGGCTTTTACCGCCGAAGATCTGCCGCAGCTCTCCTATGCGACCTTCCCGGTGCTCGACGCAAAGGTCGGCCACTTCGAGGAATTCTCGGTCAATTCGATCCACATTCCCGCCAAGGCCAAGAACAAGCAGGGTGCGCGCGATTTCCTCGCCTATTTCTACAAGCCGGAGAATCTGGCGGCCTACCTGGAGCCGGGCGGCAACGTGCCGCCGCGCAGCGATCTGCCGCCGAGCAAGGATCCGCTGGTCAATATCGCGGTCGAGACGATGAAGACGGTGCAAGGCACGTCGCAATATTACGACCGCGACAGCGACCCCGACATGGCGCAGGCAGGGCTCGTCGGCTTCCAGGAGTTCATGGCCAAGCCCGACCGGCGCAAGGCCATCCTCACGCGCCTCGAGGGCACGCGCAAGCGGATTTACAAGATCTGAGCCTGGAAGGCATTTTGACGCTTGCCCCTCACCCTAACCTACCGGGGTCGAGCCACTCGTCTCGACCCGTCCTTCGGACCCCCGTAAGGACGGGGAGAGGGGACGTGCCATACGGGACGTTGGCGAGGGACGAAGAGGTTGCGGCACATCCCCTTCGCCCCGTTTACGGGGAGAAGGTGGCGGCAGCCGGATGAGGGGCAGCTTCACCGCTTGCTCTGTCGTAAATGAGGCTCCTGAAATGCTGACATTATGGCGCCGCCAGCGTTGGTGGCTTACCCCGACTTTGCTCATCGCGCCCGCGATCGTGCTGTTCTTCACGGTTATCCTGCTGTCGGCGGTCAGAAGTCTCTGGATCAGCCTGCACGACTGGGATGGCTTTGGCCCGATGGTCTGGATCGGCTTCGGCAATTACGTCGAACTCTACAACGATCCGCAATTCTACGTGTCGCTGAAGAACAACCTGATCTGGCTGGTGATGTTCATGGCGGCACCACCTCTCGGGCTCGCCATCGCGCTGCTGGTCAACCAGAAAATCCGCGGCATGCGCTTCCTGAAATCGCTGTTCTTCATCCCGCTGGTGCTCGCCTCGGTGACGGTCGGCGTCGTCTTCACCTGGGTCTATACGCCGGAGTTCGGGTTGCTCGCGCTGATCTTCAGGGCGTTCGGGGCGACGGCGCCGGCGGTTCTCTCCGACGAGCATTTCGTCACTTTCGCGATCGTGATTGCCGCGCTCTGGCCGCAGATCACCTTCTGCATGGTGCTCTATCTCGCCGGCCTCAACAATTTGAGCGAAGAGCTGATCGGGGCAGGGCGCGTCGATGGGGCGAGGGGCTGGCACATGTTGTGGCACATCGTGCTGCCGCAGCTGACTCAGGTTACCTTCATCGCCATTGCCGTTACCGTCGTCGGGGCGCTCAGGTCCTTCGACATGGTGTCGGTGATGACGAATGGCGGTCCTTTCGGTTCGTCCTCGGTTCTCGCCTACCAGATGTTCGAACAATCGATTTTCTCCTACCGCTTCGGTTATGGCGCGGCGATCGCCTCCGTGCTGTTCGTGATCATGGCCGCCTTCATCGTCTGGTACCTCAGCCGCATCATCCATACCGAAGAAAGGGGAGGCTGATGTATCCTCGTCCCATTCCCGATGGCGCCATCTGGCAGCGCCGCCTCTACGTGCTCGCCGTCGTCATCGTCCTGCTGCTCTGGCTCTGCCCACTGTTTGCGATCATCCTCACCTCCTTCCGCTCGACCGAGGATGTCATGGGCGGCAATCTGTGGGGATGGCCGACCGGGATCGGCGTCATCGACAACTATACTGATGTCTTCACGCAGACACCGATGGCCCGCTACTTCCTCAACAGCCTGACGATCACCATTCCCTCGGTGATCGGCGTGCTGGTGCTCTCCACGCTCGCCGGCTACGTGCTGTCGCGCTATCGCTTTCCCGGCAACATGCTGATCTTCGCGCTGTTCGTCGGCGGCAATTTCCTGCCGCACCAGATCATGATGATCCCGGTGCGCGACCTGATGGTCCGCCTCGATCTGATCGATACCACGGCATCGCTGATCATCTTCCACGTCGCCTTCCAGACCGGCTTTGCCACGCTGTTCATGCGCAATTTCATCGCCGCACTGCCCGACGAGCTGTTCCAGGCGGCGCGCGCCGAGGGGGCGTCTCCCTTCCAGACCTTATGGCATGTGGCGATCCCGCTGGTGCGGCCGGCGCTGGCCGCACTCGCCATCCTGATCTTCACCTTCATCTGGAACGATTATTTCTGGGCCGTGGTGCTGACCGTCAGCGACTCCGTCAAGCCTGTGACTGCCGGCCTTGCCAATCTCCGCGGTGAGTGGGTCTCGGCCTGGAACCTCATTTCCGCCGGCACCATCGTCGTCGCCGTGCCGCCCGTCGTCATGTTCTTCCTGATGCAGCGGCACTTCATCGCCGGTCTGACGATGGGCGCGGTGAAGGGATGAGCGATCTCGACAACGGGCCCTTGGAAGTTCCGATTTCAACAGCAGAGAGCCAGGACGCATGACCAGTCTCGAACTCCGACAAATCAACAAGAATTACGGCGCCTATCATGCGCTGCGCGGCATCGATCTTTCCGTAGCGCAGGGCGAGTTCATCGTCATGGTCGGCCCCTCCGGCTGCGGCAAGTCGACGCTTTTGAAAACGATCGCCGGCCTGGAGGAGATCTCCTCCGGCCAGATCCTGATCAACGGCCGCGACGTCAGCAAACAGGAGCCAGGGGACCGCGGCATCGCCATGGTCTTCCAATCCTACGCGCTCTATCCGCATATGACGGTGGCGGAGAACATGGGCTTCGGTTTGCGCATGGCCAAGCGCCCGAAGGCCGAGATCGAGGCGGCGGTGGCGCGCGCCGCCAAGATCCTGAGGATCACCGATCAGCTGGAAAAGCGGCCGAAGCAGCTTTCCGGCGGTCAGCGGCAACGCGTGGCGATCGGCCGGGCCATCACCCGTTCGCCCGATGTCTTCCTGTTCGACGAGCCGCTGTCGAACCTCGATGCGGCACTCAGAACCCAGATGCGTGTCGAGCTCAGCAGCCTGCATGCCGAACTCGGCGCCACCATGGTTTACGTCACCCACGACCAGGTGGAGGCCATGACCATGGCAAGCCGGATCGTCGTCTTGAACCAGGGGGTGATCGAGCAGGTCGGCTCGCCGCTCGAACTCTACCGCAACCCAGACAATCTCTTCGTCGCGGGCTTTCTCGGCGCGCCGCGGATGAATTTCCTCGGCGTTGCCGTCGATGAGGTGTCCAGCCGCAATATCACGGTTTCGGCACCGGGCCTCTTGCCGGTGACGATCGAGCTGGCGGAGGCCACGGTGCTGGCGAAGGGCGCCAGCCTGACGCTCGGTGTAAGGCCGGAGAACATATCGGTGGCCGCCGACGCTGCTCAAGGCGGGGCGATCAACGGTGCGGTCCGGCTGGTCGAGCATCTCGGGCGCGAAACCATTCTCTACGTAGATGCCGGCAATCTTAGGACCATCGCCTCGGAAAGCGGCACCGGCAACATCACGGTGCAGCTCAGCTACGTCGCGCCTTTTGCCGCCGACCAGAACGTGGCGCTGAAGCTCGACGCCAGCGAAGTCTATCTCTTCTTGCCCGATGGCGGACGCACGATCAGCGCCCGCAAGACGATCCTCGACAGATAACAGGAAACATCACCGTGTCCGACAAGACCCTCTCCGTATGGAACCCCGTCAAGACCGACCGCTTCCTCGTCGGCGCCCCGCATTATCCCGAGCACGTCGATGAAAGCTACTGGGAGCGCGATGCCGAGCGCATGGCGAAGGCCGGCTTCAACGTGGTCAGAATGGCCGAATTCGCCTGGCATATTCTCGAGCCGAAGCTCGGCACCTTCGATTTCGATCTGTTCGACCGCGCCATCGCCATGCTCGGGTGCTATGGCATCGACACGATCGTGTGCACGCCGACGGCCACGCCGCCGCGCTGGCTGACCGTGGCGCATCCGGAGATCTTAAGGGTCGACGGCAAGGGCCGGCCGATGAGCCATGGCTCGCGGCAGCATTGCGACACGGCAAGCCCGGTGTTTCGCGAACACAGCCGGCGCATCACCAAAGCGATGGCCGAGCATTATCGCGACAATCCTTTTGTCGTCGGCTGGCAGACCGACAACGAGCTGAACACCAGCATGCCGGAAAGTTTTTCCAAGGCGACGCTCACCGAATTCCAAGCCTTCCTCGCTGGCAAATACGGCGAGATCAGCAAGCTCAACACGGCGTGGGGCGGCGATTTCTGGGCGACGGCCTATGACAGCTTCGAGCAGGTGGTGCTGCCGATCGAGTTCGGCCCGACCTTCCCGAGCCCCGGCCATCTGCAGGATTATCACCGTTTCCTCGCCTTTTCGACGGCGCGCTTTCAGCGCGACCAGGTGGAGATCCTGCGCGCCGTCAAATCCTCCTGGTTCGTCTTCCACAATCTCGGCGGTCTCCGGGATATCGACTTTCGCGGCCAGTTCACCACCGATCTCGATTTCGTCGGCTACGACATCTACCCGATGCTTTACGACGAATTCCAGCGGCTCGGAAACCACGCCAAGGTTCAGGCGCTGCATCTCGATATCTGTCGCGGTTTTTCAGGCAACTATATCGTTCCCGAGCAGCAATCGGGCTTCGGCAGCCAGCCCGGTTTCTGCACGCTGACGCCGGAGCCGGGCGAACTGCGCCGCATGGCGCTTTCCTCGGTCGCCCATGGCGCCGACGGGTTGATGTTCTTCCGCTGGCGCCCAGCGCATTTTGGCGCCGAAATTTACTGGATGGGCATCATCGACCACGACGACGTCGCCCGCCATCGCTATGACGAGGCGAAGCGCTTCGCAACCGAGATGACCGCGCTGGCGCCCAAGATCCTCGGCACTTATGTACGCATGGATGTCGGCATTGCCGGCTCCGACTTCGATAATCAGGAAGCCCACAAGACCTATCCGATCGGACTGCCGAGCCCACAGGACGATGCGATCCTGCTGCACCAATATTGCTACGACCGCGGCATTGCCTGTGGCTTCATTCATCCCGAGGACGATCTTTCCAAGCTGAAGCTGCTCTATGTCCCCCACTGGGTGATGTGGAAGGACGAATGGACCGAAAGGCTGAAATCCTTCGCGGAGCAGGGCGGCACCGTCGTCATCGGCGCGCGCACCGGCACGCGCAACGAAGACAATCACGTCATCCGCGAGACCGCGCCCGGCACCTCGCTGTCGCAACTCACAGGCGTGCGCGTCGAGGATTTCGGCCGCCTTGCCGCTCCCGGCGCCAATGGGCTCTTCGATGTGATGGAGCGTTCGGGCGGGCTTGTCATTCCACCGAACAAGCCAGCGGAATCACACCGTCGCGAGCGCCGCTTCAAGATCGGCAATCGCGAATTGGCTGCCGGCTATTTTTATGAAAACCTCGCGATCGCAGGCGATGTCGAAGTGGTCGCGGCCTGGTCCAACCGCTATGCCGAGGGCCAGCCGATGGCGACGTCGCGCAAGCTCGGCAAGGGGCAGGTGGTCTATGTCGGCACCTATCTCACCCCGGATCTGACGGCAGCGCTTGCCGAGCGGCTGTTTGCACCCGTCGGCATCGAGCCGCTGATCGGCGACCTTCCCGAGGGCGTCGAGGTGACCATGCGGATGAACGAAGAGCGCCGGTTGCTGTTCATCCAGAACTACACCGACCAGCCGGCCGCCATCGGCGGCGTTCCCGCTGGCCGCGACCTTCTCGGTGACGAAAAGCCGGTTGCCGGCAGGCTCGATCTCGAAGGCTACGGCTGCGCGATCATCGAGCTCGCGGGGTGACGCGGCTTTCGCGTGCAAGGCAGGGGCCGCAGACCGGCCTCTGCCCGGATCAAGGCGGGTTCGCAAACGACCGATAGTTTTCAATACTGCGACACCATTGTCCGTCGGGATGTCGACAAACTTGACTGCCGACGTGAAACGAATTCGGCACGCTCGAAGGCTCATCACAACATAGGGACTTCGAGGCGGCGGGTGATCGACCGTCATCTTGGAGCAATCGAGCAAAGGGTTCTGCGTCTGAAATTGATAAAAAAAGAGCATCTCCATACTCAAACAGAACGGAGATGCTCTTCGTAGTTTAGTGCGGAGCCATACTTGTCGGCTCCACACCGCTCGCAACTGATTTATCGGCTATTCCTCGGATGTCGCCGGCGCGGGGTTCTCCAGAGAGGTGCGGATTTGATCGATCTTCCCGTTTGCTTCGCCAACCCCCAAGATGGTTTTGGCTTCGTCCAAAACCGCCGGGCTGACTTCACCGGTTTTCGTCGCTGAAGCCAATGCGTCCTCCAGCGCCTGATCCCCCAACAGAGGGTCATCGGCTGCGGGCTCGATTCCATTGTCGAGTTCATACTGGGCATAAGCCACGGCATAGGCCGCAATGGCCGTCATGCGTGGGTCGGACGAATGCATCAACGCCTTGTAGTTTCGCTTCAAGGAGTTCAGGCCCGCAAGTTGCGCCGACAGGTTCTTTTCTTTGGTGCTGACTTTGGTCTCGTCTGCCTTGACGGACTTGGACTTGCTTTCCGCCTCGGTGGATTTGCCTTTCACACCTTGAGATTTGGAGTTGCCATGGGTTGAACCGCTATCCTGGCTGCTGCTGCCATGGTTGCCGCTGTTTCCGCCGCCGCCGCCGTGACCGCCGCCGCCATTGCCCCCACTGTTGCCGCCACCGTTTCCACCGCTCTTTGCCAGCGCGGTCATGTCGATCCCGGCAATCGTTGCCGGGCTTGCTGCAAGAGCCAGCGAGAGCACGGCCAAGGACGCTAAGGTTGCTATCCGCATTGTTTTCCTCCAAATCCGATCAAGCGCCGTGCAGATGCACCGCTTGCACAGATACGAGAGGTTAGACGGTGATCGCCGACCGCACATCGGACCGAGGTCCGATGTCGGTCACGTCTATGGTCCTAGATGGCGTGGAATACTTAACGAATCCCTTTTTCATCCCCGCGCGGCGGCGAACACCTCTCGGCGCAGGGCACTTTCGCCCAAAGAGAATCACGCCAGGCGCAAATCGAGAAGCGGGTGCAGCTTCTTGAGATTCGGGAGGGACTTCGCTTGCCAAGGATATTGATTGGTGCCTTTGACTATGAGCAGGAGGTCGCCCATTTTTCTGGCTTCAATTGTCAACTTGGCCAGGAGATTTATGCCAGAGGAATTGAGGAATTCGAGGCCTGTGAGGTTGAACGTCACCTGTTTGTGCCCCTCATGGAGCAGGCCTGATACCAATGAGTAAATGGGCGCATAGGCGTCCGGTCCTGCCAGCCGGAATACGCCATCGAAATACACCTCGTTTTTCTCAGCCCATACACGGAAGTTTTCGTCGCTGATTTCCATTCTTCGCTCACAGATTGGAGGAGGGCGGCATCGCCACAGCTGCAGTCGTCGTCAGTATGATACGCTGGTCGTAGTTCTCTTCGAATGCCCATGCCATTTTTGCATCGTAATCGCTCAGAAGGGTGAGCAACCCCAATCCCGAACCGCTTTCTGCCGATATGGCATTGGTTTCGATTTGCTCAAGAAGAAGTTCCCCGGGGTCCCTCGATTGGAGGCGATGCAGCAGTTGCTGCAAGCGAGAGGATGTCACGCCATCGATCGTGTTCTTCACCCTTATTAAAAAAGTACCGTCGAATATGCCGACTTCAATGAGGATCTCCCCAGGCTGTCGAAACTTAACGGCATTTTCGATCAACTCATTGCTGAGATATCCGATGTCATGATGCGCCTGCACATAGTCTTTTCTTGAACGGGAATACCGCAGAGCCATGACCTCCGCGATAAAGTCCGAAGTCATTCCTGAGTGCTTCCATCCAAGCTGAAGCGGTCCGTCGCTTAACGTGAGGCGGGTGCTTGAATCCAGACTTATGCCCGCCAGAGATTCGATACCATATACCGTTGGCGTCATGTCTCACCTATGCCGCACTGCGAGAAGCGTGATGTCGTCGTAGATCTTCTGAGATCCAATGAAGAGCATCAGTGTCGTTACAATTCCGGAAACGATTTTCTCAGCGCTCTGATCCTTCAAGCGAAGTGCTTCGCGGCACAGACGTTCGATGCCGAATAGTTCTCCCGCGTCGTTTTCGGCTTCTGTTACGCCGTCCGTATGCAAGAGTATGAGGTCCCCTTTATCGAAGGCTATTTCACGGGTTTTAATGAAGGCAGAAATGTCGGCTTCCAACCCGATCGGTATGCCGAGATCCATCGTATCTATGCGCTCGACTTCGCCGTTCGCCCGCACGACAACAACTTCCTCGTGTTGTCCCGACAGGATCATCTCTTTTCCGTCGTAATCAAGAAACGCCAGGGTGAGATGCTTGTCGATTTTAGTCCTCACGATATTTTTAAATAGGGCGCTGTTCAGGTCCGTGAGAAATTTGACTGCATCGGTGTTTCCGGCTTCCTGCAGGGCGCGGGCGACGGACTGAACCATCAACATCAACACGCCGCTTTCGAGCCCGTGTCCGGTGACGTCGCCGATGCCAATCTTCAATCGGCTTCCGTTCTTCAATACGTCGTAATAGTCGCCACCGACTTCTTCCGCCGGTCTCATATAGGCTGCGATCTCGAGGGCCTGAAATTCTTCAAGCTCCTGATGCAGCGGAAGAACCATGAGCTGGATTCTCTCGGCGACGGCCAGCTCTGTTCCGAGACGTCGATTTTCACGCTGGAGCTGTGCGTTCAGTGTCGAAATCTCTTCCTTTGCATCTTCGATTTGAGCGGTTCGCTCTTCGACGAGCTGCTCGAGATTTTCGGTGTGATAGCTGATCTCTTCGGCCATGCGATTGAAGGCTTCACCGGCCTCACCGACTTCGTCCCTGCTTGTGATGGCCACTCTGACGGAATAATCCTTCGCCTGAATCCGTTTGGCGGCCCCTGCCAGGGCGCTGATTCCGCTGGTTATTCGTTTCGAGGCCGCAAAGACCGCGATCGTCACGATCAGCAGGGACATCAGGATCGCCAGAATTTGGTAGAGCACGATCCGGTTCGTCGCTTCGGAAATCTTGGCCTGGGCCGCATAGAGCGAGGCATCGATTTCTCGCTCGGGCACAACGACCCCCAGCAACATCGACTCTTGCCGAACCGGGCCACTGACCCAGAGATTGGTCGCCGGCAGTTTCTTGACGATAGCGATATAGGGGACCTCGTTGCCGTCCTGCTGCAACAACAAATGTTGGATGCCCTGTTCGCGGTCGAGGGCCAGTTTTGCTATCGCAGGCTGGGAGCTTCCCTTCAGGGAGCGCTCCAGGCCGGTCAAGGCGCCGGCTCCGCTCGGATCGCTCGCAGAACGCAGACCGAGGGTTTTTTCTCCTGTGCTGTTGATCGCCACAACGTTTCCGTCGGACATTGCGAGAAATCCAAAGCCGGACTGGGCCACTTTCACATTCTCAACAATCTGCGCGAGCTGGTCGAGGGTGATATCGGCGCCGGCCGTCCCGGTGACATCCTTCCGGTCGGCTGTCCACAATGGATGAAAGAAACTGACGATCAGCTTTCCGGTAATGGCATCGGTATATGGAGCGGTCTGCGTGATATCGTCCGCGACCGGCCGCGTTTTCGCGTCCTTGGCCCAGCTCTGCCAGGACTCGTAAAGCCCGGGGAAAAAGAAGTCCCAGAAATCGGCTTCGTTGTGCCCCGAATAAAGGCGATCGAAGGTCTGAGCCTGGTCGGTGTAAGGCGCCGTCCTGAAGATTGGCCGTTCTTTCGGTCCGATGTAGTACATCTGCAGCTTGGAAGCGCCGTGCTGCAGCAGGCTCGGCGCAACGATGTCAAGAACCGCGCTCGTCTCTAGATCGCGCTGAATGTCGGGTTTCGGCCGATGGTCAGGTCCGAGCAAGTAACCCCAGACGCTCACAACCGAAGCGGAGCCGGGCAGGTTCTGAGACCATTTTCCCTTCTCATCGTAAACAAGGCTGACGCTGCCAGGCGATGTGCGGGCGATTGCCGCGCCGACGTCCGAATTGCGGGCGGGATCATCGATCTGCGCCTGGAGCACGCCTGCCAGCGTACTGACGTCGCTATGAACCTGCCGCAGGAGCAAACTCACCTGGGCTGCGGTGGAATCGGCATAGGTGCGGATGTATTCCTGGCTTGCTGCTTCGAGACCCTGTCCGACTTCGAGGGTGGCGTCGCGCGACAGCCTCTGAACATTCCAAAGCGCTAGGCCGCCGCTGACCAGCAAGTCGAAAAGGACGGCGCCACCGACGACTAGGATGAACTTCGCCCGAAATGAGCCCAGTCGTGCCGGTCTCTTCGATGATGATCTCCCGTCCATCACAGCGGCTTTCGGCCGGAAGCGGCCCAGATCGGCCAGCCTGCATAACCCTTGGGGTGAAGAGCAGCAAAGATATGATCTCTGAATCCTTGCCGGAACCTGCGAATGAAATCTGATGAGTCCCCCCGCCGGACGGCCATCTCGCCAGCATAGACATTCTCCCAAGCTTCGATGATGTCTGCGAAGTCTTGGGGATCCCCGTCAAGGTTCGTGACCATAAAGCAATCGACCTTGATGCTATCGAACCCGGCGTCAGCAAGAAGATGGCGGCTTTTCGGCCCCATCTCGACATCCATGTCGAAGTGCTTGAACAGTTTGGCGACCTCCTCATAAGTCCATTTTATGGATTCAGCATGTGGCTCGCCCAGACAATGCGAATTTTTTTCATTGGTGATGTAGACGCGGCCGCCAGGTTTACAGATGCGGTAAAGCTCCCTGAGCAGCGTCTCGGGACGGTTGAAAATCTGCAGTGAATGTCGGCAGGTGACAAAGTCGAATTGATTGTCTCGCAGCAGCATTTGCGACGCGTCACCATAGGTGTATTCGATTCCCTGCAGATCGAAGTCGGCAGCGACCCTGCGTGCATACTCGAGGCTGCGCACGGAGTGATCCAACGCGACAAGTCGTGCCGGTTTAAATTCTCGTTGAACCAACGCCGCGAAGTCCCCAATTCCGCAACAGATATCCGCGATGACAAGACCGCTGCGCAAACCGTGGCGAGGCAACAGTTCGCGTTCGTGCTGCCATGTCATCTTCGTCTGGGTGCGCAGAATGGGAATGAAGCTCTCATCCTCGACAAAGCTCTGGCCGGGATAAAACGCCGAATCGTAGACTTCAACCGACAGGTTTGGTTGTGCTGCCGCCAAGGTCTGGAACAACGAGGTCGACCATGCCACCACGCTCGACGTAACGATGACGATCTTCCGTTCAGGCATGGTCCGGCAGCTTTCCGTGAGCACCTCGGAAAGGGCTGCGAAGGCCGTCATGTTGATATGCGTCAGGCGTTTGACATTGAGATAAACGACGCCGCTGTAATTTTCCAAACTTTGCCGCACGAGTTCGAGAGCATCGGCAATCTCGTCGGAGCTTTCAGGCCGCATCTTGCCGGACAACAACAGCTCCTGATTTGTCGGATCAAAATGAACGGTGAAGGGGCGGGCAAGCAGGGTCATCGGAAATCCTCGGCCGAGGGGAAATCCGCGATGATTTGCATCCTGCGGGCGCCGTCTTGCTCAATTCGGATAGCGGCGCGGAATATGGTTGCCAGATCTCTGAGCAAAATCGTCCCGCCGGACTTCAGGTCAGACCCGGCGCCCGGTAGAGACTGGCGTTCACTTGATTTCATACTCGTACTCTCGCGGTCCTCGCGGGCAAAGGCAATTCTCAGCCGGTTGAACGTCGCGCCCCGATAGAGACTGAAACTTATCCTTCCCGGCTCACCCGTCGAGCGAAAGGCTAGTTCAACGAGCTCGTTGGCTGCGACGGAAAGAAAATTCGAATATCGAGCGGGATCGCTGTGACCTTGGCCGAGAATGTCTGAGAGATATTCGGTAATCCTGTCGCAAAACTGCCACTGAGATTTGAACGTCGCAACGTTCAATTCCAGCGATACCATCGGCGCCAATGCATGGTCATCGAAGCCAGATGCTTCCTCTTCCAATACAGCCTCCATCAGTTGTCTGGAGCGTCAGATGCCCTCAAAAATCACTCGTTCTTTATACCAGAACGTGGCTCACGGATGTTTCAGCCCGGTTGATGAACTCGCCGATCGCCTCGACCGGAAGCGGCCTGCTCACCAGATAGCCCTGAAGCCTGTCGCAGCCCACACTGCCCAACCATTCCGCCTGAGCCGGAGTCTCGACCCCTTCGGCCGTCACCTGCATGTCAAGACCATGTGCGAGGTTGACGATACAGCGGACGATCGTCTGGCTTTTCGGATCGCTTTCCAGATCGGTGATAAAGTATTTGTCGATTTTGATCGTGTCGAAAGGGAATGTCTTCAGATAACTCAGGGAGGAATATTCGGTCCCGAAATCATCAAGCGAGATTCGTATGCCCAGCACGTTGAGAGTGTTCAACGTATCGATATTGTTGACGGTCCGCTCAAGGAGCACGCTTTCGGTTATTTCAAGCTCCAGACGGTCGGGCGGTAGCCCGACCAGGTCCAGCGTCTGGGACACCCGATCCGTGAGGCCGCTCGTCAAGAATTCAGCCGCGGACAAATTGACAGCGACGATATAGTTCTGCGGCCACTTCATTGCCTCGCGACATGCCTGCTCCAAGACCCAGGCACCTATTTCCGGCATCATTCCATCGGCCTCGGCCATCGGAATGAATGCCGTTGGTGGGATTATTCCAAGGAGAGGGTGGTGCCATCTGAGCAATGCTTCGAAGCCGACAATGCTGCCGCCCTCGGCAATGGGTTGGTACTCTACAGAGAATTGTTGTTGGACCAGAGCCATGCGAAGGCTGCGGCGCAGCAGTTCGCGTTGTTCCAGCAACTCAAGCATTGAGGGATCAAAGGGTCTCGCGCGACCGCGCCCGTCCTTCTTCGCGGCGTAGAGTGCGACGTCGGACGCCTTCATCAGCTGCTCCGGACTTGTACCGTCCGGTGGAGCAGCTGATATGCCGATGCTGGCACCGACAAATAGCGCGATGCCATCTATCGTGAAGGGCTTTTTGAATGCATCAACCAAAGCTTCTGCTAGCTGGTGTCCTTTGGCGGGATGTCCCGGGCCTCTTGATATGACGGTGAATTCGTCACCCGCCAGTCGATAGGCTCTGTCGTCCTCGGTAAGGCACTCTTGAATGCGGCCTGCAGCGAGCTGAAGAAGCTTGTCGCCGGCCGGATGCCCAAGCGTGTCGTTAACGGGTTTGAAATCGTCAAGATCGAGTTGCATCAGGGACAAAGTCTCGTTCGAACCGGCGGTCTCCTGTAGCAATATAGTGAGGTCCTCACTGAACTGGCGTCGGTTCGGCAGTCCAGTGAGTGGATCGTGGGTGGCCAGGTGCAAAAGGGTTGCGCGTTCATCGTCGACAGATTCCTCGGACCGAACTACGGCAAACAGATCTCCGATCCGATAGATCGTCAGTCCGTGCGACGCTGGCGTGCCAAGATTACCCGATATTCGCAAAGGCTGAGCGCTGTCGCCCAATGAACGGAGGGCGAGCGTAATCGCCGATTTGTCCAATTCTGGAAAATACTGCCAAAACGACACTGCTGGTTTGACAGAAGCAGGCAGCTCATTGCCCAGCAAATTCGCGACGGGATTGAAATCGCGGTCAAAGAACAAAAGCCGGTCGATCGAGCTCGAAGCTTTTGACTGTGTTTGTCCGAGCGCCGAGGGGGCCGCATGAATTTTCCGCATGTCCAGGCCCTCCCTAGTCGCATGTAAAACCAGATAATGTAGCAAATCAGATCCCGCACAACCTGTGCACGCCAAGATTTACATTAGGTATTTCTGATTAACAATCCCCAACCTCTGCCCAACTCGCACACGGATGGGCTTATGCCATGTCTTTATTACCGCGACCCATTTGCATCCATCGTCTCGGCGGCGACCCTCTCGACAAACTGAGGGCAGGGGATCTCACGCTCCCGATCCGCACTCTGTCATGAACCAGTCGATGAAGCGGCGCACCGGCTTTTTCGCCCAGCTGTTCGATATGACGTAATAGCCCTGGTTCTCAGCCGTCGCGATGTCGGAAAGCACCAGCAGATCGCCGCGCTCGATCTCCCGGCGGAACACCTCGACTGGGCAGAGCGCCACACCATGCCCGGCGATCACGGCCGTCGCAAGCATGTTGAAATCCTGGAATATCGGGCCTCGAAGCGGCTCCGGCGCTTTCTGGCCGGCCTTGCGGAACCATTCCTTCCAGCCGTCGATGGATTCGTCGTGCAGCAGATCGGTGCCGCCGAGCGAGACGTCGCCGATCGTCCAGTTGCGTTTGGTAATGTAGTGGCGGCTGGCGACAGGCTGGTTGCGGCGGGAGAAGAGCAGGCGGCTTTCCCTGCCGCCGCTCAGATCCTCGCCCATGGTGATGAGCACGTCGAGGCTCTCGTCGTCGAAGCGTTCTTCGGCGCGGGCATAGACGATCCTGACGTCGAGATCGGGGTTGCTTTCCTGGAACGAGGGCAGGGCAGGGACGAGCCAGCGCGATGCGATCGAGGGAATGCAGCCGACGGTGATGGCGCGCATGTCGTGATCGCGTCGCATGTTGCCGGTCGCATGCGCAATCGCCGCCAGCGATCCGGAGATGGCCCGGTAATATTCGCTGCCGGCTGCGGTCAACGCAACGCCGCGGCCCGATTTCTGCAGCAGCTTGCGGCCGAGCCAGTTTTCCAGATGCTTGATTTGATGGCTGATCGCCGCATGGGTGACGTGCAGCTCGTCGCCCGCTTTCGAAAGGCTCATCAGGCGGGCCGTGGCTTCGAAAGCGCGCAAGGCATTCAGCGGCGGCAACTGCATGTGTAAAATTTCCTAACAGATGACGCAGGAATCATCATTTGAAAACGCCGGCCATTTCAATAGCTAATTGTGGTGGGCGATGAAAATGAATCATCGCTACATCTTCAATAATTTGTCAGGAGAATCGGCGATGTTCGTCAGAAATCTGAAGGAGGTGGAACTCACCGAGCGTTTCGTCGACTGGGGCAACGGCACGAGCCACCGCCTGCTGACCAAAGACGACGGCATGGGCTTTACCGTGTGCCATACCGTCGTTCGCGCCAATAGCGAGGCCCTGCTTCAGTACCGCAATCATCTGGAGGCCTGCTATTGCATCAAGGGCGAGGGCGAAGTGGAGGATATGGACGGCAACGTCTTTCCGATCCGGGCCGGCGATATCTACGTGCTCGACAAGCACGACCGGCATTATCTGCGCGGCGGCAAGGATCAGGACCTTATTCTCGTCAGCATCTTCAATCCGCCGCTGGCGGGAACCGAACGGCACGACCTGCACAACAAGAGCGGGTCCGAATATTGAGCGATCCCGTCGTCGCCGTGGCGAGGTGAACAGAGCCCGGCAAATGGCGGGCTCTGCTTCCGGCGCGAACGGTAAGGCGTCCGCTGCCTATTCGTGGCGACATAAGCGCTGCGTTGCCTTATTGCTGCGGCGGCTGCTGCCCCTGCTGCTGTTGTTGCTGGCCCGGGGGCGGCGTGCCGATCTTTTCCAGAACCTTCTTGGCCAGAGCCGGGTCGCTCTGCGCGGCCGTCAGGATCGACGAGTATTCCTCGACGGAGATATCGGGAGAAGCCTGGACGGTATCGACCATCTGCTTCTTGGCTTCTTCCTGCAACTGCTGCTTGGCGGCCTCGTCCTTCGTCGCGCCGATCTTGGCGGAATATTCCTGTCTCACCTTGTCGACCTGCAGATAGGCAACGGCGAAGGCCTCGATTTTCTGATCGCTGACGGGAGCGGTCGCACCGCTGCCGCCGGGCTGTCCCTGCGGTTGCGCCTGCGCCGGCTGCTGTTGCGCCTGGGCCATGTCGACAGCGGATGCCGGGCTGAAAGCAAGCAGACTGAAGACTGCCGCGCTCAATGTTGCGACAGATGTGTAACGAGTGATCATATTCATTCCTCTTCAAGTGCATGATTTGGTTGGCAGCAGGACCGCCTCGGTCAATCGCTCAGCCCTCAAAGGCAGGGCGAGGTCGTGACGATGGAACCTTTAAGAGGGCACGGTGCGGCGATAAGGGGGCGATTTGCTGACGATTGAGCGGCAGCTTTGTGACAGTCGGCTCGTTGGCACGCGTGGAAAATTCCAGTCATTGTCGGACTCTGCGGCCCGGATCTTCGGCGGTGTTCATCGCTTATCTGGATCAGAAATGCCGGCAGGAACGTGGCGACGACTGCCTCGGCGTGGCGGTAAATCTCCTGATTCGTCAGAACGGCCTTTCCCGGCCTCGTCTTCGTAACGCTAAGCAGCCTCGACCGGCCCGAACTGATCGAGCCGGGGTGGAGATGTTCACCCGGCGCCGGCTGGCCTGGGCAAGGCCGCTCGATCTTCCGCAGTTCGAAGGCATGCCCGGTTGAGCCGCGATGCCCTAAAGCGCGTCCCAATCTTTCAGCGTTTTCTCTTGCGCTTTAGGTCTTTGTTTCCACGCATATCGTTATCGCAAAACGGCTGCACACTTTTGCGTGACATGCTTTTAGCAATTTTTCTTGAAGAAAAGTTCGATCCGGTGTCGGATCGGCCAAGCCCCACCCGTCCTAGGTTCGTCCATTCAGTCCATTCAAAAGGATCATGACCATGCCGAGTACCATACGCCTGCACCGCGTTCTGGCGACCAGCCCGGAGAAAGTCTATCGCGCATTCCTGGAGGCGGACGCGCTTGCCAAGTGGCTTCCGCCGAACGGCTTCCTCTGCACCGTGCATCATTCGGAGCCGGTTGTCGGCGGCACGTTCAGAATGTCCTTCCGCAACTTCACGACGGGCAATAGCCACGCCTTCGGCGGCGAATATCTCGAGCTCGTCCCGGGCGAACGCCTGCGCTACACCGATAGGTTCGACGACCCCAACCTGCCTGGCGAAATGGAAGTCACCGTGACGCTGAAGAAGGTTTCGGTCGGCACTGAGGTGGATATCGTGCAGGCAGGTGTGCCTGACGTCATTCCGCCCGAGGCTTGTTATCTCGGCTGGCAGGAGTCGCTTCGAAACCTCGCGAGAATCGTCGAACCCGACATCCAGGAATAGCAAAAGATCGCGCCGGATTGAGTCGATCCGGCTGAGATCATCTGATGGCGCGTTTGGCGAGAGCGTGCCGGGCGGCCGTGGCGCCCCAGTCGTCGGAAAGGTCCTGCCCTTCGATTTCGGCTTCGGCGATCGGGGTCGCGCGGATCAGCGGTACGGAGCCGAAAGGCAGGCCATCGATCCGGCCTGCGTCGCGGCTCAGCATGATGCGGGACATCGGGAGATAATCCTCGGTCAGTCGGCAGAACAGGATGGCGCCGTGCTTCTCGACATCGCGGGCGACGCGATGACCGTCTGCCACGAGGTCTCCGATGTTGATCAACAGGTTCGCCCAGTTTTCGATCCCCGCCGTATCCAGTCTCGCAGCGTCGAATTTCATGAAAAGCTCGCATTCGACGCCGTTCTCCGGCTCGGATATGCCGGCCCAGGGGGTCGACAGCCCGTCAGTGGCAAGTGTCAGTCTTCCCGGCGTGTGGATGGCGAGGATGCGGCGATGCGGGCCGAACCATTTTGTCTGGGCGTGAATATTGGCCGTTCCGCGCTCGACGGCGAAGTCCTCCTGCAGTGTGCCGCGGCTCTGCCAGAAGGCGCGCCGCGCAGCCGCAGCAATCTCGTAGATCGGGTCGTCGGGGCCGCGCGGTACGATCGTCTGGTCATAACTGGTTTCGAGCGCGATCTTCGCCTGCATGAACGGAAATTTCGGCTTCTTCCAGCGGATCACCATCTTGTTGAAACGTGGCCCCTCTGAGGCAGCGAGCTTTTCGACGACATCCGCGATGCTGTCGAGCGGATGCCTGGAATCCTCCGGGACATGCTTTCCCTCGGCATCGAGGTAGCCGCCCCTCCGGGAGGAACGCCCCGCCTGCATCGTGGTGGCGGTCCATTCGCCGCTGACCGCGCCTGCCGGCGCCTTGCCGAGAGCCGGGGCAAGTTCCCGGATCGCATCGTCAATCGAATAGGATGCCACGTCGCCCCTCCGCCTTCGCCCGAAGATCGTATCCCGCGGCCGCTCGGCCGCGACCAGAAGCTAGCGCGGCGGCGTCTCCATTCAATAGCGGCTGGAGCAGGGGGCTTTCCTGGGAGGTGAAACGCACCGGCGATTATTTGCTTCCGTCATTCGGCCGCGCTTTGGCGCTGTCGTTGGTCGTCGACGAGGCAGTTTTTCCGTCCGGTTGCTGCCCGAAATATGTACCGCCGAGATGGCCGCCGGCGCTGGTGTTCTTGACCTGCTGTTCGGCGCGTTTCCGAAGTTCACGAACGTTGGTCTTGCTCATTTTTCGGCTCCATGGTTGAGGTGGACCTCTGATCAACCGATGGCGGACGACACTGTTCCATATTTTCTGCTGGAACCCTTCGTCCTTCGGATGGTTTATCCGCCATGAGATTCCTGGCCATCATCATAGCGGGCCTGGCGCTCGTGGCACCTGCAGCGCACGCCTTCGCGCTCCTGAACAAGATCGGGATGGCGAAGGCGGACTATTTTATCGCGCAGCAGGCCTATGCCGGATGGTGGATCGTCGGTCTGCTCCTGCCGCTGGCGCTCGTGGCCAATATCGGCAACGCCGTGACCCTCAGGGCTGATGGAAGCGCAATGATGTTGTCGGTTGCGGCAGCCGCGCTGATCGCGCTCAATCTCGTCATCTTCATGATCTTCACCCAGCCGGCGAATGCGGCGACGGAGAACTGGACCGTGCAGCCGGAAAATTGGGAAAGCCTTCGCACCCAATGGGAATATTCGCACGCGGTCAATGCCGTGGTCACTTTGCTTGCTTTCTGCTGCGCCACGCTTGCCTCGCTACGATAGAGCGCGCTTCGCGCGAAAGTATTGCCGCGGGAACACTTGCTGGTCTTTTCGGTTTTCCCTGTTCCAACCAAGGAGGAACCACGATGGGCATGACGACACCGAAAGACGGCGCCCCCGGCACGACCGATCAGTCACCCCGCTGGGAAGGGCCGAAGGCAAATAAGCCCCGCGGCTACATGAAGGCCAAGGACGATCCGGATCGCGACCGCGATGCGTATGGCGAAAACAATCGCGACCCCGAGACGAGAGATCTCGGCGACGCGCTGAAGCAGAAGGGCGATTGACATGGGCAATCCGAAAAAAGATGCCACCGGCCAGTTCGCCAAGTCGCGGGCTGACCGGAAGAGCAGCGGCGTCGCCAGCGCCAAGCCGACCGTCATTACCGGCTCCGAGGATGCGACGGTGAACAAGAACCCGCCTGGCAAGAACAAGCCCGAAAAGGATTGGGACATCAATTACGACCCGGCCGACATGAACGAGGGCCGCTCGCGTTAGGCAGCTGTTTTTGGGAAGGCGCTCCCTAATTTCCGACGGGGGCGCCCACCTCTTCCTTCCAGGCCCCGAGCGCCTCAGCAAGGATGGGCTCTCTTAAAAATAGGCCGGATGGTCGATGTCGGCGAGCAGGCCGGGTTCCTGCGGCTGCCAGCCGAGCAGCGCGCGGGTGTGCTCGCTAGAGGTTGGGATCTCGAAGCCGGCGAACATGGCGAACCAGCCGAAATGCTCGGCCGCTTCTTCCCGTGAGAGCGACACGGCGGGCACATCGAGCCGCCGGCCGATGACCTCGGCGATCTGCCTGAAGGGAACTCCCTCTTCCGCGACTGCCAGGAACGGGCCGCCGGCGGCGCCGCGCTCCAGCGCCAGCCGATAGACACGAGCGGCATCGAGCCTGTGCACGGCCGGCCAGCGGTTCTGGCCTTCGCCGATATAGGCAGAGACGCCCTTCTGCCGGGCCAAATCGATGAGGATCGGCACGAAGCCGTGGTCCCCATGGCCATGCACCGAGGGCGGGAGCCGGACGGTGGATGCCCGCACGCCACGCGCGACAAGCGATACCGCGGTGATTTCGGAGGCGCGAGGGTAGGTCTCAGATGTCGGCATAGGCGGATCCTTCTCGGTGCCGACGCGGCCGGGGGCAAAGCCGAGGCCGGCTGTGACCAGCAGCGGATGATCGGAGCCTTGGAGGGCTTCGCCGAGTGCCTCGATGGCGCGCCGGTCGGCGGCGCAGTTCTCTGCGAATTTCGAGAAATCATGGTTGAATGCCGTATGGATCACGGCGTCTGCCTCAGCCGCACCGCTTTTCAGACTTCCCAGATCGTCGAGCGTGCCGTGATGGACTTCGGCGCCGGCAGCGGCCAGTTGATCCGCTCCCTTGTCCGAGCGGGTGAGGCCGAGCACCTGATGGCCAGCGGCGATCAATTCATTGACGACAGCCGAGCCGACCCAGCCGGTGGCCCCAGTGACGAATACGCGCATGTGATATCTCCAGTTTTTGCCGGAGACAGATATCGGCTCTGCCGATATCATGGTAAAGTAGTGACATTATCATGGTATAAAGGCTAACAGGATGGGCGAGTTCGTCACCTCGGATAACCGGCTCGGTACCTATTTGAAGGACCGTCGCGTGCGGCTCGATCCCGCCGCCTTCGGCTTTGCGGGGGAGAGACGGCGCACGCCCGGCCTGCGCCGCGAGGAGGTGGCGAGCCGCGCCAATATCAGCCCGACCTGGTACACTTGGCTGGAGCAGGGCCGTGGCGGCGCGGCGTCTGCCGATGTGCTCGACCGGATCTCTCGCGCGCTGATGCTGACTGATGTCGAGCGCGAGCATCTTTTTCTGCTCGGTCTTGGACGCCCGCCCGAGGTGCGCTACCGCAGGCAAGAGGGGGTGACACCGCGGCTGCAGGGCGTGCTCGATGCGCTGGACCCGAGCCCGGCGCTGATCCGCACCGCGATTTGGGACGTCGTCGGTTGGAACCGGGCGGCAACCGTGCTTCTGACCGATTACGGCGCGCTGCCGCCTGAGGAGCGCAACGTACTGCGCTTCATCTTCCTCGATCCGCGCGTGCGCGCCGCCCAGTACGACTGGGAAAGTGTGGCCCGTTTCGTAGTCGCGGCCTTCCGCGTGGACGCGGCCCGCGCGGGTGCTGCGGCCGAGGTCGAGCCTCTCGTCGATGAACTCTGCCGCAAGAGCCCGGAATTCCTGGCGATGTGGCGGGATAACGACGTGCGCACCCACGGCGAGGGCGCCAAACACATCCGCCACCCCATCCTTGGTCCACTCGCTTTCGAATATTCCGCCTTCCAGGTGGATGGCCGGCCGGATCTCAGCATGGTGGTGTACAACCCGGCGACGGCGGAGGATGCGGCGAAGATCAGGGGATTGGTGGGCTGAGGCGAGGGCGGTTGCTTGAGGGAACCTCGGCAGCGCTTCTATTAGTTGTTGCCGATCCGGGAACTCCCCGCTGTCCCGGTCGTAAGAGTGGCGAACCGTGCGGAACATTTATGGCGAAGGCGAGCCCGGAGGGAAACCGAAGGGCACCTTCCGACCATCAACGACCGTTGATCGGCGATTTCTTTCGGGCGAAAACGTTTCAAGCATATAGGAGGACATCATGGAAGACAGAGAGCAGCGGTCGGACAAGATGGCCGGGACGCCAGACAGACACCCGGGCCGTGAGCCGCCGATCCGAGAATCGAGCGAGCAGCAAGGCATGGCGCCCAGCGTCTTTGACAAGGACCGCGTCATGCCCATCGGCAAACCGGGCGTCAGAGTCAAAGACGACAAGAAGGGGTGATTGGCTTGCCTGATGCCGGTAAACCCGCACGCAGCGGGATGATGATTTTCGTGCTCGTCATTTTCGTCGTCGCTATTCTCCTGGCGCTCGGATATCTGCTGTTTGCCCATCCCGGCGAGGCGCCGTCGAACGCGCCGGCCGTCCAGTCTGCTCCGACCCAGTAGCAGCGTGTGCGTCCGTGTCGGAGGTGATCGGCCGCCGACATATCTCACAAGCGCCGGTAGCCTCCGGCTTCGGCGCCTCGGGAGGAGGCTGTCTTCAGCTTTGACGTGACGTCTTCGGCCGTCCCTCAAGCCAAGTTAGAGCCAGGGCGAAGCCCTCCGAACGTGACAAAGCTGTGAAGTTCTAAATTACTACTCCTGCTAGAAAATTTGTTGACCGAGCCGATCTCAGCTGCTTTCCTCCCGATAGACCAAGGCGAATGGATCTTGAAGGAGATATCCATGACAGTGCTTGCAAAACCTGTGGCGGTCGATGATGTCAGCAGCGCTTCCGAGAATGACGTGATCTCGGGCAATCTGCTGGATATTGATCTGGCCGGCGGCTCCGGCAACATGTTCCTCAACTTCTTCGATGGCGAGCGAGTTCTTGCCAAGACGGCCGGGCAGGTCACCGATATCGAGGGTGAATACGGCACGTTCCACGTCAAGGCCGACGGCTCTTACACCTATACGCTGAACGAGGCCGCCAAGGCGGGCTTCGTTGACGGAATGATGCTGACGGAGACGATCGGCTACAAGATTTCCGACGGCGCCGGCAATACCGATTTCGGCCATTTCAAGCTCGACATTCACGGAGTCACGAGCCCGCCGATCGCGGTCGACGACGCCTTCTCCTTCCACGAAGGAAGCGAGATGGCCCGCAACGTGCTTGCCAATGATCACCCGGGAGAGGCGGGCACGCTCTTCCTGCGTTCGGTCGAGGGCACCAGCATTCCTGCCGGTCAGGGGCAAGGGCAGACGACCGACGTGGCGGGTGAATTCGGCACCTTCCATTTCGCAGGCGATGGAAGCTTCACCTACGATCTCGACCCGGCCGTGAAGGCGGGCCTCGATGATGGCGAGCACGTCACCGAGAAACTCCAATATTACAAGGTCTCCGACGGCGCCGGTCACGCGGATGCCGGCGTGATCACTCTGACCGTCGACGGCGTGACGGACGGGAAGTCGTTGAACACCCATCATGTCGAGGCCCAGGCGGATGTGGTGCGCCCCTTCCTGGACCATTACGAACTCCAGGGGGTCGCGATCGATCCGCTAACTGGCAAGTATTACGTCAGTTCCGGCCATGGTTTCCCAGATGGTCCCATGGTGAGCATTTACGACAACGCCGCGGCATTTGAAGCCGACCATGCCAGCGGCGCCATCTCTCTCGGCGACTATGACAAGGGCGAATATGACATCGGCGGAACCTATTTTTCTGTCCGCGGCGGCGAGATCATCGGAAGAACCAACGAGGCGAGAGGCCTGGAGGATCCTTTCCCCGATCAGACCTATCTCGCAAAGTGGGATGCCGCAGACGGATCGTCCGATCGGCGGGGCAACCCAATCCCGGGCCTTATCGGCGAGAATTGGGCGGGTACGTTCGACTGGGGTGGATTCACGGCCGTCAATACGATGCAGGATTCGACCGGCATTTACGTCGTCGGCCGCATCAATGATTCCACCTGGCAGGTCTCCAAAATCGATCCCGAAACGCTGAGCCCGATCGAATCCAAGACCTTCGCCGCCGGCGGGCTCGGCTACGGCTTTGCCGTCGACGGCACGTTCTTCTTCGGCGATTCCTCCAGCAGCGAGCATATCGGCACGGCCTTCGACTTCGAAACCGGGGTCAAGACAACGGTTGACGTCAACATTGCCATACCGGGAGACGACTTGATCACCAACGTGGTCTATGACTCAGCGGTAGATAATCTCTACATCACCAACACCGGGATCGACGAAATTTCCGTGGTGCACAATATCTCGGACGTCCTGTTCGTCTAGCGCATGATGCCGAAAATGCGCGCTTTTCGGAAAGCACGCGTCTCCGGCTGCCCCGGCGGCAAGAGCGGCGGGCCGTGCGGAACAAGGATGGCGGCCGACGCCTTCAGCGGCCGCGTGGACCGGTTTCGGCCGATGATTTGGAACCATGATCCCGCCGTACTGTTTAACTGGAAGGCGCCGAAGCGCCGATAACGGGGATGCCGATTGCCGGCCAACCCGGTAATGACGATCGGCCTTTCGGTTCACCTATGGAGGAACACGACATGCAGACGACCCGATCGAAAGAACTGGCGGACGAATACCTGCGGCTTGGCGGCAAACGGCTGGCGAAGATCGATGACAATATCGTTAAAATCCGCCACTGGGAGGATGACACGCCGGAGGCCGAGGCCTTCTGGCAGAAGCACATTGAGCCGCTGGATGACAAGCGCCGCGTAGAGGTCGAAACGCACCTTCCCACGATCAACGACAGGTGATCGCGAATCAACGACTGGTGATCGCTGCGATTTCCTGGAGCGCATGACATTGAAGCACGACAGCGTTGCGCGTCTGAAAAGACGCGGCAGGCTGTCGTGCTTGGATATGTCGCGCCGCTGCGCTTACTGCAGCGTGCGCGTCTGGATCTGTTCGGCGGCGTGAGGCGCGGATGCGGGCAGCGGGCTGCCTTCCAGACCGGTCGCCACGACCGAGACGCGAAACTTGCCGTCGAGGCTGCGATCGAAGATCGCGCCGACGACGATGTCGGCGTCTTCCTGCACTTCGTCGCGAATGCGGCTTGCCGCCTCGTCCACTTCGAACAGCGTCATATCCGAACCGCCGGAGATCGAGATCAGCACGCCCCTGGCGCCCCGCATCGAGATATCGTCGAGAAGCGGGTTGGCAATTGCCGCTTCCGCCGCCTTCATCGCGCGGCTCTCACCGGAGGCTTCGCCGGTACCCATCATCGCACGGCCCATGCCTGACATGACCGACTTCACGTCGGCGAAATCGAGGTTGATCAGGCCTTCCTTGACGATCAGATCAGTTATGCAGCCGACGCCGGCATAAAGCACGCGGTCGGCCGTCATAAAGGCATCGGCGAACGTCGTTTTCGCATCGGCGATGCGGAAGAGATTCTGATTCGGAATGACGATGACCGTATCGGCCGCCTGGCGAAGCGCCTCGATGCCGATTTCCGCCATCCGCATGCGGCGGTTTCCTTCGAAGGTAAAGGGTTTGGTGACGACGCCTACCGTCAGGATGCCGGCGGCACGCGCAGCGCGGGCGATGACCGGTGCAGCACCGGTGCCCGTTCCGCCGCCCATGCCGGCGGTGACGAAGCACATATGCGACCCGGCCAGGTGATCCATGATCTCATCGAGCGACTCTTCGGCAGCCGCATGGCCGACCTCAGGCAGCGAACCGGCGCCGAGACCCTCGGTCACATTCGCGCCAAGCTGGATGCGGCGCGTCGCCTTGGAGGTGGCCAGCACCTGAGCATCCGTGTTTGCGGCGACGAATTCGACGCCTGCCAGCTTTTCCGCGATCATATTGTTGATCGCATTGCCACCACCGCCGCCGACGCCGATGACTGTAATATGCGGCCGTAGTCCAGAAATGCCGCTCTTGGCGTCCGACATCGCGCTCTCCTTTGATGCTTCGTTCATGCCCACCCTCGTTTGCGGACGGCGAATCGTGTGTCAGGATACGCGAGCAACAAGGCAGAGGCGAGGCGAAAGACGCCTCGGGAATTCGGGATCGTCGAGCGTCGCCTCAGTCATTCGCGTGTTGGAGCGCGCGGCGGCGTTTCCACCCGCACGGAAAACAAGGCTGCGGCGGCATCAGCGCGTCGTCGTGCTCGCGGCCGTCACAGTCCAGGGACGCTTCGACGACGGCTTCTTGCATGCGAGCCACCTTGTTCGCGAGGATGGACGAACCGAAGCGCTGCGTCTGCCGAAAGGTCCCCAGACGATTTGCAGATTTCGATCACAGGCGCTGACAGGCGTGAACCAAAGCCGCGCTGCGGTGTTTACCCACGCAGTTGATATCTACGACACAGGAACGTTCCCATGCAAAGACTTCTTCTCTCAGGCATTGCCCTCGCCGCGCTCTCCGGCGTCGCTTTCGCGCAACAAACGCCCATCCCGCCATCGGCCGGCACACCGCCCGCCGTGCCCGAATCCAGCACACCGCCTTCGCCGCCGCCAGCGCCTCCATCTGCCTCCGGTGATGATGGGTCGACGATGGATGGGCCGACGATGGACCGGCCGGACGCGAGAGAACGTCCCGATGGCCCCGATCGCCAATGGCATGGCCCGAGAGGCGAGATGGGCTTCCGCGATGACGGCGGCTTCCGTGGCGACAGGGGCTTCCGCGGTCATCACCCGATGCTCCCGCCGCCCTCCAAGGCGGCGCATTTCCGCATAGAGGACGGCAACACCAGGATCGACCTCAAATGCGCCGAGGACGAACCGATGAAGGCCTGCGCCGATCTCTTGCTCCAGGTCATGGACCGCCTGCAGGGCCAGGACTGATCGTATGCGCGTGAGGCTGATGCCGCACGAGGATGCTGTCGCCGCGTCTCGCGGGCGGCTTTGGAGGTTATCGGAGGCGTCACTACGACCTGGATCGTAATGATCGGCGAGCGCATGACACACGTGCCGCCGCTCCATCCGCTCGCAATGCTGGGTCGATCCAGCGGCGCGGCGGCCGATCTGGGTCTGCCGGCCCTGTGTCGCCTCTCGAGGCTACATACAGGAGGACATGCTCGACGGCGGCATCGTCGTCAGCGCCAGCGCCATGCATGTCGAGATCAGGCAAGTGCGGTGACGCTGTCGTTTTGACAGCGCACCGGCCGGGCCGAAGGTATTATTGCGCTCGGCAATATACTTGTGAGATTGTAGTGTAATACATGCGATACTGCATGATGCGGGCGCAGGGGCTTCGATGACATCCGTGAGGGTCAATGAGTTGATAACGGTGGCGGGGCAGCCCGACGCCGCAGGTTTTGCCGCCTTCGCGGCTGATGGTTTTGCCGCCGTCATCAATGCCCGGCCGGATGGCGAGGAGCCGGGGCAGCCGGGCAATACGGCGGAAAAGGCTTCCGCCGCCGCCGTCGGGCTCGCCTACAGCTTCGTGCCAGTGAAGGGGGCCGAGATCACCGAGGCTGATATCCGCGCCTTCCAGACGGCGGTGACGCAGGCGAAGGGGCCGGTCGTCGCCCATTGCAAGAGCGGTACGCGGGCGCTGACGCTCTATGCACTGGGCGAGGTGCTGGACGGGCGGATGAAGCACGGTGATATCGAGGCCTTCGGTCAAAACCTCGGCTTCGATCTTGCCGGCGCGCGCCGCTGGCTGGAAAGGCGGTCGGGGCAGGCGGCTCATGTGAAGGCCTTCTTCGAGCCCCGCACCTGCAGTGTGCAATATGTCGTTTCCGACCCGGCGACGAAACGCTGTGCCATCATCGACCCGGTGCTCGATTTCGACGAAATGTCGGGGGCGACGGGAACAGCCAATGCCGACGCCATCCTTGCTCATATCGAAAGTGAGGGGCTGACGATCGAGTGGATCCTCGACACGCATCCGCATGCCGATCATTTCTCCGCCGCACATTACATCAAGGGAAAGACCGGCGCGCCGACGGCGATCGGAGCGCATGTCACCGACGTCCAGACTCTCTGGAAGGAGATCTACAACTGGCCGGCGCTTAAAACCGACGGCTCGCAATGGGACCGGCTGTTTGCCGATGGCGACACGTTCGAGATCGGCGCGCTTAAAGCCCGCGTGATGTTTTCGCCCGGGCACACACTCGCCTCGATCACTTATGTGATCGGTGACGCCGCCTTCGTGCACGACACGGTGTTCACGCCGGATTCCGGCACGGCGCGCACGGATTTCCCGGGCGGCAGTGCTAGCTCCCTCTGGCACTCGATCCAGGCGATCCTGTCGCTGCCCGAGGAGACCCGGCTCTTTTCCGGCCACGACTATCAGCCCGGCGGCCGGCACCCGCGCTGGGAAAGCATGGTGGCGGCGCAGAAGCGCGCCAATATTCATATTGCGGGTGTTGACGAGCCCGGCTTCGTGGCGCTGCGTCAGGCGCGCGACCGCACGCTGCCCAAGCCGAAACTGATGCTGCACGCGCTGCAGGTGAATATCCAAGGCGGGAGATTGCCGGAGCCGGAGGGGAATGGCAGGCGATATCTGAAGATACCGCTGGATGCGTTGTAGCCGCGTGGCGGCGAGGAAATGGCCACCGCCATGACCCTCGTTGCCTATGAAGGCGTGCTGCTTGCCGCAACAGTGGTGCTTCCGTCCGGTGAGGGCGCGTTTTCGGCAGCGGTCGTGGCTGATGTTCTGTTGATCAATTCTCTCGCGGCGATTGGGCTCATCTGCCTGCATGCCGGAGCGGCAGCCGGCCGTGCGCTCGTCGCAAGACAGCCGGGACCGCTGTTGTCTTAGGCTTGAGACGCCGGAATCCGCATTGTCTCCCGCAGCAACTCGATGGCCTCTGAGACCGATGGCCCTTTGACCGGTGGCGGCTCTGCGCGTTCGCAGAATTCGCGCCAGACAAACAGCGTCAGTTCCGCGCCATCCGTTGCTGTTTCCCCGGGTCTCTCTGCGAAATTCTCGAGCAGACGATATCGAGCGTCCTTCCAGAACAACTCCTCCACCCAGTCATATATCGGGATCACATGGAAATGGATCGGATAACCGGGCGCATGTCCATACCGGCCGATATAGACGCGCTGCGCATTCAAATGCCGTTTCAGCGTACTTTGAGCCCTTGCGAGCAATGGACCGAATTCGGCCAACGTATCTTCAGGCAAATCCGACAGATCGTTGGTGTCGGTCTTGGAACTGATCATGAGGTAACCGGGGAGGGCGGAGTTCATGCGGTGGTTCACAAGCCATCCTGCCGTCTCGACAACGTGAAAGTGCTGAGGGATTTCCACGGACTGCCTCTTATCCTGAGCACCCTTCAGGGGCTTCGATGAATTCAGCTGGAGAAAGGTATTTTGGCGATGTGCGAAAGGGCGCTGTAACACATTGGATTGGTGCATCATTTTATTCTTAAATCGACATCGATTTAAGGTATGGGTTGAGATGGCAGGCGGCAACAGTTATCTCAAGCCGACCTGCAAGCGGATCGTCCGCGAACGACAAGGCGCATAGCTTCCATGATCCCCGATTTCCTCGTCACCCATTCCGGTGGCTTTCATGCCGACGAATTGCTGTCGAGCGTCATCCTGACCCGGCTTTTCCCGCAGGCGCGTATCGTCCGCAGCCGGGCGCCGGCGTGGATCACGCCGGGCGAAGACCGGATCATTTATGATGTCGGCGGAGCCTATGATCCTGCTGCCGGGATATTCGATCACCACCAGCGCGCCGCGCCGCTACGCGACGATGGCCAGCCCTACAGCTCGTTCGGCCTGATCTGGAAGCATTATGGCCGTGATTATCTGGCAGCCTCCAGTCTTCCCGAAGCACATGTGGAAGCGATGCATGGCTCTTTCGACGCCAGCTTCGTGCTGCCGATCGATCTGACCGACAACGGTGCGCTTAGCCCGTCGGGGCCGCTGGCCGGGCTGACACTGCCGGCGCTGCTGGAGACCCTGAAACCGGTTTTCGACGAGACGGACCCTGAAGCCGACGATCACGCCTTCCACGCGGCCCTTGCCATTGCCCGCAGTTTCGTCGAGGCCAGGATCGCCCAGAGTGCCGCAAAATTGCGGGCCGAGGCGATCGTGCATCGGGCGATCGAGGCGGCGGGAGAGGGGCGTGTTCTGGAATTGCCGAGGGGGATGCCCTTCCGTCCCGCCATCGTCAAGGCTGGCGCCGATCACCTGCTGTTCGTCGTTCATCCGCGCGAAAAGGACTGGTGCGTGACCGGCATTCGCCGCGGCGACGAGGGCTTCGAACTCCGGGCCGACCTGCCGGCGACCTGGGCCGGGCTCACCAATGGCGCACTGGAGGCGGTTTGCGGCATAGAGGGGGCGAGCTTCTGCCACAACGGCCGCTTCATCGCCGCCGCGAGGACCCGCGAAGCCGCACTTTCCATGGCCGAGTTGGCGGTAAAGGAGACGCTTTCGATCAGGGCATAGTCGCGGCAGCTGAGGTGGCGCGGGACCTGCATCATCTGCGCCGGATCCGCCGACATCAGATTGCGTCCATGTGGCCCACTGGAACGGATTGACTTGCACCCGCGAAGGACTAAGCTTTAAGGATAGAACCACTACCCGCACGCGAATGATTGTGGAGGGTGCGAGTGGGTGGCGACCTTTGGGAGGATGAGGTTTGCCATGGATTACCGTGTTGTTCTGCTGATCGCCGCATCCGTTATTACCCTTTTCCACGGTAGCGCCGGGGCGCAGGAGGGCGATCCGACGGCGGGTGCTGTCGTTTTCAAGAAATGCGCGACCTGTCATATCGCCGAGTCCGATACGAACAAGGTTGGCCCGTCGCTGAACGGGCTGTTCGGCCGGAAGGCCGGAACGCATCCTAATTTTGCCTATTCGGCCGCAATGAAGGCGGCCGGAGACGGCGGTCTCGTCTGGGACGAGGCGACGCTACGCGACTATCTGCACAATCCTAAAGCGAAGGTGAAGGGCACCAAGATGGCCTTCGTCGGCCTGAAGGACGATCAGGAGATCACCGATCTCATCGCCTATCTGAAGCAATATTCAAAATGATGGGCAATATTCCAACTGCGGGCATTACTCCAAATGACTGGTCGCGGCCGGTGGCGCGTGCCTAAATTGCCGTAATTGCCGATATTTTCTATCTGTGCGATAATAAAGACGAACTTTTTACGGAATGCGGTTTCACGGGTCACTGCTCGAGGAGGAGCGGACATGGCTGTCGTGCTGATCCTCGTCCTGATTGTCGTCGGCTCCGTGCTGTTCCATGTGCTGAGCCCGTGGTGGTGGACGCCGATTGCGTCCAACTGGACCTATATCGACAGCACCCTCGTCATCACCTTCTGGATCACCGGCATCGTCTTCGTGGCGGTGGTTTCGTTCATGGCCTATTGCGTCTTCCGCTTCCGGCACAAGCCAGGCAACCGGGCGCATTACGAGCCCGAGAACCGCAGGCTGGAATTGCTGCTGGGAGGGGGAACGGCGGTCGGCGTTGCGGCGATGCTGGCCCCCGGCCTGATCGTGTGGAACCAGTTCATTACGGTGCCCAAAGATGCTGCATCGGTCGAGGTCGTCAGCCAACAGTGGCAGTGGAGCTTCCGGCTGCCCGGTGCCGACGGAAAGCTCGGCCGGGCCGAGACGCGCGACGTCACCCCCGAAAATCCGCTCGGCCTCGACAAGAATGATGCAAGCGGCCTTGACGACGTCATCATCGAGGGCGGCGAGCTGCATCTGCCGATCGGCAAGTCGGTGCACATCTTGCTGCGTTCGGTCGATGTGCTCCATGATTTCTACGTGCCGGAGTTCCGCGCCAAGATGGACATGATCCCCGGCATGATCACCTATTTCTGGTTCACGCCGACCCGGACGGGGACCTTCGAGATTCTCTGCGCCGAACTCTGCGGCGTCGGCCATCCGCAAATGCGCGGCACCGTCGTCGTCGACGAGGATGCGGACTACCAGACCTGGCTCGGGCAGCAGCAGACATTCACCCAGTTGACAGCGTCATCGGGAGAACCGCCGCCGGCAAACTGAACCGGCGTAGCGGTCACAGATCGCTTGCCGGTTCGGTTAACCGGCGGGGAAAGGGAAGAGAAATCATGGTCGAGATTCCATCCGGCAGCATTCCATCCGCTGAAGTCGAGGATGTCGAGCTTTATCATCCACATAGCTGGTGGACGAAATATGTGTTCAGCCAGGATGCGAAAATCATCGCCGTGCAATATTCGATTACCGCCATCTCGATCGGCCTGGTGGCGCTGGTGCTCTCATGGCTGATGCGGATTCAGCTCGCCTTTCCCGGCGCTCTCTCCTTCATCGATGCCGATCACTATTACCAGTTCATCACTATGCACGGCATGATCATGGTGATCTATCTCCTGACCGCGCTCTTCCTCGGCGGCTTCGGCAATTACCTCATTCCGCTGATGGTCGGCGCCCGCGACATGGTGTTTCCCTATGCGAACATGCTGAGCTACTGGATCTATCTGCTTGCGGTGCTGATCCTCGTTGCCGGCTTCTTCGCCCCCGGCGGCCCGACAGGAGCCGGCTGGACGCTTTATCCGCCGCAGTCGGTTCTGTCAGGCACACCCGGCGGCAAGGACTGGGGCATCCTCTTGATGCTCTCCTCTCTGATCGTCTTCATCATCGGCTTCACTATGGGCGGGCTGAACTATGTGGTGACGGTGCTGCAGGGGCGGGCGCGCGGCATGACGCTGATGCGGATGCCGCTTACCGTCTGGGGCATTTTCACCGCCACCGTCATGGCGCTGCTTGCCTTTCCCGCCCTCTTCGTCGCCTGCGTCATGATGCTGTTCGACCGCGTGCTCGGCACCAGCTTCTTTATGCCCGCCATCGTCGAGATGGGCACGCAGCTGCAGCATGGCGGCGGCAGCCCAATCCTGTTCCAGCACCTGTTCTGGTTCTTCGGCCATCCCGAGGTCTATATCGTTGCTCTACCGGCCTTCGGCATCGTTTCGGATCTGATCAGCACGCATGCGCGCAAGAATATCTTCGGCTATCGCATGATGGTCTGGGCGATCGTCATCATCGGTGCGCTGAGCTTCGTCGTCTGGGCGCACCACATGTATGTCAGCGGCATGAACCCGGCCTTCGGCTTCTTCTTCGCCACCACGACGCTGATCATCGCCGTTCCGACGGCCATCAAGGTCTATAACTGGGTGCTGACGCTCTGGCGCGGCGACATCCACCTGACGCTGCCCATGCTCTTTGCACTCGCCTTCATCGTCACCTTCGTCAATGGCGGCCTGACCGGCCTCTTCCTCGGCAACGTCGTCGTCGACGTGCCGCTGTCGGATACGATGTTCGTCGTCGCGCATTTCCACATGGTCATGGGGGTGGCGCCGATCCTCGTCATCTTCGGGGCCATCTATCACTGGTATCCGAAGGTGACGGGACGCATGCTCGACGAGGTGCTCGGCCAGATCCACTTCTGGATCACCTTCCTCGGCACCTATGCAATCTTCTTCCCGATGCATTATCTCGGCCTGCTCGGGGTGCCGCGCCGCTATTTCGAGATGGGAGAAACGGCCTTCGTTCCGCCTTCGGCCCATACGCTGAATATCTTCATCACCGTCATGGCGCTTGTTGTAGGGGCTGGGCAGATGGTGTTCCTGTTCAATCTGGTCTGGAGCCTTTTCCGGGGCAGGGAGGCCGGCGGCAATCCATGGCGGGCAACGACGCTCGAATGGCAGACGCCGCAGACGCCGCCCGCCCACGGCAACTGGGGCAAGGATCTGCCGGTCGTCTACCGCTGGGCCTATGACTACAGCGTGCCCGGGGCGACCGAGGATTTCATTCCGCAGAATGTGCCGGCAAGCGACGGCATCACCCGGGAGGTTCCGGCATGAGCGTCGTGCTGATCTTCCTGGCCGCCATCGCCGCCATCATGATCTGGTGGCTTTCCGGGCAGCGGTTGACCTCGAAGCCCTGGCTCGAAACCGGGTCGGTGCAGATGCCGGATCATATCGGCACTGAGCGGCAACAGCCGCCGGCGGTGAAGATCGGCCTCTTCGTGTTTCTCGGCGTCGTCGGCGCCGTCTTCAGCCTTGCCGTCAGCGCCTATTTCATGCGTATGGCGTCGGCCGATTGGTGGGGCATGCCAATCCCCCGGCTGCTCTGGGTGAACACCGCAGCACTCGCCTTGAGCAGTGCGGCGCTGCAATGGGCGAGACGAGAGGCGGGGCAGGGCCGCATGGAAAGCCTGCGGCCGGCGCTCGTGACAGGACTTGGCCTTGCCGTCTTCTTTCTCGCCGGGCAGATCCAGGCATGGCGGGAGCTAACGGCGGCCGGCTATGTGCTGGCCGATAACCCCGCCAACAGCTTCTTCTACATGCTGACCGGCCTGCACGGCCTGCATATCCTCGGCGGACTCGCCGTGCTCACGCATACGACGGTCAGGGCATTTTCAACCGACGTCACGCCGGACAGGCTGCGCCTCAGCGTCGATCTTTCCGCCATCTATTCGCATTTCATGCTCGCCGTCTGGCTGCTGCTCTTCGCGCTCTTTGCCGGCTGGGCGAATGATTTCGTCGATCTCTGCCGCACCCTTCTGAATTAGGAGCTTTGCAGATGGCACAGACTATCGAGACACACGGCGAGCCAGGCCTCAGGCCGGCCGGTCTGCGCGGTGTCGCGGCCGATTTCAGCTCGGATCAGCGCGCCTTCAAGACCGCCTCCTGGGGCAAGGCGATGATGTGGATCTTTCTCTTGAGCGACACCTTCGTCTTCGGCTGTTTCCTGATCGCCTATATGACCGCCCGCATGTCGACGCCCGTTCCATGGCCCAATCCGAGCGAGGTCTTTGCGCTCCATATCGGCGGCCAGGACGTGCCGCTGATCCTGATTGCGATCATGACCTTCGTGCTGATCTCGAGCAGCGGCACCATGGCGATGGCGGTCAATTTCGGCTATCGCCGCGACCGCCGCACGACGGCGATCCTCATGCTGCTGACAGCGCTTCTCGGCGCAACCTTCGTCAGCATGCAGGCCTTCGAATGGACGAAGCTGATCACCGAAGGGGTGCGCCCCTGGGAAAACCCGTGGGGGGCGGCACAGTTCGGATCTACTTTCTTCATGATCACCGGCTTTCACGGCACCCATGTCACGATCGGCGTCATCTTCCTCATCATCGTCGCCCGCAAGGTCTGGCGGGGCGATTTCGACGTGGAACGGCGCGGCTTCTTCACCAGCCGGAAAGGCCGCTACGAGGCCGTCGAGATCATGGGCCTCTATTGGCACTTCGTCGACCTGGTCTGGGTCTTCATCTTCGCATTTTTCTATCTGTGGTGAGGTCGTCATGAGCGAGACAACGGCGCATGCACAAGTCCAAACGGCGCATGCACAGGCACATACCGGACAGCAGCACCCGATCGGGCTCTACTTCTTCGTCTGGGGCCTGCTCTTCGTGCTCAGCGCGGCGTCCTACATGGTCGATTATCTCGGCATCCAAAGCTACCTGAGATGGACGCTGATCCTGCTCTTCATGATGCTGAAGGCCGGCCTCATCGTCGCCGTCTTCATGCACATGGCCTGGGAACGGCTGGCGCTTGTCTACGCCATACTTCTGCCGCCGCTGCTGGTGCTGGTGTTCGTGGCGCTGATGGTGTCGGAGGCGGACTATACGATTTTCACGCGGGTGGCGTTCTTTGGGACGGGGCCGTAGGGTCGGTTGGACTAGATCGATAGATCAGGGGCAGATTTCGGTCATGACTCAGGAAATCCGACTCTTTGGCGCCATTGCGGTCCGACCTGCCGTCCTTGCTCTCATATCCCGGTTCGAAACCGCCACAGGATTCACGGTTGCGGTAAAGTGGGAGCTCAATCCTGTCGTCAAGAAGCAGATTGAAGCCGGGGAAGCTTTTGACCTCGTCATCACCAATCCGAACCTGGTTGAGGATCTGACCGCCTTGGGAAAAGTCAAGGCGGGGAGCGAGGTCGCGTTCGGCCGGATCGCAATGGGGGTAGCGGCCAAGGCAGGCAATCGGCCGCTCGACATTGGGTCGGTGGGAGCATTCAAACATGCGTTGAAGAGCGCCAGATCAATCGCCTACGCCAGTGAAGGAAGCAGCGGCGGCTATTTCTCCGGTTTGCTGGAAAGCCTGGGAATTGCCGATGAGGTGAAGCCCAAGCTGGTGGCCATATCAGGAGGGCAGACAGCGGCGGCCATCGGCCGTGGCGAGGCCGAGTTGGGCGTCGTTCCCGTGACGTCGATTCTCGCCGCTGCTCCCGAGGTCATGCTTGTGGGTCAATTTCCGGCAGAACTCCAAAGTTACATCGACTTCGCCATCGGCATCAGCGCTGATTCAACCGACGCAGACGCTGCCGAGCAACTGTCGGAATTTCTGACGTCAACCGCCGTCGACGACATCCTGGCGGCAAAGGGCGTCGAGCGCCGTCACCGGGCAGGCGCAACGCTCAAGAGAGCCTCATCCTGAGGTGCCCCGAAGGGGCCTCGAAGGACGAGGCAGGTGTTCCGGCGTTAGATGCAATGGCGCAAGAAGCGGCGCTGCGGCGTGTCCTTCGAGGCGATCCTTTGGATCGCAACGTACAAGGATGAGGCGCGTTGGAGAATGCCGCGATCTGGCGTGGGCAGCTATCGGGCGATCTCCGTTGCCATGCTTCTTCGATCAACCTGTCGAAGATGGGTCGTTCCCCTTCTTTTCCCAGGATCGCAGTGCACGCCATAGCACCGTGTTGTCTGCATAACCCAGCACACTGGCAATCTCGGACATCGGTGCGGCATGTCGGTCGCCGAGATAGTGGGCGGCAAGTGTCTGGCGGTGCTGGCGAACGAGATCGCGAAGCGACACGCCTTCCTCCGACAGCCGGCGCTGCAGGCTTCGCGGCGACATCTTCAGTTCGGCGGCAAGGGTTGCGACCGTCACCGGCTTGCGGCCGAGATAGATGCCGATCAGAGCCTGGACCTTTTCCGTGACGATATCGCCGGCCGCTGGCTCGTTGACCAGATCGCCGATATGCCGCTCCAGGATCTCGACCAGGCTTTTGTCTTCCGCACGGTGCACACGATCAGCCTCCGCCCTGTTCATGACGATCCGGTTGCCGGATTGGGCAAACAGGATGCGCGCGCCACAGATGCGTTCCAGCACACCGGCGTCGCGAGGGGCGTGATGCTCGAGTTGGATTTCGATCGGCCGCCAGCCACGGCGGAAGCACGAGCGGACGAGTTGACAGGAGGCGGCGATCGTGAATTCGCTGTCCTGCCGGCGCGGCCACATCGCTGGATCGACGATCCGGTAGCTCCAGACAAAATCGCCATTTTCCTCGAACACGCCGGAACTGGTCGCGCCTTGTACCGCGTTCACATATTTCGACAGCCGTTCGAAAGCGCTGCGAATGGTCGGCGAGAGCGCAAAGAGCATGCCGATGGGGCCGATGTCGGCGGGCTTGAACCCGGTGCCCATGCGAGCTCCCAGTGCCGGTTCGCCGGTTATCGTCGCGGCCTCCTCGAACAGCGCGACATAACGCGCCATGGGCAGGACAGCGTAGGGATCGTCCAATTGCGAGCGCAAAATGCCGTGCGAAGCGAGAAGGAGGTCGGTTTTCCCGGATCTTTTATCGATTTGTTGCACCAGCGGGATCAAGACGGAGGCTCGAATTGAAGCAACTGTGGGCATGCGGCTGATCAAATGCGATGCAACTGCCATTTTCAGCGTCTCCGGTGACCGTCGTGGCGCGAATTATCGATTCATTGGCATAAACTGCAATTTCGGGGCCAGATCGCCGCGCTTACCTTCTTGGCAACAAACAAGCAAAGAGGGGTTCTCCATGACACTGGAAGCAAGCATGCCCGCACCATTATCGCCGGAGCGTCGTCTGGCCAGGAACTCGGTCGGCCTCGCCCACATCGTGTTCTTCGTCGTTGCCGCGGCCGCGCCGCTCACGGCCGTCGTCGGCGCTTCGCCGGCTGCCTTTGCTTTTGGCAATGGCGCCGGCGTCCCCGGCGCTTTCGTGCTCGCCGGCCTGCTTTACCTGCTCTTCTCGGTCGGCTTCACCGCCATGAGCCGGCATGTAGGCGGGGCAGGCGCTTTCTACACCTATATCACCCATGGCATCGGCAAGCCGGCTGGCGTGGGTGGCGCCTTCATGGCGCTGGTCACCTATAGCGCGGTTCAGATCGCCATCTACGGCCTGTTCGGTTTCTTCATGGCCAATGCCATAGCGCCCCTCGGTTTGGTCCTGCCCTGGTGGGCTTGGGCTTTCACAGCACTGGTCGTCGTGCTGGTCTGCGGTCAGCGCAACATCGCCTTCTCAGGCGCGATCCTCGGCGTCTGCATGATTGCTGAAATCGCCATATTGCTGGTTCTGGATCTTGCGATCGTCTTTTCAGGTGGCGGACCGGAAGGCATCAGCTTCTCCTCCTTCATGCCATCGTCGGTCTTCGCGCCCGGCCTTGGTGCGGCGCTGGTCTTCGTCATCGGTTCGTTCATCGGCTTCGAAGCTACGGCCATTTTTGGCGAGGAAGCCGAAAATCCGGAAAAGACCATTCCCCGTGCCACCTATGTCGCGGTGCTGCTCATCACACTCTTCTATGCCTTCTCCACCTGGGCAATCGTGCAATTCTACGGTCCAAGCAAGGTGCAGGCCACTGCTGCTGCCGGCCTTGACAGCTTCTACTTCGCCGCCGCCAATTCCGTGCTCGGCGCATGGTCGAGCCAGGTGATGAACGTGTTGCTGATCACCAGCCTGTTTGCCTGCATTCTGTCCTTCCACAATACGCTCAACCGCTACTTCTTCGCCCTGGGCCGTGAAGGCCTGGCCGCACAGGTGCTCGGCAAGGTTCACGGCAAGCATGGCTCACCCTATACTGCGGGTCTGCTGCAAAGTCTGATCGCGGCCATCGTCCTTGCCCTATTCGTCATCTTCGGCGCCGACCCCTACACTGTCGTGTTCTCGTGGATGGCAGCGCTTGCAGGTATCGGTATCTTGCTGGTGCAGGTGCTGGTCTCCGTCGCGATCGTCATGTTCTTCCGCAAGACGCCGAACGGATATAGCGCCTGGACCACGATGATCGCTCCGGCGCTGGCGCTGCTCGGCCTCGTTGGTTCGCTGGTGCTGGTCAGTTCCAATCTTTCACTCCTTTCCGGCAGTGAAAGCCCGATCGTCAAGGCTTTCCCCTATGCCATGGTGCTGGTGGGCATTCTTGGCGCGCTGTTTGCGGTCCAGATCAAGAGATCCAAGCCCGCTCTCTACGCCTCCCTTGGAAAGGTCTTCGAATGAGTGCCGTTTTCGAACTTGCACCCGTCGATCGCCTTCTCGTTCTCGCGGTCGCGAGCCTTGCCGGCGCAACATTGCTGGTTGCCATTGAGGCGCACGCCTTCTGCTCAGTGTTCTGCATTCATCGAGGCACGATGATGATCGAGACGCAGATCTGCTCCGGTCGATCCTGATCACCGCAGCTAGCGACGCGCCATGGTGCGTCGTCTCTTCCGAAACCAAGAGGCCCAAAACCAAAGAGGTATATCCATGGACGCCGTTGTCGCAGTCACCCATCCGCTCGATCCTCTGAGCCTCGACGAGATCGCTTCTGCCGTTGCCATACTCAAGGATACGCAGACACTCGCACCCACCTTCCGCTTTCCGATAACCCGGCTGGAGGAGCCGACCAAGGCGGATCTTGCCGCCCATCGCTTGGGCGACAGGCTGCCGCGCCTCGCCTTCATGCTGGCGTTGGATATCAGCAATGGCGAAACGTTCGAGGGCATCGTAGACCTGACTGCCGGCACGGTGTCCTCCTATATCCGGCTGCCTCTCGATGAATTGCCTTATGGCCAGCCGCCGGTCATGCTGTGCGAGTTCGAAACCGTTGAAGGCACCGTCAAATCCGATCCGCGCTGGATCGCTGCCGTCAAGAAGCGCGGCATTACCGACGAGGATATTCCGCTCATCCAGATCGATCCTTTTTCCTCGGGCTATTTTGGCCGCGAATTCGAGAGGGGAAAGCGCATCGTCCGCGCTGTGTCGTACTGGCGCGAGGATATCCGTGACAACGGCTACGCGCATCCGATCGAGGGCGTGGTGGCGGTGGTCGATCTGATCACCAACCGAGTGGTCGATCTCGTCGACGATGAGAAGATCATTCCGGTTCCGAGGAAGAAGCGCAATTATGGCCGCGAAACCTTCCCGGAACCGCGGCCCGATCTCACGCCGCTGTATATCGTTCAGCCGCAAGGGCCGAGCTTTACTGTCGACGGCTGGAAAGTCGAATGGCAGAACTGGAGTTTCCGTGTCGGTTTCACCCCGCGCGAGGGCCTCGTTCTCCATGAACTCGGCATCAGGGATCAGGGCAGGCTGAGACCCGTCGTCTTTCGCGCCAGTATCACCGAAATGGTCGTGCCCTATGCCGATCCGACAGCGAACCACTATTGGAAGAGCGCCTTCGATGCCGGCGAATATGGTCTCGGACGCCTGGCCAATTGTCTCGAACTCGGCTGCGACTGCCTCGGCCATATTCACTATTTCGACGTGCCGGCGGCGGACGATTTCGGCCAGCCTTTCATCATGAAGAATGCCATCTGCATGCATGAGGAGGATTACGGCATCCTCTGGAAGCATTACGAATTCCGCAACGGTGTTTTCGAAGTGCGCCGTTCGCGCCGCCTCGTCATCTCCTTCTTCGCAACCGTCGGCAATTATGATTACGGCTTTTACTGGTATCTCTACCAGGACGGCGCGATCCAGCTCGAAGCCAAGCTCACCGGCATCATCCAGACGGCGGCGGTCGCGACCGGAGAAACCTATCCATGGGGCGGCATGGTCGATGACAATCTCGGCGGTCCGACGCACCAGCATTTCTTCAATGCGCGCCTGCACATGGATGTCGACGGCGGCGACAATACCGTGACCGAGCATGAGTTCGCGCCGCGTCCCTGGGGTGAGGACAATCCCTATGGCAATGTCTTCGATACCAGGAGCCGTGTACTGAAGCGCGAACTCGATTCGCCTGCACTCGCCAATGGCGAGACCGGCCGTTACTGGAAAGTCTCCAACACCAACATAGAGAACAGCGTCGGCAAGGCGCCGGGCTACAAGATTGTCGTCATGCCGTCGCCGGTCATGCTTGCCCAGCCGGATTCGACCGTTGCCCAGCGCGGCGGTTTCGCCAAGAAACACATCTGGGTCACGGCCTTCGATGCCAAGGAAAAATATGCGAGCGGCGATTATCCGAACGTGCATGCCGGCGGCGACGGCCTGCCGAGTTACGTCAAGCAGAACCGCGAAATCGAGAATGCCGATATCGTGCTCTGGCATTCCTTCGGCCATACCCATGTCTGCAAGCCCGAGGATTTTCCGATCATGCCCGTGGAATATGCCGGCTTCACGCTGAAACCGAACGGCTTCTTCGCATCCAACATCGCCATGGACCTGCCGCCGGAAGGAAACAGCCAGAGTGTCGACAATCGCCTGCAACGTTCGGCCGATGGCACCGGAAATGGTTCCTGCTGCCACGCATAGCTGCAATGCTGCGGCTGTTCCCTTTTAAATAGCTTTCTGGTAGTCCGACGGATTGTAAGAAAGGCAGGGAACAGAATGCAGTGGCTTCTCCAGCAGTTCGAAGATACCAACAAGCTGGCCGATGCGCTCGACCAGCTCGGAATCTCCTACACATGGCACAAGGTCGTACCGTTCGTCGGCGAGCTCATCCCTGAGCCGGTCGTCGCTGATCCGGGTTCGGTGATCATGTTTGGCTCCTACACGCTGTGGAAGAACGCCGAGGCGAACGGTTACCGGCCGGGTGTCTTCAAGCTGCGTCCTTTCGTTCACGAACAGGTGTGGCATCCTTACCTTCTCAACGGCGCTGATGCGCTGTTCCTGACACTCCGGGATGTCCCTCGGTGTCTGGCGGATGACGGAAGGGACTGGTTCCTGCGCCCGGTCGACGACAGCAAGGAGGAGCCCGGAAATGTCAAATCGACTGGCGAGATCATCCGTATGGCGGAAACGGTACTGGCGCTCGACGAAGATGAAATCCCGAACGGATCGCTTCGTCACGACACGCTGCTGATGCTGACCGAGCCTGTCCGCATCAGCAGCGAATGGCGTCTCTGGGTGGTCGACGGCCAGATCGTCACCTATTCGCTCTACAAAGACGGATCGCGTGTCGTCCACCGCCACGAGATCGATGCTGATGCGCTGGATTTCGGGCAGCGCATGGTTGATATCAACCCCGGCTACTCCCAAGCCTATGTCATTGATATCTGTCGGACCGAGGAGGGGCTGAAGCTGCTCGAGACGAATTGTCTCAACGCCGCCGGGTTCTACGCCGCAGATCTCGTGAAATTGGCGAGGGCGATCGACGGCCTCGCCCGCGATTGACGTCTTCTCGGTGAGGCGAGGGCGCCGGCGGCTCCGTATGGCTGGGGTCTTGTTGTTTCATCACACACAGGGGCTGACCCAAGGGTGCGCGCGCGTTCGCCGCGAAGCCTCACACGGCAGGTCGAGAGAGCGTCAGCTCTGCCGGGCTGCCGCGATGAAATCGGCCGACTGGCAGATCAGCGCATCTCCCATGAAGGCCATGTTGGCGAATGAGCGCTCGGCGGCCTCGGCATGCCCGGCGCCGCAGGCGTCGCTGATGACGAGCGGCACGAGCCCGAGGTCGGCACCGTGGCGAACCGTCGGCTCGATGCCGATTTCGGTGGCGACACCGCAAATGGCGAAGCTGGTCAGACCCAGATCGCGCAGAATGATCGACAAAGGCGTGCCTTCGAAAGCCGAAAAGGTAATCTTGTCGATCACCGCCTCGTCGTAGCGCGGCTGAAGTTCGGGGACGATCTCGAAGCCTTCGCTTCCTCTGAGAAACCAGGGCTTGATGGCGGCCGGATCGTCGATCCTTTGCCAGGCCATGGCCTGACGGCGCTGGAAGGCGCCCATCAGAGCGAGCGGCATCGACATGTGCCGCATGAAGATGACGGGAAAGTTCGATGCCCGCGCGGCGGTCAGAACCGACAGGACACGGGTGGTGATGCCGGCCCCGTCAGGCATTTGCCGCATGATGCCGATCTGCATGTCATAGACGACGAGAGCCATTTGATCCGGCCGGCAGAAATCGCCGATCGTCTTGCCGGGGTGTTCGATGGAATGCATGCTCGGCCTCCTCTTTTTCCTGCCTATGTAGAGGAGATCAATTGCGTCCGGCAAGCAGAAGGTGACCGTTTCCGCGGCGAGGTGGACATTGTCGGCGACGAACTGCCTGCCGGGCATAGTCTATGCCGGTTCTCGTTCGCTCTGAGCGGCTACGAATACGCGACCCTCCAGGCTGAAGGGGAAGCCGACGTCACATCTTGACTCGCTCCGGCGCTGTGTCAGGCTTCAGATATGAGCATGCATCGAGTTCGCATGCTCTCGATACCCCTCTACGTCACCTCGGGGATTTCAGCCATGGATAACGCTCAGGGCAAGAAAGTGATCTTGGAGTTCTTGCGCCGGCACACCCTGGCTGTGATCGCGACATCGCATGCGGACGGCAAGCCTGAAGCTGCGGTCATTGACTTTTCGGTGCGTGACAACCTCGAAATCGTGTTCGATACCTTCGAACAGACGCGCAAGTTCGAAAACCTGTCGGATAGAGGAAGCGTCGCACTTGTCGTCGGTTGGGACAAGAACATCACGGTGCAATATGAGGGCGATGCCATGAAGGTTTCCGCCTCCGACGTGCAGGAATACCAGAAGGCGCATCTTGAAAGCGTTCCAGTCGAGCGAGAGTTTGTCGAGAAGGGCGCCGTGTTGTTTAAGGTCGTTCCTCGCTGGATACGATATTCCGATTTCACCAAAGACCCTGTCGAAGGTTTAGAGCTCCGCTTTTAGGCCACGCGGGCGTGCACTGACGCTCTACCCCAACCTTCCTCAGAAAGGCATATCTTCTGTTGCCGATCGATCGCCCGGCGGCTATGTTGCCGATGTCGGAAAAGGCATGACTTGGTGTGGTTGGCCCAAGTCCTTTCGGAAACGAAAGCTCTGTTCCTTGCCTCGTGCATGAGTTCTCCACGACGAACACGGACGCTGCTCAAGCGTCCCACCGTTCGTCCGTGTGGTTCTCGAAACGACGAACTGCTCCGGTCGAACGACCATAAAGGAGTAGTTCATGCGCGATTTTCTCATGATTCATGATGTTGTGATTGCTGGTGCCGGCCCTGTCGGTCTGTTTCTCGCCTGCGAACTGCAACTGGCCGGCCTCTCGGTGTTGGTGCTGGAGCAGGCCGAGGACCCGCGTTCGCCGTTGAAAAGGCTGCCGTTCGGCATGCGCGGCCTTTCCGCGCCGACCATCGAAGCCTTCTACCGTCGCGGGTTGCTGGATGACATCTTGGCGCCGCAGCGCGAAAAAGATCAATCGACTTCAGCGCATTGGATGCAACAGCCGCGCCGCCCGGGCGGCCATTTCGCCGGCATTCAGTTCTTCCACGACACCATCGACACCTCGAAGTGGCCCTATCGTCTGCCAGGTCCGGCCGGCACCAGCATGGCGGTCGAGATGGAGCGCCTTGAATCCATCCTGGCCGCGCGCGCAAGCGCGATGGGTGTGGAGATCCGGCGCGGGCTCGGTGTCGACGGTTTCGACCAGTCGGATGAAGGCGTGACCGTTCGCGGCGGTGGTGAGAGCTTTCGCGGACGGTGGCTCATCGGCTGTGACGGCGGGCGCAGCATGGTGCGCAGGGCAGGCGGCTTTGAATTCGTTGGCACCGATCCCGAGTTCACCGGCTATTCCGTTCTACTCGAGATGGCCGATCCGGAGAAACTCGCCCCGGGCCGCCACTACACGCCGACGGGGATGTATACCTACCAAAAGCCCGGCACGATCGCGATGGTCGATTTCGATGGCGGCGCGTTTCACCGAACGCAGCCGATCACGCCGGAGCATGTGCAGCAGGTGTTGCGGCATATCTCCGGCACCGATGTCACGCTGACGGGCCTCGAGCTTGCCACCACCTGGACGGATCGCGCCTATCAGGCGACGGCTTACCGCAAGGGCAGGGTGCTGCTTGCGGGCGACGCCGCGCACATCCATTCCCCCTTGGGCGGCCAGGGCCTGAACCTCGGGCTCGGCGACGCGATGAATCTTGGATGGAAGCTTGCAGCGACGATCCGCGGCGATGCGCCGGAGGGCCTGCTCGACAGCTACTTCTGCGAACGGCATCCAGTTGGAGCCCAGGTTCTCGACTGGTCGCGCGCCCAGGTCGCGCTGATGCGGCCAAGCCGGAGTTCGCGCGCGCTCGAAGCCATCATCCGCGATCTGATCGACACGCGCGACGGCGCGACATACTTCGCCGAGCGCGTCTGGGGTGTGTCTCTCCGCTACGATCTCGGCGGCAGTCACCCGCTGGTCGGCCGCAGCGCTCCGGACTTCGAGCTGGCCGACGGAAGGAAGCTCGGCGATCATCTCAGGGAGGGCAAGGGCCTGCTTTTGGGCTTTGACGCCGGCGCACCGCTGCAAGCACTGGCAGGCCGCTGGAATGGGATCACCTATGTTGCAGGCGATGCGAGGGATCGGATGGGGCTGAGCGCGCTGCTCGTTCGCCCCGACGGCTTTGTGGCGTGGGCTGGTGAGGCTGTGCCTGACAATGAGGAAGCCGCGCAGGCTGCATCGCGGTGGTTCGGCAAAACCTGAAACTATGAATGGAGCAATCGATGTGCAGGTCTCGGAAAGGTTCTTCAGCCTTATCAGTCCGGTAGAGCGTCACGGAGGTTTCCCGCTATCGGTTTTCGGCGGGTTTGCAGACGTTGCTTCGCAACGTATCCGCACTCTTCCCGGCAAGGCGGCGACGCTGTAGAGTGGCGATGCGCCCGACCGTCCCGCCCGGAGGCTCCGTATGGCTGAGATCCTGTTGTTCCATCACGCACAGGGGCTGACTCCGGGTGTGCGCTCGTTTGCCGACGATATCAGGGCAGCCGGTCACATCGTGCACACGCCTGATCTGTTTGACGGGCGCACATTCCCAAGCATCGAATCGGGGATCGCCTATATCTGCGAGATCGGATTCGACGCCATGCGGGAGCGCGGCGCGCGCCTCGCCGACGAATTGCCTGCCGGGCTCGTCTATGCCGGGTTCTCCTTCGGTGTGCTGCCGGCGCAGAAGCTGGCGCAGACACGGCCGGGCGCCCGCGGGGCTCTGCTCTTTTATTCCTGCCTGCCGATCAGCGGCGAGTGGGCCTTCGGACCCTGGCCGGGTGGTGTCGCGGTGCAGATTCACGGCATGGACAACGACCCGATTTTCGTCGGCGAGGGCGACATCGATGCCGCCCGCGAGATCGTGGAGACGGTCGAAGACGCGGAGCTTTTCCTGTACCCCGGTGATCAGCACTACTTTGCCGACAGCTCGCTGCCGTCCTATGATGCGGATGCGACCGCGCTGCTCACCCTCCGCGTGATCGAGTTCCTGAATCGTGTGTGATCCAGATATTCCGCGGGAGATCCGGTCGGCCCGGAACGGATTATTCGGACGCCACGCAGAAATTGTTGCCTTCGGGATCATTCAAGACCGTGTAGCCATCTGCTTCCCGGGCGAAGCTCGCTCCGAGGGATAAAAGCCGTTCTACCTCGCTGGCCCGATCGGGGGTGGCAATATCGAGATGCAGGCGGTTGCGGGCCGGGCGCTCCCCCTGACGAAGGTGGAAGCAAAGGCGGGCTCCAGGACCTTCGACCATCACGGTCGGGTCAGTCTCGGGTGTCAATCCGAGAGCGGCCAGGCGGGCCAGTTCTTCGTCGTCGTATGGCATCACGTCGTAGCCATCGAGCGCCTCCGCCCAGAACCGGGCGACGCGCGAGGGAATGTCGCAATCGATGACGATTTCTTTCAGCCTTGCCATGGAATCCTTCAAGAATTGTTGGGCCGGCGACGGCAAACGCGTTCAACGACCGCGCCGCCGATGGCCGGCAGCAATGCGAAAAGCATGAGCTGCGGTGTCTCCGTCAGCGCCAACAGGCCAGACAGGGGGAAGGCGACCAATAGTCCTGCCAGCGCCCCGGCTGCATAGGGCAGATAATCCTTCAAAGAGAACCTCCGTCTTGTACTGATCTCAAACAGAAGCGGCGCGATAGGCTTGAGATAGCGATCTTTGCGGTATCGGCAATGCTGTTGCGGCCGAACCTGACGTCGACCGATCGGGATATGCGGAATATCACGAGGTTGGTTAAGTGGGCTGGTCGGCCAAACGACGTGAGCCGGTGCACGTGCTTTTGCGGGAGACGACCAATTTCTTTCGCGCTATGAAGACTGACCGCATATCCCGTCACATCCGACCCCGAGGTCTTTCATATGGCTTTGAGAATTCTTTTCGTTGGCGGTACCGGCCAGATTTCATATCCATGCGTCGAGCGCGCTGTGGCTCAGGGCCACCATGTCAGCGTCTATAACCGCAGCTTGAGAGGCGACCCATTGCCTGCGGGGGTTACCGCGATTGTCGGCGACCTCGCGGCACCGGCCTATGCGGACTTGGCCAAGGCCAATTACGACGTCGTGTGCCAGTTCATTGCCTTTACACCCGATCAGATCGCGCGTGACATCGATGTGTTTGCGGGGCACTGCGGCCAGTACATCTTCATCTCTTCGGCCTCGGTCTATGAAAAGCCGCCGCGCCATTATGTGATTACCGAGCAGACACCGGCGATCAACCCCTATTGGCGCTATAGCCAGGACAAGATTGCCTGCGAGATGCTGCTCAAGAATTCCGAGAATCTCGCCTGGACCATCGTCCGTCCCAGTCACACCGTTCGCACCGGCCTGCCCATCATGATGGGCGATAGCGATGTCATGGCGAGACGCATGCTGGATGGCGAGCCCACCATCGTGGCGGGCGATGGCCATACACCCTGGACGCTGACACGCTCGGTTGATTTCGCAGTGCCCTTCGTCGGGCTTTTCGGCAAAACGGCGGCGTTGAACGAGATCTTCCACATCACCTCCGACCGCGCCCACATCTGGAACGATATTCAAAAGACGATCGCCAGATTGTTAGGCGTCGAGGCCAGGATCGTCCACGTCCCGACGGACACCTTGATCAAGTACAATCCGGAATGGGTTGGTCCGTTGCTCGGCGACAAGGCATGGTCGGCGATCTTTGACAATTCAAAGGTCAAAAGCGTGGCGGGCGATTTCACGTGTGCCGAGAGCCTTGATGAAATTCTGGCGGAGCCGATCATGCATCTCAAGCAGCGCCTGGCCAAGAACCGCCCGCCAAAGGGCGATCTCGATGCTTTGGTCGATCGGATTTGCGCTGCGCAAAGCGCTCTCGGCTAGCAGGTCCTCGTAGAGCAACTTTCCGAAAGACCCGGCGCAGACGGTCCTGCCCGCGCTGATCACCCGGACTTGCGATGTTGCCGATCTCGACAGCCTGTCGGATTGGCTGGAAGACAATCATACCGACCCGATCGGCGATTGAGACTTGTGGCTGGCGACCCGAGGGCCGGTGAGGGTGGCACGGCATGCCGTTCACAAAAAATCCCTGCCTAAAAAGCGTCCTAAAACATGATGGAGGTCGCGCCGGGTGAGGATCTCGGCAATGATGGCCAACTGTTTTCCACTCCGATCCTGTCAGGCCATGCTGTTCATTCCGCTTCCCTTCGTCGTTGCTCTTCTGCTGCTCATCCTCTTCGTCACCGTTCTCAGGCGCGACGAGGAGGCGCAGCCCAATCGGCCGTTTCTGGCACTGATCCTGCTTGCCGTGCTGCAATCCGTCCTCTCCGGCCTGCGCTGGGGCTACGGGGTGCAGGCGGTGAGCGTGATCGCGCCGGTCACCGCGGCGATGGTGCCGCCGCTTGCCTATGCCGGGGTTTCCAGTCTGGTGAGGACGAGCCGGCGGTCGCTGCCGGCGCGGATTACGCTGCATGCCGTGCCCGCTGCCGTCATCCTCTTGTTGATGGTGGTCTGGCGGGATGTGATCGATCTCGCGCTGGTGCTTGTTTTCGTCGGTTATGCCCTGGCGATCCTGCTTCTGATGCGGCCGGGCGCGGATGCGCTTCGGCTTGCGCCCTTCGAGGGAGCGGTGCCGGCCTATCGGGCAATCATCTTCGCGGCGGCGGCGCTGTGCCTCTCGGCCTCGGTTGATATCTTCGTCTTTTTCGATTTCACATGGGCGCATGGCGAGCATGCGCTGACGCTGATCAGCCTCAGCAATCTCGCCGTCCTCGGCATCCTCGGCATCGCGGCAGCCGCCGCCAGCCGAAGCCGGGCGCCCGCCGAGACGGCGGAGGCGGCGCTGAAGCCCGAAACGGCCGAGGATAAAGAGACGATCGCCATGGTTGATGCGCTGATGGAGGCAAAGAGGCTCTATCGCGACGCCAATCTCAATCTCGACCGCCTGGCCCGCAAGGCCGGAATTCCCGCCCGCCAGATCTCGGCGGCAATCAACCGGGCGATGGACAAGAACGTCTCGCAATATGTCAATGACTACAGGATCGGCGAGGCCTGCCGGCTGCTTGCCGTGACCCAGAAATCGGTGACCGAGGTGATGTTCGAGGTCGGCTTCCAGACCAAGTCCAATTTCAACCGCGAATTCCGCCGAGTGACGGATATGACGCCGGTTGCCTGGCGGGAGAAGAAGGCAGAGCGGTGAGGGGCTTTATCCGCAAATCTGCAAGCACCAAGCCGCTTCCGCTATTGGCAACATAATCATACTGATGAACAATCTGAATCGAAGATTTATGCCACGGAGTTTAGAGCGCGGCCATGAAAGTCGAGATACTGCACAAGGGGATCGTGATCGGGCACGGCAATCTCGAGGCGGCCGATCCGCCGATGGGCGTTGCGGCAGGACTATTTGAGGCGACGCCGGACTATGACCCGCGCCTCCACCCCTACGTGATCGACGGTGATGACAATGAGTTCGACAAGGAGGCGCCACTTTCCGCGCGCTCGGCAGAATTCGGCATGATCCAATGCGCAGGCGTCTGTATTGAAGATTTCCACAAAACTATGGAAGAAATACAAGTCGTTTTCTTGGGCATCGCCTACCCGGATTACGGGACTGTCTTTGCATCCTCTCCAGCATATAAGGCCTATTACGGGCGCTAAAGCGATGCCGCCTCGTATTTGCGGAAGTTTTCAACACGATAATCGCATCAAAGGCGCTTCCCTGTTCGCCCCGAGGCTGAATGAAAATCATAGATAATACAACGACGTCCCGGGCCATCGGCTGTATTCTCGGTCAACTGGCGGGAGATGCACTTGGCTCGCTTGTGGAGTTTCAGACGCCCCAGGAAATAAGCCGGAAATATCCCAATGGTGTTCGCGAAATTCATGATGGCGGCACATGGAACACCATTGCCGGTCAACCAACCGATGACTCCGAGATGGCGCTGGCTTTGGCCAGATCGATTGTCGCGGAAGGAACCTATGTTCAGAACTCTGCGCGGCAGGCCTATGAAGCTTGGCTGGCTTCCAAACCTTTCGATATCGGCACGACTGTTTACAACGGAATCCGTTACGAGCCCAACCATCAAAGCCAGGCCAATGGCGCGCTGATGCGCGTGTCGCCTCTCGGCATTTTTGGATCTCAGTTCCCAACCGAACAGGTTGGGTTATGGGCGGAACAGGATGCCATCATCACACATCCAAATCTCGTGTGCCGGCATATCAACAGTCTCTTTGCCCGCGCGCTGTCTTACGCAATTGCTAGAGGTCCGGCGCCTCGAGAGGTCTATGAGGCGATCCGGAAATGGTCCGATGAGCTTGGCGTCGCTTCCAGCATCCATGATGCAATCGCCGACGCCGAAAAGGGACCGCCAAAAGACTTCCTGAATCAGCAAGGCTGGGTTCTGATCGCGTTTCAGAATGCCATTTTTCAGTTGCTGCATTCGAATTCCCTGGAGGACGGCGTCGTGAATACCGTCTCATGTGGTGGTGATACCGATACAAATGCGGCGATTTCCGGAGCGCTGCTCGGCGCCATTCATGGAGAGCGCGCAATTCCAGCCCAATGGCGTGAAGCGATACTTTCCTGCCGACCTGACGAGGGAAATCCGAAGGTCGCGCATCCGAGGCCGGAACTCTATTGGCCGGTTGATTGCATTGAGCTGGCCAGCCAATTGTTGAAGTGAGCTGGTTAGCAACGCCACTGACTATCTGCTCAGGCCCATAAGCTGCCGTTGGTGGGCACGACTTTACCAGATATCTCTTCTCTCCGGGAACGAGCCGCAGCGGGGTACTTGAAGCCCTTTCTCCAGTGCGCTGACAGAAAATTTGGCCGGATTGTTCCCCCGATCTCCCTCATCCCTGTGCTCGTCACAGGGATCCAGTGCGCCCAAGCCTTTGGGCGCAAAAGACGTTCCTGTTTGGGTAAGAGTCATTCACGGCGCGGACGCGCCATGGCTAGATTCCTGTGACGCGCACCCAGGAATTACGGAGGAGAGGTGGCGTTCTCAGAGCTTTCGGTTAGCGCCACCGCGTACAAAATCGCGATCGAGAACTGCCTGGAACGTGTTCGAGGTCGCGATCCCGGTCGAAGCTGCGATGCTTGCATCATGAACACGACATCAGAACATGATCGAGTCCTTGCCGCCAAGCTGAGATCACTTTCGATCGAGCCTGCGCCGTTCAAGACAGAGCCGCCGGAGCCCCGTGTCCGGCGGCATGTGATCCCCGGAGCAATGCTGGGCCTTGCCGCGACCGCATCGCTGGCAGTGGCGTTTGTCCATCGGCCCGATACGCTGGAGCGCATGCTTGCGGGTCTCATAGACAAGGACGAGGTCGCAATATCCATCGATGGAACAGACGTGCCCTCCGCCGGTCCGATTCGGCCTCTGCCTTCCAATACCCCGGCGAACAGAGCATTGCCGTCCCGGGAAGTCACCGGCTCCGGCTACGTCGTGGTCCCCGATATCGCCACCGTCTTCTCCAAATATGAAGGTCGGATCGCTGCCGTCGAGGTTGAGGCGGGCGACAGGGTCGTATCGGGGCAGGTGCTGGTGCGGCTCGATGATGCCGGCGCCCGCTTTGCGCTTCAAGGCGCCGAGATCGCCCGGCAATCGGCGGAGCTGGCGCTGACGGCGAAGACTATTGAATTGGCGCAGGCGCGGTCTTCCCTCACGCGCACCGAGCGGCTTGCCGGGCGCGATGCGATCTCGGCGCAGACGTTGGAGGAGGCGAAGACGGCGTTCGACACTGCCGAAAATGCCGTCCTGCAGGCACGGCAGGACGTGGCCAAGGCCGATCTCGATATCGACAGGGCGCGCGAGCAAGTGGAAGCACTGACCATCCGGGCGCCGATATCAGGCACCGTCACGCGGCTGACCGCGCACGTCGGCGACACCGTGCTGTCGCGCGAGGACAGCGTGCGGGAAAATGAAAGCCTGCTTGCGATTGCCGACATGGCCACCATGGTCATCGATGCCGATGTGGCCGAGGCGAATATCGCGTTGATGCGGCCAGGCTTGCGTGGCGAGGCGGTGCTCGACGGCTTTCCCGACCGGCCCTTTGCGGTGGAAGTATCGAAGATCGCGCCGATGATTTCGCGGGAGAAGGGGACGGCGACGCTTCGCCTGACACTCTCCTCGCCGCCGTCAGACATGCGCCCCGCCATGGCCGCGCGCATCCGCCTTGTGGTGGGTAAGACCGCAACGTCTGTTCCCACAGCCTCTCATCCCCCGGGCACCGGCGCACAGACGGGCGGACCTAAGACCTTTCGGCCGCAGGCCGGGGATACCACAGACCATCAGCAAGGAGCAAAGCGATGACCGACACTCAAGAACCCTATATCGCGCTTCGCGGCGTCAGGAAGGCATTCAAGATCGGCGCGGAAACGATCCCGATCTTTTCCGGACTCGACCTTTCGATAGCACGCGGCGATTTCGTCGCCGTCATGGGCCCGTCAGGCTCGGGGAAATCGACACTGCTCAACATGCTCGGCGGCATCGATAGCCCCGACGCAGGGGAGATCAGGGTCGGCCGCAGCCATCTCGAGCAGATGGGCGAAGGCGCCAGAGCCGCCTGGCGGGCACACAGCATGGGCATCGTCTTCCAATTCTACAATCTGCTGCCGATGCTGAATGCGGGCGAGAATATCGAGTTGCCGCTGCTGTTGAAGCCGCTCAAGCGGAAGGAGCGGCGGGCGCGGGTCGAAACCGTCATGGATCTCGTCGGGCTTTCGGGGCGGCAGCGGCAGTTTCCATTCAGCATGTCCGGCGGGCAGCAGCAGCGCGTCGGCATCGCCCGCGCCATCGTCGGCGATCCCGAACTCTTGCTCTGCGACGAACCGACCGGCGATCTCGACCGGAAATCGGCCAACGATATCCTCGATATGCTGGGCTTTCTCAATCGCGAGCTTCAGAAGACCATCATCATGGTCACGCATGATCCCGAGGCTGCCTCCTTCGCCCGGCGCACGCTGCATCTCAACAAGGGCGAATTCGTCGAGCAGGAAAGGTTGGCCCAATGACCTTCTTCCAGCTGATGCGCCGCAATGCATGGCGCAAGCCGCTCAGGGCCACGCTTCTGATGTTCTCGGTCGGCGTCGCTTTCCTGATCTATGGGCTGACGGCGAGCTTCCTCAGCGGCTCGCAAGGGGCGGCCGGGGCGAGCGATACGCTGCTCGGCGTCTTCAACAGATCGGGGCGGGCGCAGCCGCTGCCGCTTGGCTATCTCAACAGGATCGCCGCCGATAGCGATGTCGCCGCCGTCGCCTACATGACGCGCATGCGGGGCTTCGTCGATGTCGAGAAGAATGTCGTGATGACGAGCGCGGTCGATCCACGATTGATCGCCGCAGCCAATGGCGACGAGCTCGGGCTGACGCCGCAACTGATATCAGCGCTGGAAGAGGGCCGTGACCGGGTGCTGGTCGGCCGGGCGCTGGCGGAGGCGCAGGGCTGGTCGGTCGGCCAGCGCATCGGGATCACCAGCCACCTGACACGGGAAGACGGCAGCCGCAACTGGAGTTTTGAGATCGCCGGCATCTTCGAAGGGGCCGACGCCAGCACCGACACCTATTTCATGATCGCCCGCTATGATGCCGTCAATGCGGCGCGCGCGCGCGGCAAGGATACAGTCGATGGCTTCGTGGTGCGACCGCGACCGGGCGTTTCATCCGGCGTGCTGGCGGCAAGGATCGACGCGCTGTTTGCCAATTCGGCGGCACCGACGCGCACTCTATCGGAAAAGCAGTTCCTCGAGGCTTTCTTGCGGCAGTTCGCCGATATCGGCCTGATCGTCAGCCTCGTCGTTGGCGCCGCCTTCGTGACCATCCTGATGATTGTGGTCAACACCATGCTCTTTGCCGTGAGGGAGCGCAGCTTCGAGATCGGCCTCATGAAGGTGCTCGGCTTTTCCAGCCGGCGGATTATGGCACTGATCCTCGGCGAGACACTGTTCGTCTTCGCCGTCGGCGGGGCTGGCGGGCTCGTTCTCGCCAAGCTCGCGACGCTGTTTGCCGGGCCGGAATTCGGCCTCGCCTTCACCTGGTCCGCGCTGCTGAAATCCGTCGCCATCATCGCCGGTCTCGGCCTCCTGACCGGGCTGTTGCCCGCCGCCAATGCAATGCGCCTGCCCATCGTCAACGCCTTCAGATCGAGATAGTCCAATGTCATCAGCGCTCAAGCAGATCTTTCTCATGATCAGAGTCAATCTCGGCAGCCTGCCGCGGCGGCTGTGGATCTCGTTGTCGATGGTGTTGTCGGTGGCCCTAGTGGTGGCGGTGCTTGCGGGTTTTCTCGCCATGGCCAGGGGCTTTGAGGCAGCCCTCCAAGGCACGGGTTCGCCTGGCATCGCCGTCATTCTCGGCGGCGGCACCAACCAGGAGACCGGCTCGGATGTGCCGGCCGAAGCGATCCGCAGCCTGACCGCCGCAACCGGCGGGATCGGCGTGGCGCGGAATGCCGGCGAACTGGCGCTGTCGCGCGAGATCATCGTTCCCGTCGATGTCGTCAGGGCCAGCGACGGCGCTGAGCAGACACTGTCGCTGCGGGGCATGGATCTGGCCGGCCCCGGCTTGCGCGACCGCGCCACGCTCTCCCAAGGGCGGCTGTTTTCGCCGGGCGCGCGCGAAATCGTCGTCGGCGGCCGCATCGCCGATGAATTCTCCGGCTTCGCCGTCGGCGACAAAGTACAGCTCGGCGCGATGGACTGGACGGTGACAGGGCATTTCACGTCAGGCGGCAGCGCCTTCGAATCCGAGATCTGGGCGGATCTGGAGGCGGTGCAATCGGCCTTCGACCGGCAGGGACAGGTGCAGAGCCTGCGCGTACGGCTTGCGGGGGCAGGCGGATTGCCGGTGCTGCAGGAGCATCTTTCCGCAATTCCCGGCGCCCCGCTCACCGCCGTCTCCGAGGCCGATCTCTATGCCGCGCAATCCGAGCGCACCGCGAGCCTCATCCGCCTGTTCGGCTGGCCGCTGGCGCTTTTGATGGCGGTCGGCGCCACCGCTGGCGCGCTGAATACGATGATGAGTTCGGTCTCCGACCGCACCGTCGAAATCTCAACGCTGCGCCTGCTCGGCTTCGGCCGCCTGCCGGCCTTTATTGCCACCTGGGTCGAGGCCGTGGCTCTCTCGGTCGTGGGGGCCGCTCTCGGCATCCTCGCCTCATGGCTCGCCTTCAACGGCTGGCAAGCCAGCACGATGGGCGCCAACAACACGAAGATGGCCTTCCAGCTCGACGTCACCACCGACGTCGCGCTCACCGCCGGGCTGCTGGGGCTTGCCATCGGCATCATCGGCGGAGCGTTGCCGGCGCTTGCCGCGACAAGGTTGCCGCTGACCTCGGCATTGCGGGCGAGGGGATAGAGGCTGGTTGTCTAAACCTTCCGGGCGGGTCACGCCATCGCGGCGACCGCCCTGATCGGCCCGAGGGAGACATCCGCTACAGGCGGAGCGCCGCCGCCTCATCTGTGCAGCCCGCGGAAACTATGGCATAACTAGGCCATGGCAATGAATGTCTTGGCGGTCCATCGCGACACGGTTGGGACGGAACAGGCGGCAGACAATTCGCTTGCCGCCGGCTATTCCGTGGGCATTCTCTGCTGGCTGCTGTCGGCCGGCGTCTATATCGCCGCGAAATGGGTTTCTTCGGAGATGCCGCCTTGGGCGCTCTGCTTCTGGCGCGTGCTGATCGCCTTCGCGATCCTGATGCCGATCGTGCGCCGGCATTTCGGCGACATGGTCGCGCTGGTGCGGGCTCGCGCCCTCGAACTGCTTGTGATTGGCGGCGTGGGACTGGCGATCTGCCAGGGCATGATTTTTGTCGGCCTCGAACATGCCGATGCCACCACTGCCGGCATCATCATTGCCCTGATCCCGATCATCACCATGATCCTTGCCCGCTTGATGCTGGCCGAGCCGATGGGACGCTGGCAGGTGATCGGATCGATCTTGGCCTTTCTCGGAATCGTGGTCATCATCATCAAGGGTAGTCCGGCCGCGCTGATGCGGCTCGACTTCAACCCGGGTGAACTGTGGATCGTCGCCGGCGCGTTCTGTTTCAGTCTCTATACCGTCCTGCTCCGCCGCGCGAAATTCGATATGAATCGCCTTGCGCTCCTGGTGCTGCTGCTCGGTGCGGCGGTGCTGACGGCGCTGCCCTTCTACCTGTCCGAGCTATTCTCAGACGAACGCTCGACGCTCAACGGCAGCGGGCTTATCGCGCTCGCCTATGTTGCGATCCCTGGCGGGGCGGTCATGTACTACCTCTTCAATCGTAGCATCGAGGCGCTGGGGGCGGCTCGGGCTGGCGTCCTCCTCTACATTCAGACCATCTTCATCGCCGTGCTCGCCTATCTGATCCTTGGCGAGCAGTTGCAACGCTATCACCTCGAAGGCGCGGCACTCATCATCGCCGGCTTGCTTCTCATCATCCTGCTGAAGCCGAAGATCAAGGCCGAAGCGGCTACTGCATAATTCCTTAAATCGGGATCGATTTAAGGATAAAATTATGCAGCAATTCAAAGTGCTACAGCGTCCTTTGCGCGTCTGAAAAGACGCGCGGCGCTGGAGGGCCTGAGGTCTCCCCATCGCTGCGACATGGTTGCCGCTGACCTCGGCTTTGAGGGCGAGGGGGTAGGGTTTCACCTTGGAGTGCGCCTTTCGCTTGCGCTCAAGGCGTTCGTCGCTGGCGCTCCTCCCCCTGAGCGCAAGCGAAGGCACGAATCACATGACGCGCAGACAGAAGGCGACGTACACCTCGCGCAAACACGCAGCGATTTATTCATCTCTAAGTCGCCGATTTCTCGGCCAAAGTTGTAACTTTCGTCACACCAGGCCATTGCCTGTGGAATAAGGTCCGCGAGGCGCGCATTGCCCCATTGACAACATCTTATCGCCTTTTTGCCGTGGCCGGTTGCCCCCGCCGCATGCGATCAGCCGATCCTGGGCGGTCCCGGCGGCGACATTAGCGATCCGACGAACAGGGCAACATGGCGATATGACAGTCTACTATGTGAACTCAGCGACTGGTTCCGACCGCAACGGTGGAACGGGCCAGAACTCGGCTTTTGCGACTTTGTCCAAAGTGGAATCCTTGAAACTGAAACCCGGCGACAGCGTGCTTCTTGCCAAGGGAAGTGTGTTCAACGAGCAGTTCGATATCAAATATTCCGGCAGCGAGAATGCGCCGATCAAGATCGGCAGTTACGGGACGGGCGCTGCGCCCGTCATCCACAGCAGCGGCGACGGCATCCACAGTCTCTATGCCTCAAACATCGTCATCGAGAACCTGAAGATATCGAATACAGCAGGTGCTGGCATCTATGGCGGCAGTGTCACGAACTGGACGGTCCGCGACGTCGAGATCGCCAAGACTGGATTGTCGGAAAACGCCGGTGCCGTGACCTTTCGGAGCAGCAAAAACATCACGGTCGAAGACAGCAAGATTTCGGACGTCAGAGGTGACGGCTTCTGGATCGAAAAGGTCAACGGCATCAAGCTTCTCAACAATACCGTGACCAACGCCCATGGGACGACGGCCGATGCCGTGCAGATGAACGACAGCAGCGACATTCTGATCAAGGGCAATCATCTCGACCAGACGCATGCCGATAGCCCGAAGGGCGTTATCGCTCTCGTCAGGCCGGTGAATGCCGTGGTCGAGGATAATGTGCTTACCGGCGGCGGCTTCGGCATCAGCGCGCAGGCCGGCAAGAATGTTGCCATCCGCGACAACGACATATCGGGTTTTCACGGCTACAGCTGGTCCTTTGCCGTCGGTCTCGGCGACAAGGGCGATACGAGAGACTACGATATCGCGGGCAACCACATCCATGACGGCGCCCGGGGCGTGGTCATCTCCGCTGCCGGCAGCCCGAGCTATGACCGCACGAATATCAAGGTCCACGACAATGTCTTCGACGACCTCTCACAGGCGGCGTTGAATGTCGACAGGCCCGCATCCGGCTCCTTTTCCAACAATACCATCGAGAGCGGCGTCAAGGCCACCAGCATATCGCCTGATATCGTCGGCGCGCACACCTTCTCCGTCAGCAACAACCATACGGTCGCCAATGTCGAGACGGCGCTGGCGAGCCCGGTTGCCAAGACCGCTGCAGCGACGGAGTCGGCTGCGGATCCGGCAGTCGTCGCTGTCCATGACAATTTGAAGATCCTGACCGATACGGGCGCTGCCCATCATGGCAATCTCCTCGAAAACGACAGCTCGGACAATGACACCCTGGTGCTTCGGCGCTTCGGGGACGAAACCGTCGGCAAGCACGGCCTGACGCTGACCGGGGAATACGGCGACATCCATGTGGACCGGGAAGGCAACTACGCCTACATGCTCGATGAAACGAAACTCCCTGACCATAGCGGACATGTAAGCGAGTCCTTCACCTATGGGATCAACGATGGAAGCTCGCATCATAGCGACGGGGATACGTTGACCGTCTTCATCCACCTGGATGGCTTGCTGAGCTGAGGTGAGCGTGCCGGGAGCGGCGCTACGCCCGGAGACCTTCCTTCCGGGGAGGCGTTGCTCTCGCCACCAAATGGCTTCACAGCGTCCCTCATCCGGCTGTCGCCGGGTGAGGGTAAGGGGCTGCAAGCGGCCTCAACCTTTCCGGCTGGCGACTGACCTGAAACAGAACGTCTACACTCCTGCGACCATACGTCGCCAAGGAGGACGATTACCGTTTATTCACCTTTCGGTCGCTTTTTGGTAGATTTTTTCCGTATAAGTTGTCATTTTTAGGATACCGCCTCCGCCAGGCGTTCTCGGGACCAAGGCAGGCCCACAGGGTCTGCCGACCGTCGTGAAGGCAACTCGAAGGCCACGGCCTTTAGCCCCGACCACATCCGATCCACGTGTCGCAGCTGATCCAGACGGCTGCGCGGCAATTCGAGAACAAGGCGATATGACGATCTATTATGTGAATCCGGCGATAGGCTCCAACGGCAACAGCGGAACGAGCGAGGACACGCCGTTTTCGTCGTTCTCGGCGGTGGAAAGCTTGAAGCTGCAGCCGGGCGACAGCGTGCTGCTTGCCGCCGGAAGCGTGTTCAATGACCAGCTCGATCTGAAATATTCCGGCACAGTGAGTGCCCCGATCACCATCGGCAGCTACGGGGTCGGCGATGCGCCAGTCATCCATAGCCCCGGCGATGGTATTCACAGCCTTTATGCATCGAACATCGTCATCGAGAATATCAAGATATCGGACACAGGCGGGGCAGCCATCTATGGCGGATATGTTTCGAACTGGACCGTGCGCAACGTCGAGGTCGATCATACCGGTTTGGCGGGCAAGTCAGGTTCCGTCACGTTCAGGACCGGCTCGAACATCACCATCGAAAACAGCACGATCAACGACGTCAACGGCGACGGCGTCTGGATCGAGAAGATCAACGGCGTCAATTTTCTCAACAACACCGTCACCAACGCTCACGGCACCGCCGCAGATGCCGTGCAGATGAACGACAGCAGCAACATCGTGATCAGCGGCAATTACCTCGACCAGACGGGTGCAGCGACGCCGAAAGGCGTCATCGCGCTCGTTCGGCCTGTCAATGTCCTGGTCGAGGACAACGCGATTATCGGTGGCGGCTTCGGGATCGGCGCACAAGCCGGCACCAACGTCGCTATTCACGACAACGATATTTCAGGTTATGGCGGCTATAGCTGGTCCTACGCTATCGGCCTCGGCGACCAGGGCGACACGCGGGATTACGATATCTCGGGCAATTACATCCATGACGGCGTATGGGGCGTGGCGATCAGCGCTGTCGGCACCCCCACTTACGTTCGCGAAGATATCAATATCTACGGCAACGTTTTCGATGACCTGTCCTCAGCGGCGCTGAAGGTCGACAGGCCGGCATCCGGCTCGTTCCACGACAATGTCATCGCCAGCGATGTCACGCCCTACAGCATCTCCCCCACCATCATCGCCGCGAACACTTTTCCCGTCAGCAACAACACGACGCTCGACGAGGCCCAGGCGACGATGCTTGCGAGCAGCGATAGTCTCGCGGTCGGCGATGTGACGCACACGGACACGGCGCCTGCGCTTGTCGCAACCCATGACAGCCTGAAAATCGCCTCCGATCTGGACGCCGCCCATTACGGCAATCTCCTCGAAAACGACAGCTCGGCCAACGGAACCCTGCTGCTTCGCCGCTTCGAGGGCGAATTCGTCGACAAGGACGGCGTGACGCTGACCGGCAAATACGGCACCATCCATGTCGACAGTGACGGCGATTACACCTATACGGCCGACGCGGCGAAACTCGCCGGGCTCAGCGGAGACGTGAGCGACACCTTCCACTACAAGATCTCCGATGGGACTTCGCTGCATTTTGACACGGATACGCTGAGCGTCTCCATCCATGTGAATGATTTGCTGAGCTGATGGCGTTGCATCATCGCGGCGGCAGTCCGCCCAGCACTTGCGAAGTCTCATTGATCGCCGAGCAGGATCCTGATGACGTCGACTTCGATTTCCGCGCAGATGATCTCGTATTCGGTGATGATTGCGGGATCGGCCGATCTATCCCGGCGCATGCGATCGAGGACGGCGCAGGCTTCGCCGTAGGCGCCGCATAATTCGTAAAAATGGGGCTGGCTCGCCGCGGCTGTTCTGATCGTCGCCCGCGTCGCAGGCAGCCTCATCATCAGCCTGGCCAGCCCCTGTTCCGCGGCTTGCCGGGTGATATGGGCTACGCCTTCTTTCCTGACCATGCCGTCATTCCTCGCCGCCTGTCTTTTCCCATTCAGGGGGTACGCAAGACCCATCCCCAGAGTAGTACGCAGGAATGCTGCATCTGGTTTCATGCCGGATGAAGGATTAGCGTCGCGGTGCTGGGCGTCTTCGACCGAACTCGGCATTGCGGGACAATCGGCACAGCAATCCTACGGCCGGTGCTACCAGCGCAGGAGGCGAGGCCCGAGGAGGGCGCCGATTGCACCGGTCAAGAGGATGCCGAGCGAATACCAGAGGGTGACGAAGGGCAGGCCGTTTTCCGTACAAAACCAGGAATAGACCCAGGCGCCGGATGCGCCGGCGGCAATGCCGGCGATGAAGCCTGTAATGCCGAGGTTGCTCGGCGCGCCGCCACGGAGAACCCAGGTATTTGCAATCAGGATCGGCGTGGCAAAGGCAAAGATCAGCAGCGGGCAATGCAGGGCGGAGGAGCCGAGCACCAGAACGGTGTAACTTGCGGCCGGCGACAAAGCGAGCTGGATGACCGCCATGACGGCGAGAGCGAGTATGATGGCCGCGGCAATGCCGAAAAAGCGGCCTTCCGAGCCATCCGGCCGGGACAGGCGGTAAACGGCCGCGAAGGCGGCGATTGCGAGCAAGGCATTGTAGGCGGACTTGATCCAAAAGACCGGCAGCATCAGAGCCTGAGCCATATCGGTGCGAAGGCCGACGACCATAAGCATCAGCAGCAGCGAGACTGCTAAGGCCGGCAGGATGGCGAGCGCGAAGCGGCGTTCGAGCGCATGCGTCGGTACCGGCTTCAGATCCCGGACAAGGCTGTCGATCACGTCCTCAGTTTCTCTCACATTCCACCTCGCAATCTTGCCGCCAGCGCCTTGATGCCCCTGTGAACGCCGACCTTGACCGCCGATTCCGACTGTCCGGTGCGGATTGCCGTGTCGGCCACCGACTGCCCCTCGAGCTTGATCTGCCGGATCAACTCCTGCTGGTGCTGCGGCAGGCCGTTCAACAGCCGTTCGACATCCATGCGCGCTGCAATCGCATCCTCCCTGAAGTCGTCTTCGATCTCTTCGTCCAGTTCTATTTCCGCCTTGTACCGGCCGCCATGCTTTCGGTGGTGGTCGATCAGCTTGTAGCGGGCAATCGAGAAGAACCACGCGGTGAAGGGCCGCTCCCTGTCATAGGTCGCCCGGCGCGAATGCAGCGCCAGCAACGTCTCCTGCACGAGATCTTCCGTGTCGGACTTCGCGGAAGTGCCGATCCGCCCGCCGTAATAACCGACGAGCAGGGTTCGCAATGTCACGAGCAGACGCCGATAGGCTATCTCGTCCCCATCGAGGGAAAGAAGCATCAGCATCTTCAGTGCTTGTTCCGAATGGGTGCTCGTCATGTCGTCTGCAATATCATTCGGGTGGATGACGCTTTGGTTACAGGCAGGTTCAAAAATGTTCCTGCAGCAATTCAAAGTGTACAGCGTCCTTTGCGCGTCTCCAAAAGGCGCGCGGCGCTGTAGCGCTATCACATAAGCGTGAGGCTGTAACCGTCTTCGCAAGGAGATCGAATTCAGGACTGTGAGTCGTCGGCGGGTGCCGGCGGGCATGTCAATCGATCCGAGGAGACCCTCATGACCAAGATCCTTTCCAGCCTTGCCGCCTGCAGCTTCGTCATCGGCCTGTCGCTTGCCGGCGCGGCCAGCGCCCAGAGCAGCGATGCCATGAAGAAAGACAGCATGAAGACCGATGCGATGTCGAAGGACGCCATGTCCAAGGATGCAATGTCGAAAGACGCAATGGCGACCGGCAGCACCAAGGCCGACTGCATGCACAATGCCGGCATGGAGAAGGACATGATGAAGAAGGACACGATGATGAAGGCCTGCGACGCGATGAAGTAAGTTTAGCCGCGGCCGCTGAAACTTTATCGCCGGCGGCCGCGTCTTCTTTTGTCAGGCCTTTCATGTCGATTTGGAGGAACTATAATGGCCACGACCGATGCCGGCACGGCGAGCGGATCTACGCTCTTCTACCGCCATGGCCTGCTGGTGCGCCTGTCGCATTGGGTGAACGTGCTGTGCATGACGGTGCTGCTGTTCAGCGGCCTGCAGATATTCAATGCCCACCCGGCGCTCTATTGGGGGCAGTACGGCGCTGATGACGATCCATCCTTCATTTCCATGGAGGCGGAGCAGGAAGGCGATGCGCTGAAGGGGGTGACGCGCGTGGGTGGATTGAGCTTCGACACGACGGGCGTTCTCGGGGTTTCGAATGTCGACGGCGAGGCTGCAGTGCGCGGTTTTCCGAACTGGCTGACCTTGCCGAGCTATCAGGATCTGGCATCGGGCCGGCGCTGGCATTTCTTCTTTGCCTGGCTGTTGGTCATCAACGGCTTCATCTATCTTGCCTACGGTTTTGTCAGCCGGCATTTCCGACGCGATCTGCTGCCGGCGGTCGAAGAACTGAAGCCTTCGCATCTCGGCCATGAGATCGTCAGTCATGCCCGGCTGCGCTTTCCCAAGGGCGCCGAGGCACGCCATTATAATACGCTGCAGAAACTCGCCTATGTCGCCGTGATCTTCGTGCTGCTGCCACTGATGATCGGGACAGGCCTTACCATGTCGCCGGGCTTCAATGCGGTCGCGCCCTGGCTGCTCGATCTGTTCGGCGGCCGGCAATCGGCCCGCACGCTGCATTTCCTGACCGCTTTCTCGCTCGTCGCCTTCGTCGCCGTGCATGTGGCGATGGTGCTGGTCTCGGGCGTGTTCAACAATCTGCGTTCGATGATCACAGGCTATTACGACATCGGGCAGGGAGGAAAGTCATGAGCCGCATCATTACAAGGCGTCGCTTCCTGATCGGCGCAACCATGACGGCATCGGCGCTGGGGCTTGCCGGCTGCGATGCCCTCGTCGAAAACGATCGAACGAAATCGGTTCTGAAGATCGCCGAAGGCTTCAGCATGAAGACGCAGCGCTTCTTGCTTGGCGATGACGCGCTCGCCCGCGAATTCACGGAAGCCGATATCTCGCCGACCTTCCGCGCCAATGGCACGAGCATGCCGGACAATGCCCGGTATAGTGACTGGATGAACCAGCGGTTTTCGAGCTGGAAGCTCGAGATCGGCGGGCTGGTCGACAGGCCGATGCAGCTGTCGCTGGCGGAGCTGAAAGCCCTGCCGGCCCGCACGCAGATCACCAGGCATGACTGCGTCGAGGGCTGGAGCGCGATCGGCAAATGGACCGGCGTGCCGCTCGGCGCGCTGCTGCAGGCGGCGGGCCTGAAACCCGAAGCCCGCTACATCGTCTTCCACTGCGCCGACGAATACGAAAAGACGCTCGACGGCAGCGGCTGGTATTACGAAAGCATCGATCTCGTCGATGCGTTCCACCCTCAAACGATCCTTGCCCACAGCATGAACGGCCGCGATCTCGAAGTCGCCCACGGCGCGCCGCTCAGGCTCCGGGTCGAGCGTCAGCTCGGCTACAAGCAGGCAAAATACCTGACCGGCATCGAAGCCGTCGCCGATCTCGGCCAGCTCTACGGCGGCAATGGCGGCTTCTGGGAGGATCGCGGTTACGAATGGTATGCGGGCATATAGGCGGCGGTCATAGAGCTCGTCCCAGTTCTATCAGGTAGAGAGCGAAAGCTTCTGCCTCGCACCGCCAGTGCTCGAAATGGCCGCCGAGGTGCAGGCGGGCGGCAACCGACGCGCACGAGCGGCATTGACATTGCCGCCATCCAGGACGAACTCGAGTTCCAGCAAGCTCGTCATCGCCTCAAAAGATTCATTTGGGCCCTGAGTTCAATATTTGCCGAACAATACCTGCATCACTGCTGGTGTTTTCGAAAAAGAACGAAGCGGAACACGGCGCCCGCAGGACAGACAGGGAAGCCGGATCCGGGTCCGGAAGAATAGTGGCGGTGGGACCTCGAAGTGGCGGCAGCGGTGAGCCTGAACTGCGCAAGGCTATAAGGTAGGAGGTAGGCGGCATGATCTCGCTGAATGCGGTGTTATCCCAGGTCACGGTGAGGGTATGAGGCGCCGTGCCACGCAGAACTTCCTCGACCACGATCTCCAAGCGCGCATAGTCAGTCATAAAACTATTCGCGTTCCCGAGAAGTTCCCGGACTTTGCCACTACTGTGGGCAAGGAATTCCTGATGTCGTTTCCTCGCCTCGGGGTCGAGAACCAACGTGTATTTCGTCACGCGACCAACGACCACGACGTCTGCATATGAAACATCGTGAAGGTCCATGGAGGCAATATCAATACATGCACTGGTCGGCCCGGCTGCCAGCATGGCTCCGAGGTTGAAGAGCGCAACAAACCCAAAACCTCGCATCCTCATCCTCCATCCTCAACACTCTGGTCTGAACCGGGAAGCATAGTATCCCGATTATCTTGTCTTGGCGAAGTTGCAATACGGACCTTCGCGGATGGCGATCTACAGCTCCGGCCATGCATTCCCCAGGTTACCTGCGCTCAGGCAGAAAGACCGATGGTGATGGTGGCGGACAGCACGCCGCCATCGAGCTTCTCGAAATCGAAGATGTGATCGGCGGCGTCTTCGGGGATGATGCCGTCCTCGTCGTTGCGCGTATCGCGGGCAGGGCGCCCGAGATAGTCAGGATGCTCGCCATAGATGATGTCGCTCAGCGCATCGTCGAAATAGATCTGACTGACGAGTAGCTCCTTGCCGTCGACGAGGATACGGCAATGAACATGCGGCGTGCGGCCCTTGTACCATCCGGGATAGGCCGTCAAAAAGCTTGCCTGCCCCTTGGCATCCGTCAGCTGGCGGCCGCGGAAGGCGAGCCCGCTGATCGCCTCGGCATCGCCGAAAGTGCACATCTCCGCAGCCTCGCGGCCGGAATAGATGCCGCGATGATCGGTATGCCAGATTTCGATATCGGCATTTTCGATCGGCCGGCAATCGGCGGCATGAACGATGCGGACGTCGAGCCGCAAAGGCAGCCCGGTCTTTCCTTCCGAGACGTCCTGTCGGGCCGGGACATTGTTGACATGGCAGGGGCCAAGGGTCTGGGCGACGGTGACGACGCAATTCGGACGGCTACGGAAGAGCGGCTCGGGCAGCTTTTCCAAGATAACCGATTTCGTGCCGCCGCTTACGAAATCGGTTCCCTTCCATTCGAATGTCCTGGCGGCAACAGCGATATGCCGCCGCGGCCAGATTGCCGCAGCCACGGATGATGCGACAATGGCCGCACCGCCAAGCACAAGGGTCCGCCTTTTCATCTGTCTTCCTTTGCCTCAAGACGCTGGATTTAAGGAGGATGCGCAGCAAACTCCAATTAAATCCAGGCAATGATCGATGGCAACGCGATCATCGGCGTCAGATGTCTGCCGAGACAGTAGGGCTGCGGTCCAGAAGCGGAGATTCCGTCCCGCGCATTGACGAGAAGGCGTATTCTTCCGATGCTGGCACATGGAAGAGTTGCTCTAAGCTGTGCACTGGGGTTCGTCGCGAAAATGCAGGGTAACGCTTTGAATTGTTATATAATTCTTTGAAACGACTCCAGATTTGAATTATGCAGAAGGTATCCGAAATTCGTTGCTGAGCCGGGGCAGGGGCACATGGAACCAACCCACTTATTCGAGCTCGTCATCGCGATGTTTCTGGCGATCATCGCGCTGCACTATGTTGCCCACCGGCTCGGACTGCCGCCGTCCGTCGCGCTGCTGACTGGGGGCGCCTTGCTGGCCTTTGTACCGGGGTTGCCGGCGATATCAGTCGATCCGGAGCTGGTGCTCGTCATCTTCCTGCCGCCGTTGTTGATGGACGGGGCCTGGTCCATTGCGGCGGCGCGGTTGCGGCGGCATGTGATCGGCATCACCTCGCTTGCCGTCGGCGCGGTGTTCTTCACCTGCGCGGTCATCGCCGTCGTCGCCCATCTCATCTTTCCATCGATTCCCTGGGCAGCTTGCGCAGCCCTCGGCGCGATCGTTGCGCCGCCGGATGCAGTTGCGGCGCGTGCCGTGCTGCAGCGCGTCAGGCTGCCGCGGCGGCTTCAGATTCTGCTGGAAGGCGAGAGCCTGCTCAATGATGCGAGCGGCCTGGTGCTCTTCCGTTTTGCCGTTGCCGCTGCCGCAACCGGAGCCTTCAGCGCGACGGAGGCGGCCGGCAGTTTCCTCGTGCTGGCGCTCGGCGGCGCCGTCATCGGCATCGTGGTGGGAATGGCGTGGTTCAAGCTTGTCCGGCGCCTCGGCGACGAATATCTCGTCATCGCGGCCTCGGTGCTGCTTTGCTGGATTGCCTATCTCGCCGGAGAACAGCTGCATGTTTCGGGCGTCATCGCCACCGTGACCGCGGGCCTCATCATGAGCTGGCATCAGCACACCGTGCTATCAGCCGCAATGCGCGTGCGCGGCGTCTCGTTCTGGACGGTGATGATCTTCCTGATGGAAGCGGCGGTCTTCATCCTGATCGGGCTGTCGCTGCGGGATGTCGTCGAACGCGGCGGCGGCTTTGCCACCGTAATCGCGACGATGGGGCTACCGATGCTGGCGATCCTCGTCGCACTCGTTCTGGCGCGGTTTGCCTGGGTCTTTGCCTGCGATTTCGTCGTCAGGTTCTGTGCTTCGCTGGGCTTCGCACGGGCCCAACCGCTTGGCGTCGGCGGCGCTGCCGTGCTCAGTTGGGCGGGCGTGCGCGGTGTGGTGACGCTCGCTTTGGCGCTGAGCTTGCCCGAGGGGTTCCCGGGCCGCGACTTCATCCTCGCCACCTCCTTCGCGGTCATTCTCGGCACCGTGCTCATCCAGGGTACGACATTGGGGCGGGTGATTGCCTGGGCGCGGCTGGTGGAGCCGGAGTCGGAACATGCGCGCCTGACGATGAGCCAGGCCGAAGCCGCCATGGCGCAGGCGCAGTTCGGCATCGTCCAGAGCTTGGCCTATGACGCGGAAGGAAAACTCATCCACCCGCAATTGCTGGAGCGCTACCAGCGCCGCGCCACGTCGATCATCGACTACGCCGAGAAAACCGAGCAATACATACCGGCGCTGCATGCGCATTTCGACGTCGTTCTCGAAGCGGTTGCCATCGGGCGTCGGGAAATCATACGCCTCCATCGCGCCGGCGAGATCGACGATGAGACGCTGCTGGAGCTGGAACGGGATCTCGATCTCGAGGAGCTGAGTGCGATCTCGGCCAAGGCGTGAGGTTCAGCGCCTCGCGCCTTCGGCTTCAACGCATTGCGATATCGAGGCTGACACAAGCGCGGTCCGGACGACGAGGCCGCGCGGCGTCCTGCCCTAAATGGCGATCTGCTCGCCGAGTTCGACGACGCGGTTGGACGGCAGATTGAAATAATCGGAGGGATCGATCGCCAAGCCCTCCAGCGCCATGAATATGCGCTCCTGCCAGCCGGGCAGCCCGGTGTTCGGCGTCCTGACGAGGTTCCGGCGGCCGAGATAAAAGGAGGTTCTCATGATCTCGAACTTGAAGCCGCCCTCGCGGCATAGAGCCAATGCCCTGGTGACATCGGGGTCGTCCATGAAGCCAAAAGTGATGTCGAGGCGCACAAAGCGCGGCGAGAGCTGGCTGATCTTGATGCGGCGGCTGTTGGAAACATAAGGTTCGTCCTCGGTCCAGACGGTCAGAATAACATTCTGTTCGTGGAGCACGTGGTTGTGCTTGAGATTGTGGAGCAGGACATTCGGTGTCCGGTCCGGAACGCTGGTCAGGAACACTGCCGTTCCAGGAACGGTGACCGGCGAATGGTCCGACTTTCGCTCGATCGACCTGATGAAGGAATCGAGCGGGATCTCATTGTTGGCCCGCAGTCTCTTCAGATAGGCTTGGCCTCGGGTCCATGTCCACATCAGGATCATGATTGCCAAGGCAAGGGCGACCGGAACCCAGCCGCCATCGTGAATTTTCAACAGATTGGCCGCCAGGAATACCACTTCGATGATGAATAGCGGCAGCAGTGCGCCTGCGGCAAGGACAAGGGAGTATTCCCAGGCGGCTCGGAGAAACTGGAAGGCCAGCATCGTCGTGATCACCATGGCGCCGGTCACCGAGATACCGTAGGCCGTCGCCAGCGACTCGGAATCGCCGAAAGAAAAGATCAGCATCAGCACGCCGATCAGAAGGAGAAGATTGACGCTCGGCACATAGATCTGGCCAGTGTTGGTCTCCGAGGTGAACTTGATCCTGAGCCTCGGCAGGAAGCCGAGGTGAACGGCCTGGCGGGCCAGCGAAAATGCGCCTGTTATCACAGCTTGGCTGGCGATGATCGTTGCCATCGTCGCCAGGAGAACTATCGGCAGCAAGGCCCAGTCAGGATACATCAGAAAGAACGGATTGATGGCGGCCTCCGGATGGGCGAGAACCAGTGCGCCCTGGCCGAGATAGTTCAAGAGCAGTGCCGGAAAGACCAGAACGAACCATGCCATCTGGATCGGGCGGCGCCCGAAATGCCCGAGATCGGCATAGAGCGCCTCCGCACCCGTCACCGTCAGAAAGACGGCGCCGAGCACGATGAGGCCGACAAGGCCGGCATGGGTGAGGAACAGGAATGCATTGACCGGATTGAGCGCGCCCAGAATCCGCCAGTCGTCACCGATATGGAGCAGGCCACCCGCCGCCATGGACAGAAACCACAACACTGTTATCGGCCCGAAAAACATTGAGACGGCGGCCGTTCCCCTCGATTGGACGGCAAAGAGAATAATCATGATCGCCGCCGACAAAGGCGGGACGTATTCGGCAAAGGCGGGCGTGATCAATTTCAGGCCTTCGAGCGCCGACATGACCGATAAAGCAGGCGTGATCATCGCATCGCCGATGAACAGGGCGGCGCCGATCAGGCCGGCGAAGAAGAGCACCGGCACGTTTCGTCCCATTTTCTTCATCAGGAGGGCGAGAAGTGAAAGCGTGCCGCCTTCGCCGTCATTGTCTGCCCTGAGAAGGAAGAGCACATATTTGAAGGTCACGATGATCGTCAGCGTCCAGACCATCAGCGAAATCAGGCCGATGACCTCTGCCTCATGCACGCCATCGGCGGCAAAGGGCCGGAGCGCCTCGCGGAAGGCATAGAGCGGGCTGGTGCCGATATCGCCATAGACAACGCCGACCGCGCCGATGACCAGCCCGACAAAGCCCTTCCGGCCGACGCCATCCCCCGTCTTATCCATATGCGTCGACGTCATCGTACCCCGCTCATGCGACTTGCCTATGAGCACAAACATATGCCGCATTGCAGAACGGCAAGCAAATTGATGCGGGTGCGATTTTTTGCGAGGGGCTGATGCGGGGATCGGAGGCCGTCGTTGCGATCCGTTCAGCCTCGTCAATTCATATCCCCTTGTGATTGCGCTGTCGCATGGTAAATATGGATGCATGACCTGCACCCTGAACCTATCGAGCTTCTATTACACGCTGCTCCCATAGAGCGGCGCAAGGTCATATTCCTGACACTCGAGACGCCGCACGGTCGGCGGCACGTGTGTCAACAGATGGTCTCCGGCCTCATCGGCTCAAATGGAGACCCTCGTGACACCATCCTCTCAGCCCACCGGACCCAGATCCGACTTTCTTCGCACTCTGAGCGAGCGCGGCTTCCTGCATCAATGCACCGACTTGGAAGCGCTCGACAGCTGGCTTTGTTCAGGAGCCGGCACGGCCTATAGCGGCTTCGATCTCACCGCCGACAGCTTGCATGTCGGCCATCTCATTCCGATCATGATGCTGCGGTGGTTCCAGAAGACGGGTAACAAACCCATCGCTTTGCTCGGCGGTGCGACAAGCCGCCTGGGCGATCCGAGTTTCCGCGACACGTCGCGTCCTTTTCTCAGCCAAGAGCAGATCATGAAAAACTTGATCGGCATCCGGAGGGTCTTCGAGCGCTTCCTCGCGTTCGGGGACGGCCCGACCGATGCTGTCATGGTCAATAATGCCGACTGGTTGGGCGGGCTCAACTATCTCGATTTCCTGCGCGATATCGGACCGCATTTTTCAGTCAATCGGATGCTCACATCGGAGAGCGTGCGCCAACGGTTGGAACGAGAGCAATCGCTGTCATTGCTGGAATTCAACTACATGGTCATGCAGGCTTACGACTTCCATGTCCTCGCGGAAAGCCGCGGCTGCCTGCTTCAACTGGGTGGCTCCGACCAGTGGGGCAATATCGTCAGCGGCGTCGAATTTGGACGGCGGATTGGCGGGCGAGCGCTGTTTGGATTGACTGCCCCGCTGCTGACGACGTCGTCGGGTGCGAAGATGGGCAAGAGCGTTTCGGGCGCGGTTTGGCTGAACGCCGATCGGTTGTCGCCTTATGAGTTCTGGCAATTCTGGAGAAATGCGGCAGATGTCGACGTGGGTCGTTTTCTCAGGCTGTTCACTGAGTTGCCCTTAAGTGAAATTGCACGCCTCGAAGTGCTTCGGGATTCCGAGATCAACGAAGCGAAAAAGATCCTTGCCGACCAGATCACGAGCCTGTGCCACGGGGCAGATGCGGCAGCGCAAGCTTCCGAAACCTCCCGGCGCACCTTCGAAGCAGGCGAGGTGCCGACGGGTCTTCCGACAATCAATCTCCCGGATAGCCTTCGCGGTGATTTTCCGTTGGTCGACGCTATGGTCGTTGCCGGGCTCGCCAGGTCGAAAAGCGAAGCACGTCGATTGATCGTCGGCGGCGGTGTGCGGGTGAACGGCGGCAGCGTGAAAGACGAGACAACGCGGCTTGGCGACTCCGACGTCCAGGACGGCGTGATCCGGCTGTCAGTCGGCAGGAAGCGACACATCCTCCTTCAGCCGGCCTAGCGTGGCGTGTTCAATTCGGGGAGCGGGCAAATTCGACCACCTGTCGCGCTCCCCATTGATACAAGTTTGATGTGGCAGCGTGTGCGGCAGCGCCCTCTTTCACCCGAACGACCACGAGCCGCCTGTTCAAGTCGCTCCAGGCTGTCTCGCCACTTCGTAGCGAGCCCGGCTCAGGCTGACCAGGCTCGCTATTGCCGCGCAGCCGCCTGCAGTGACGATCGCAAATTCGAGCGCGCTCGACAACGGCAATGTTGCGAAGATGATCGACATGCAGATCCCACCCAGGGTTTGGCCGAGAAGCCGCGCGGTGCCTTGCATGGCGCCGGCGGCGCCGCTTCTGGCTTTCGGCGCCGATAGAAGGAGAATTCGGTTGTTCGGCGTTTGGAACAGTCCGAAACCGAGGCCGGCGATCACGGTGCCGACGAGAAACGCGATACCTCTCGGGTCGGGCGGGGTGAATCCGACCACCAGGAGGCCCAGGGCGAGCAGCGCGCCGCCGATGGCGCAAAGCCATGCCGTCTTGACGCGGTTTGCCAAACGTCCGGAAATGGGCGCGATGATCGCAGTCGCAGCAGGCCAGGGCATCATGTATAGACCGGCCAGAACCGGCGTCATGTGCAGCGTGTGTTGAAGGTAAAAGGGCAGCGCGATGTAGCTCAGCATCTGGCCGCAGAAACAGGATACCGAGGCGATAACCGCGACGCGGAATGCCGGTTCCGCCAGCAGGTCCGTGGGAACGATTGGTGCGTCACTGTTCCGTTCAAGGCGCAGCAGGACGAAAAGGCAGGCTAGCGAGGCGATAATGAGGACGGCACCGCTTATCGGCGCGATCGCTATCCGGTCGGCGCCGCAGAAGAATAGGATGAACATCAGAGTGTTGGCCAGCATCGCCTTCGCGTTCAGCTTTCGCTTCGCGCCCTGAATTTGCCCGAGCTGACCGCCGCCGAGCAGAACGATGGCGCCGAGTGGTATATTGACTGCAAACAGCCAGGGCCAGGTCGTAACGGAAAGAATGGCGCCGGCAATGCCGGGGCCGGCAGCGGAAGAAATGGCGATGACCATGGCATTGATGCCGATGATCGGACCCAGCATATGCTGCGGCACCGCCGAGCGCAGGTTCATCATGGCAAGCGCCATGATCGCGCCACCTCCCAAGCCCTGCGCGAAACGAGCAAGGATCAGCAAGGGAAGGTCGCCCGCGAAGGCGCAGGCCGCGGAAGCCGCGGTGAACAGCGCGACGCCGATCAGGAAGACCCGCCGCGCGCCGTAGATTTCACCCAGCGCACCACATGGTAGAATGGCGACGAGCACGGCCAGCTGATAGGCCGAGACGACCCATACGGTGCTACCCGCCTCCGCCTGCAGCGAGACCGCAATCGAGGGTAAGGCGACATTGGCAATAGCTCCGTCCAAAACGACAAGAACAAGCGTAAGAAGCAACATGGCAATAGCCAGGTAGCGTCGAGGCGACGTCAGGCCGTCTTGAGAAACTGGTGCGGCGTAGGTGAGGGACATGAGAACTCCTCGATGTTTGGTGGAAGGTCGACTACTTAGGCTCTGCTGATTGCCCGCGCCAGGCGCAACGAAATCAATTGACCGTTGCGTATTGCGCCATGCCTGAATAGATTTCAGCCATGTCTGATCTCGATCTCAACCTCTTGGTGGCACTGGATGCGTTGCTGCGCGAGCAGAGCGTATCGGCCGCCGCTCGTCGGCTTGGCCTCAGCACGTCCGCCATGAGCCGGACGCTGTCACGGTTGAGGACTGCGCTGGGTGATCCGATCCTTGTTCCGGCCGGGCGCGGCATGGTTGCGACGCCCCATGCCCTGGCGATTGGCGCCGAGGTACATTTGTTGAAAGAAGCTGTGCAAGCCGTGCTTAGTCCGCCGTCGACCGTGGAGATCCGGGAGGTGCGCCGCCATTTCACCATCCGTGCCAATGAGGCATTCGTGCTTCTCTACGCCGCGGGTCTCAGCGCCGCCGTGACGAACGCTGCCCCGGGGATAAGGCTTCGCTTTGCGCCGAGATCGAACAAAGACGTTCAGGCATTGAGGGACGCAGCCATAGATTTGGACATCGGTGTCCTCCCGCGAGACAGCGGGGAATTGCGTTGCCAAACCCTTTTCGAGGATCGGTATGTCGGTCTCGCAAGGCTAGGGCACCCGATCTTCGATGCAGATCGGATAACGGCGGAGCGTTATGCTGCCTGGGGCCATGTGCTCTTCTCGACGCAAGCGGATTTTGCCGGTCCGATCGACAGGGCGCTCGCCGAATTGGGCCATGTCCGTGATGTCAGACTGATCGTGCCAAGCTTTCCGGCGGTGATAGCCGTCGCGGCAGCATCCGACTTGATCGGCTCGATTCCGAAGTCATATTGCAAGTCCGCCGCGATAAGCCATATCGAAACCTTTGACCTGCCCGTGCCCGTGTCGGGTTTCAACATCGTGCAGGCGTGGCACCCCCGCATGGACGCAGATCCCGTGCATCGCTGGCTGAGGGCGCTGATTTTTGAGACCTTCCACTCAATGAACTGAGTGCGTGGCCCGCCAAAGCAAGCGCTTCGTTCCCATTCCGCAGATGTGATCAGCGATCTTGTTCAGTGCAGCTTCCCGGTGATGCAGGGAGCGAGAATTACTGCTCGGCAGCGCCGAATGATGATCGCTGATGGCGCCAATAAGCGGACATCAGTCGTGAGCGGCTGCCAACCACTGTGAAATTACCGGCGGCTGAACCATTGCTGACAGAGGCTGTCAGCAATGGTGGTCGATAATTCCGAGATCGCGGGTGTCCGAGCCAGTCGCCATTTCGTCGGACTGTTTAGCTATGCCGTCGGATGCCTGGGCTTCAATCCCGCCCCAATCGGAGCAGAGTCCCCGAGATGAAGCCGCACCATCGCATTTTCTTCATTCAGTTTGCCGTGGCCCTTTCCCTGGGGGCGTTTGTTTCGCGGCTGCCCGACCTTCAGCTCAAGTTCAGCCTGACCGAAGGGGAGCTTGGCCTTCTGCTCGCCGTCCTGTCCTCCGGGGTTCTCTGCGGCTTGACGTTCTCGGTGAGCTTCATCGAGAGGTTCGGTGCGCGCACGATGGCCTTCGTCACCGTCTTCGGTGCGTCGCTGTTTTTGGCGCTGATCCCCTGGATGCCATCAGCTCTTCTAGCGGTGCCATTGTTCTTCATTGCCGGCGTTTTCACCGGAGCATTCGAGATCAACGCCAATATCGAAACCGATCGCCACGAGGCGCGGCTTGGGTACCGCATCATGAGCCGGGCTCACGGCATGTGGAGCCTCGGCTTCTGCATCACCGCCCTTGTTGCCGCCGGCTTGCGGCAGGCTGCCGTCTCCGTCGAACTGCATAGCTTCATCACCCTCGTGACCGTCTTGATTGCCGGGTCGATCGTTTTCTCCGGGATCGAGAATGCGCCTCGGCGGCAGGACGCTCACCTCGGAGATACTCCGATCATCGCTTTTCCGACGATCGAACTGCTCCCCCTTTGCCTTGTCGCCGCAGCTCCGCTTCTCGCCGAAGGCGCAAGCGTCGATTGGTCGGCGATCTATATGCGCGACGTATTTGCGGTCGAACCCTTCGTCGGCGGGCTCAGCGTGACCATTTTCTCCTCGTTCATCGCCATCGGGCGGCTCGGCATGGACCCTGTCATCGACCGCTTCAATCCGCGGCCGGTCGCAATCACTCTCCTTGGGATCGCGGCCATCGGTCTCGTCATGGTTGCGACGGCGACACACCCTGTTGTTGCGCTCGCTGGCTTCGGCCTGACGGGTATCGGCTGCTCTTCGGTCTATCCGCTTGCCATCTCGGCTGCGGCCCGGCGCACGGATCGCCCCGCACCGGTTAATGTAGCGGCGCTGGCGCAGACGACGTTTCTCGTGTTTTTCGCAGGGCCGCCGCTGCTCGGCCTTGTTGCCGAACATTTCGGCATCCGCTTTTCGTACTGGATGGTTGTCCCGGTTATCGGTGCCGCACTCCTGGTCACCAAGGCGCTTGCCGCTGCTTCCGCGCCGGTCACAGGGCATCCCGAACCGGTGCAACCGCAGGGTTGAGACGCTTGCGCCGCCCGTCGGCGATCCAAGGTCGTGCATGTTCGAAACCGGCAGAGCGCGACCACCGGCCTTTGCTGGTGAATGGAGCGAGGCGCAATGTATTTCCCATCGCGTCGAAGTATTACAAATGATCTCCTGAAATATAGCTCATATAGGTGACGAGCCAAGGTCATGCCCAACCGTCGACTCTGGACGAATGGTCTTGTCGTTCAAGTACTTGCGGGCGCGGTCGATCTCCTCGGAATGAAACTGGTTCGGATGGTGAAGTTCCAGCCTTTCGTGCTTGCAAAACATATGTTTGCGGGTTTTTCGATCGTCGCCTTCTGCCGCAAGGTGAGGCTCACAGGCGGCGTTCCTGCGCCTCGCTTCGGACAAATTTCTGCCGCCAAAATGCCAGTATCAGTTGTTTCTAATTCACGCCATAATTCGCATCTACGTTGCCCCGCCTGTTTTATTCTTCGCCACATTTCGGATTTTCAACATTATACAAACAATGGTGGGTAACTATGAAGGTTATTCTCGTCATCGTCCTCACGGCGCTTGCCGTGCCCTGTGAGGCGGACATGCTCGGCACGGCATCCCGATACAAAAGCATGCATGAACGCTCCATCTCCTTCCTCGGCATCAATCCGCGCCGGGTATCGTGGTGCGGCGCATTTCTAGCCTTTGTCGCCAAGCGATCTTCGCGACAGCCGCCGCCCAACCCCAACATGGCAGCGTCCTGGAGGACGTTCGGCCAACCGGTCGGCGTCCGCTCCGCCAGGCGAGGGGATGTCGTGGTGATCCGCACCGGCCGGCGCTTTCATGTGAGCCTGTTCGATCACATCGACCCGGGCCGGCAGTACGTCTACTTGTTCGGCGGCAACCAATCCAACCGGGTCCAACTGTCCAGATATCGTGCCAGTTCGGTCGTCGCGGTGCGACGATGATGCCGTAAGGAACGTGAGCAGGCATCGCTTCCGAAAAAGGCGAAGTATCACTCCTTGAAAACCTCTTGTCAGAAAAAGAGAATTGAATTCAATATCTTATCGTTGGCTGAGAGGTTTTAAAGGGGTAACTTTCATAAAAGAGGCAGGCAGTTTTTGCAGCTGATGTTTCGGGCTTTCCTGGACAAGTGGGTTTCAGGCCTTGCGCGCCCTGACGTGGAGGAAGATCGGCGCGATGCGGGTATCGGCAACCATTGGCTCGGCGAGCGCCACCTCGACTGACGCCATGGGCTCGCCGAAAGCTTCGATCGTCAGTCCCGCTTCGACGATCATCGACACCCAGGTCGACAGCGTCCGGTGAAAACGCGGAATGGCAAACGGCGTCAGCGTCGCCCGTTCCGCTTGCGGTATGGAGGAGAAAATCCAGCGATCAATCCGGCCGTCGCGCTCGTCGAAATAATCGGCGATCTCAACCGCGACAGGCTGGCCGGCCTCATTGCGAATATTGCGGCGCGTCGGCGGCACGAAACAGGGATGCAGGATCGAAAATTGCAGGAAGCCGCCCGGCTTCAGGACGCGGTGGATGCCCTTCAGCGCTTGGCGCTAGTCGGCCATGTCCATCATCGACATGAAGGCGGTGACGAAGTCGAAGCTCGCTTCCGGGAAATCGATGCTCTGGCCGTCGCCGAGCACGTAGTCGATGCCGAGCGGCGCTTGCGTCTCGGTCTCGCGGGCATAGCGAATGAAGGTCGGGGCGATGTCGAGACCGGTCATGCGGGCGCCGAGGCGGGCGACGGCACGGGTATTGGAACCTTCGCCGCAACCAAGGTCGAGCCCAGCAAGGCCCGCCACCGGCGGCAGCATGTCAAGAAAGGCCGGGGTGTTCAGCGCGTCGCGATATTTGTCATAGCCGGCGCGGCTATAGATCGTCCAGGTCTCGGCATTGCTCTCCCAATGGGCGGCGACATCATTGGCGTTCATGGCTTTCCTCCTTGCTCGATCGGGATGGGCGGGGAGCTATAACCGCAGCCTATGGCAATGGGAAGACGGGCGAAAAGGAGGCAGGCAATGCTGCCTGCCTGGACATTCGGGAACGCTAATCGCCCGGTACAGAACGTCGGATTGAGCATCCATTGCCGCGTCCGCGTCAACGACGGAAGCGAGGCCTTTACACTTCGGAGCGCTCACGGCCGGCGAAGGCGGTGATGCGCCTCGACATAGCTCTTTTCCCAGGCGCGGAGTAATGCAAGTTTGAGCCACGTGGAGAAATGGAGGAAAGGATTGTGACTGCTCTTTCACATGAACAGCAGAGCGAATTGAAAGTTTTGTGGCACAGTCGAGACTTCCGAGCCTGGTTCGCCCGGCTGCAAGAAATCGCGCCCGAAGAAGTGGAGAAACTGCCAAGTTTTATGCGCGACGCGTTTCTCAAGCTCAACGACAATCAAGACAACTGCTTCGCAATATATGTGCCGCCCGAATGCGCACCAGAAAAATTGGCCCATTATGAGGTTGCGCCCGACGAAGAACTTTTGGTCGATCTCCCGTATCGCGACAAAGCGTCCGGTGAAACGCGCTTTGAACAGGGAACTGCCGCGATGTTGCGGCAATTGGTTGAACTGGCGGAGCGTGATCCTAAGATCGTTTATCTTGTCATGGAATATTGGGAGGCCCTTCAGAAAGGTGAAGAGCTGAAGCAAGAGGTGGGTAGTGACGAATTGTGGCTCTCTCTACTGGAAGCTTATGATCATTTACTTGCAGATGTATTTGGTCATGGGAATGGGCGGGGACGCGTCGGGGTGAAATTGCTGAATATCTCGATTCACATGATCAGAAGCCACGTTCTCTCTAATCGCGAGGCATGAGAAATCGATGATAAAGGGACGGGCTGTTTGATGAAGGCAGTTGGCACCACCTCAAAGCAGTGGTTTGCGGTAGTCGAAGTGGACGATTCGACCGACAATAGGTGCTCTGATGACTTTCTTCAGGGCATTTTGGCATCGCGCTCGGTTCCTGCCTTTCTGCCGGCATCTGCCGCTGATGGCAGAAATATAAGGTCATGGGCAGCGTAAACGGAAGGTTCGTTGCCGAAATTGGGAAGGACGTCGCCAAGATGACTCGGATCGAGACCGTCGAACCTAGAGATGCCGAGGTACCTTCGCCTTCAACAGCCGAACGAGCGAAGGATCCATGAAATCGTAGTCATCAGGAATATGAAGGCAGATCAACCGCTTGTCCTTGAGAGCTGACCTGTACTTGCCCTGGACTTTCGCACGGTGTGCCTTCTCCATGACGAAGACGATATCAGCCCATTCGATCAGTTCTGTCGACAGCGGGTTTTCGGCATCGTTGTTGGTGCCTGCCGAGGAGACTTCGATATCAGGCCAGCTCGCGAAGACCTGTTCGGCCGTCGGGCTGCGAAGCTTGTTCTGACTGCAGACGAACAGGACGTTTTTCACGTTTCGATCTCTCTTGGAGTGAGCGAGCCCCGCGATAGCACAATTCCGCGCCCGGGCGAACCAAGGGAGTTGGTGTGTCACCCCCGGCTGACGCTCTTGAACGCAGCGATGATGCTTTCTGCGGCGCGTTGCGCCTCATCTGACGTCGTTTGGAAATTGGTGACGGAGAGGCGGAGCACGTCGCGGCCGCGCCATTTGGCGCCGCTGGCGAAGATCATGCCGTCCGCCTGGATCTTTTCGATCGTCTTTCGGGTCAATGTGTCGCCTTCTTCGGAGGGCAGGTCGGCGCCGAAGCGGATGACGAGTTGGTTCAGCGCGACGTCGTTCAGAATGGCGATGCCCGGTTGCTGCGACAGGAGATCGGCCATCAGCCGCGCTGAGGCGCAGCACTGGTCGATGAGGGTGGCGATGCCGTCACGGCCGAGATGTTTCAGCATCGCCCAAGTGGCAAAGCCGCGCGCCCTTCTCGAAAGCTCGGGCACGTAGTGTGAGGGATCGCGTTCCCCTTCGCCGGCGAGCGGCAGATAGCTCGCGGCGATCGTCATGGCGCGGCGATGGGCGAGCTCGTTGCGGACGATCGCATAGCCGCAATCATAGGGCGTCTGTAGCCACTTGTGGCCGTCGGTCGCCCAGTTGTCGGCCGCTTCGATGCCGCGGCTAAGGTGGCTGGTCTTCGCTGAAGCCTGCGCCCACAGGCCAAAGGCGCCATCAACGTGCACCCAGGCGTCTTTCGCCTTCAGCGGCGGGATGATCTTGCCAAAGTCGTCGAAAGCGCCGGTATTGATTTGCCCAGCTTGAAGAACGGCGATCAAGGGACCGGCGACGGAATCGAGCGCCCCCAGGAATGCCGTCGGGTCGATCCGGCCCAACACGTCGGTGGGCAGGCGCAGCACGCGATCATGCCCGAGGCCAAGGAACTGAAGCGCGGAGAAGACGGTGGTGTGGGCGTCGTCGCCGATGAGCACGGTAATCTCAGGCGCACCGAACAGGCCCTTTGCATCGGCATCCCAGCCCACCTGGCGCAGCACCTCGCCGCGTGCGGCGGCAAGGCAGGTGAAGTTCGCCACCGTCGCTCCGGTGACGAAGCCGACCGAGCTTTCCGCCGGCAGCTTCAGGAGATCGAGAAGCCATCTCGCCGCGACGGTCTCGACAGCCGCCGCGGCCGGTGCGACGACATGGTTTCCGGCATTCTGGCCCCAGGCGCTGGTGAGGAAATCGGCGGCGACGCCGACCGGATGGGAGCCGCCGATGACCCAGCCGAAAAAGCGCGGCCCTGTGGTTGCATGCAGCCCAGGTTCTGCGCCATCCGAGAGGCGCCTGATGACATCAAGCATATCGGAACCGGCCGCCGGCAGCGGCTCGTCGAAACAGGCAAGCGAGGCTGCGTAGTCATGGGTGGGCATATGGCGGGCGGGCGCTGCCTGCCGGAACGCGGCGGCAAGGCGGGCGGCCTCCTGAAACAGAGATGCGATTGCCGACATGCGGATCCCCCTGCCGCCGCCGATCCTAAAGGACCGCCCTCAAAAAGCAGGCTGCTGGCGCCATGCTAGCCCATATCGCCGACGCTGTCTTTGCCCCTGGCTGTTCCTCGTCCTTGCCAGACCCTCAAGACAATTTGAGCATCGGGGAGAGGCTTGCTAACTATATACAATAATTACCTTATTCAGTGCTGTCCATTTTTCAAAATTTGGGGCTCTTGTTGAAAAATGATTGCCTTCGTCGCAAGTATCGTTCAATAATGCGGAAATATCATTTGCACCATTGTCAAGTTGGTGCTGCCAAACAGCGAGGGATATGCACTGAAATATTTCCTTCTCTACGCGCTGACATGCACGTTGGTCGGGATAGTTCTTGTCTTCACCATCGGCGAAGTTGTGCGGTTCAAGATCGACAAGCCGACCGATCAATCGGTGGCCGAACCAACTGATGAGCCAGTTGCCGCCGTCCAACCAGTCGATCCCTTGGTCGTCCGATCCACTGGCCAACCGGTCGACGGGCCAGCCCGTGAACCGGTGGTCGGGCCAACCGGCGAACCGGCTGCGAGGCCGACCGATCAATCGGTGGTCGGCCCGAGCAATGAACCGGTCGTCCGGAAGGGCGGCCGGCTCGGCAGTCCGGCGCAGTGATCGGCGCTTGAGATGATGGATTTCTATTCGATCTCATAACTCTAAGCATAGGCCGAAGGACGAGACTTGCTGACACCGGTTGACGGCTGCGGCCATCTGTATTGAGAGTACCTCTCATCTTGCAGGAGGTCCCGATGGATGGAAGCGGCACGACGATCAGACATATCCAGGCAGACGAAGTGGAGGCCTTCCGGCGTATCCGCCTGGAAGCGCTTCGCGCCGAACCGTCCCTCTTTGCAAGCCGCTACGAAGACTGGGCGGCTCTTTCTCTCGAGGAGTGGCGCAATCGCTTGACTGAGCCGGTTTTCATCGCCTTTCAGGATGGCGAACCCGTTGGCATAACGGGCCTGCTTCGGCAACGATCGAGCAAAATGGCCCATCGCGCGACGATCATCATGGTTTACGTCAGAAGGAGCCTGCGCGGAACGGGCCTTGCGGGCAAGCTGCTCAGCGCGGTGGCCGATCATGCGCGCGATCTCGGCATCCTGCAGCTCGAACTCTTCGTCAGCGCGGAGAACCCGGCGGCAATACGCTTCTATCAGCGGCAAGGCTTCTCAGAGATCGGCCGGATTCCCGGCGGGGTTCTGGAAGAGGGCAGGGAGATCGACGACGTCATGATGGCTCGCCGTCTAGTCGGTTAACTCCCACCGAATATCAGCCCGTATCCGTTCGTCTGACCTATTGACCTCAAGCGGGGTTGGGATTGCAGCATGCCGGCATGGGCTGGAGGTTTGGCCGTGACGAAAATTCTGAAAGACGAGGATCTGGTCGGCAGCACGCTGATGGCGGTCGCGATCGATGCGCTCGAGACCGCTTTTCTCGCGAGAGCCGGCGATCGACTGATCTCTCCGCCCCGGCACCATGTCTCGTTTCCCGATCGAGGTGATCTCGTCTTCACCGTCGGCGGCATCCTCGGCGACAAACCGCTCGCGGGCTTCCGGGTCTATGAAACATTCGACGGGGCGGAGCATTCGCAGATCGTCGCGGTGTGGTCGGCCGACGACGCCAGGCTGAAGGGCATTATTCTCGGAGAGCGTCTCGGCAACCTCAGAACCGGTGCGGTCGGCGGTCTTGCCATTCGGCATCTCAGCGCGCCTGATGCCAGGATCGTCGGGATCCTTGGAAGCGGAGCGCAAGCACGAACCCAGCTTGCCGCAGCGGCCGCCGTTCGAAAACTGAACCGCGCCCGCGTCTATAGCCGCGACGAGAGGAATCGCGCCGCCTTTGCAACTGAGATGCAGCACGCCTTGGGTATTGAGGTGGAGCCTGCCGGCAGCGCCTCTGAAGCCGTCAATGATGCCGACATTGTCATCTGTGCGACGACGAGCCGATTGCCCGTCATTCATGCCAGGGATTTGAAGCCCGGCGTGCACGTCAGCACCGTCGGCCCGAAAACGCGTGAGGGATACGAACTCGGCCTGGATATCGCCGATGCCGCAGCCGTGATCGCAACGGACTCTCCCGAACAGACGCGCGCCTATGCTTCGCCCTTTTTCCTGGCCGGCTCCGGCAATGAAGACCGCATGGCCGACCTTGCCGATATCATGGCCGGGAAAGTGGTGGGGCGAGGATCGCCTGGCGATACGACCTTGTTTTGCTCCGTCGGCCTGGCTGGAACCGAAGTCGTCGTCGCCTCGGCAATCCTCGATATGCTGTGAGCCTGTTTTCCTTATTCAAGCCAGACCCAGCACATCCCCCATGGCGTATTCGCCGGGCTCGCGCCCGGCGATCCAGCGGGCGGCGGCAAGTGCGCCGCGGGCGAACATGCCGCGGTCGAGAGCCGAATGGGAGAGCGTCACGACCTCCTCGGCGGCGGCAAACAGGACGCTGTGTTCTCCGACCAGCCCGCCGGCGCGCAACACGGCGAAGCCGATTTCGCCGGGCGGCCGCTCGCCGGTGATGCCGTCACGCCCGCGCCGCTCGACGGATGCGAGGGAAACGCCGCGGCCCTCGGCGGCGGCTTCGCCGAGCATCAGCGCCGTGCCGGACGGCGCGTCGATCTTCCTGTTGTGATGGGCTTCGAGGATTTCGATATCCCAGCCATGCGCGGGAAGGGCGCGCGCTGCCTGGGCGACGAGGCCGACCAGCATGTTGACACCGATGGAGAAGTTGCCGGAGCGCAGGATCGGAATTCTGCGGGCGGCCTCTGCGATCCGTTGGAACTCATCCGGCTCGAAACCCGTCGCCCCGATCACCAGGGCCGGTCCGCCGGCCCAAGCGCACAAGCCGGCAAGTTCGGCGGCCGCACCTCCCGTCGTGAAATCCAGGATCACGTCGGCCGCCTTAATCGCGGTCGAACGGTCGATCAGCCCGGCGTCAGTGGAGCCCTCACGGCCGATGCCGCCGACGAACGCAAAAGCCGGATCGGCCGCCAGCAGCGGCAAGATGGCGCGCCCCATGCGGCCATTCGCGCCGGCGACGGCTATTTTGATTGGTGAGGTCACGGTCTTTCCTTGGCTCGCGATATTTCCGGCTGAACGGTTATTTGCATCCAGTATTCGCGCCGGAGAAGGCGACCTGCAACTACTGCATTCCGCTCCCGGCGCAAAACCGTATCTCCTATGGTCCCTGTGGTCCCTCTGGTCGTCTGCCGCTTACCAGTTGCCGGGATCGGCGGTGTGATCGATGGTGGCGAATTCGTCGGCCTTTTCCCGGTCCAGCTTCACCTCTGTGGCAGCGTTCGTCTCGTCGACGACCCAGTAGCGGTCGGGGGGCGGTTCCCTTGATAGTTCCTGGTACATGAGCAAGGCGGCCTCCTCGGCGGTGTCGGCCTCAATCTCCCGGGTGATTGATACGGTGAATTTGTGCATGGCTTCGGCCCTCTCGATCGGTGCGCCGGCGTGTGCGTGGCTTGCATAGTCTGTCACGAGTTTTGTATCGATGACACTAAAACTGTTCGCTTAGAATTTGATTCATGCGACGGCTTCAGGTCTTTGTTTTTATGAATGTCGTGGTGCCAAGCCGCCACGCCGTTTGGGCGAACTCAGCCGAGGAGATAGATCATGCGCCTGAACCAGGTAACCGTGACGATGCCTGACCTCGATGCGGGCTGGAACTTCTACTGCGCTCTCGGTCTCAGTCCGGTCGTCGACGCTCGTCCTCGCTATGGGGACAGTACCTTCTCCCTGCATCAGGGCGAAGGCGGCGGTGGCGGAACCACGGTGTATTTCGAGTGCGAGAAGCTGGACGAGACGGTTGGCAGTCTCGGCGAAGCCGGTCTTTGTTTCGTCACCGGACCGGAGGACAAGAGTTGGCTCTGGCGCGAGGCCGAGCTGTTCGACCCCGGCGGCAACCGCATCATTCTTTATTTCGCCGGTTCGAACCGCCTCGATCCGCCGTGGCGGGTGGATCAAGGTCAGCCCGCTTGAAGTAGGTGCTCGGCAGCCGATCCCGGCCATTCTCCGAATTGACGAATCGCGGTCGCCTCGGCATCTTTGTGTCGGCGTGGCCTAACGCCGAACCTCCCAGGACCTTCCCAAGCAGGGTCTTCAACCGGAGGCAAAGGGACTTTTGTCTCGGGTCGTGAACCTTGGTCCTGATGTTTCGGGCCTGTTGCTGGGGAACGATGTCCGGAACGTGAGAGGCCCTGATATGACTGAGAATGGAAAATTCAAGCGGCGGGTGCGTGCGCGCGCCGCCAAGACGGGTGAATCCTACACCACCGCCCGCATGCATGTTCTTCCCAGGTCGGCGAACGATGCACTGCCTGAGGCAAGACGCTTGCGTCTCGCCGTGGCCCAGACCACCCATGCAGACGATCCACGCGATGCCGACAAGCTTCGCCAGAGCGGACAGGAGATGCGCCTGCTGATGCGGCGGGCGCGAGAGGCGGGGGCACGGCTCATCCACTTTCCCGAAGGGACGACATCATCGCCGAACAAGCGCATCATGTCGGAAATCGGGCCGAGGGAGATCGGGCCCTCCGATTGGCGGCGGTTCGAATGGGCCGTGTTGCGTGAGGAGCTGGATGCAACGCGCAAGCTGGCGCGCGAGCTCGGCCTCTGGACGATCATCGGCTCGGTGCATCCGCTGACGGCGCCGCACCGGCCGCACAACAGCCTGTATGTCGTCTCAGACCGCGGCGAACTGGTGACGCGTTACGATGAGCGCCTGCTGTCGAACACCAAGATCTCCTTCATGTACACGCCGGGTTCGATCCCCGTGACCTTCGAGGTCGACGGCATCCGTTTCGGCTGTGCGCTTGGCATGGAATGCCACTATCCGGAGATTTTCAGCGAATATGAGCGGCTCGACGTCCACTGTGTGCTGTTCTCGACGACAGGCGGCTCGCCGGCCAACGAGCCGTCCTTTGCTGCCGAGGCACAGGGGCATGCGGCAAGCAACAGCTACTGGGTCAGCTTCTCGATCCTTGCCCATCCCGGTCAGGCTGATCCGGCGTCTTCCGTGATAGTCGCGCCCGGCGGCCGGTGGGCAGCGCAATGCCCTGCGGATGAAACGGCTGCGATATCGATTGCCGATATCGACGACAATCCCGGCGATCTTTCTCGGCGGTGGCGGCGCAAGGCGCGGAGCGGCCTCTACGAACCGCATCGGGTTGACGGCGACCCTCGCAGCGACGGGCGGGATAGGTTTTAGAGCTGCGTCGCGTTCGCGGTATGCCCTGCAAAGTGAATGCAGGTGACGCTATATGCACTTGCGGAACCGCACCAGCGGTTCCGCAATCGCCTCATACGCGCTTGTCCCGAAGTCCACGCATTGAATCCGAACAGTGGCAAAGGTCACCCCGGGACCCCGATCATTTAGCAGCGCTCGGCAATCGTCCGCGTGAAATCGCTTCCATGGGCTGGAGAAAGACGGTTTGCTTCTTATTTCACCGGGAAATGCGAAACGAAGTGCGAAAGGACCGCGCAATGGCAAAGAACACGATCTGCGTATGGTACGACAAAGACGCTGAGGCCGCCGCCCGCTTCTATGCCTCGACTTTTCCCGACAGCGCCGTGCGTGCTGTCATTCGTGCACCGGGAGATTATCCTGAGGGCAAGCAGGGAGACGTCCTGGTTGTTGAATTCACCGTTGCGGGTATTCCCTGCATCGGCCTGAACGGCGGTCCCGCGATCAAACACAACGAAGCCTTCTCCTTTCAGATCGCAACGGACACTCAGGAAGAAACCGACCGCTATTGGAACGCGATCGTCGGCAATGGCGGTCAGGAAAGTGAGTGCGGCTGGTGCAAGGATAAGTGGGGCGTGTCCTGGCAGATTACGCCGCGCGTGCTCTCAGAAGCCCTTTCGGCAGGCGGTGGCCAGGCAAAGCGTGCTTTTGACGCGATGATGACCATGAGGAAGATCGACATTGCGGCGATCGAGGCGGCCCGGCGCGGCTGAGGTGGCCTTGCGCAGGGTCTCGCATCTGGCGGGGTCCGGTCGCGTGTCGATACTCGCAATCGGCTCAGAACCAGAGATCGCGCACGCAGCGCCCCTTGGACGGAAGGTCTTCAAACGTGTCCAGGCCGTCGAAATGATCGATAGGCAGGTCCTGAACGAGATCCGGCGGCGCAAGCCGCATGTTGACGGCAATGCGCCGGCGGCCATCCTTTCCAAGCCGCAGGCCGCGCCAGCTCAAGACACAGGCGCAGGATGGGCAGAACAAGATTTCGAGAGACGGTTCGCCTTTGTCGGCGCGGGTGTAAGAGGCGGTCTCACCGGCGAGTGCGATGCGCTCTCCTTCGTAGTCATAAGCCCACAGCGTGCCGTAGCGGCGGCAAAGCGTGCAGTTGCAGGCGGTGATCGAGCCCGGATCACCTTCGAGTGTCCAGCTTGCCTTGCCGCAATGACATGAGCCCGTCAGCATGAGCGTCGATTCAATCCTGTTCCCCCTTCAAGTCCGGCATCCTGCCCCACTCGCGCGATGACCGCAATTGGCGCTTTCCGGCTCAGCTTGCTTCTCTGGCTTCCTAACCGGCGTTCGCGATACGTGAGGCTTGTAAGGCTTTTTGAAATTTCTAATTGAGATTGCGGCGTGAAGATGGTTTTCTGCGACCCAGCGTAGCTGAGTCCGCGCCTCCTCCCGATTTTGATCCGAGTGGCCCATGTCGATTTCAGATGCGATTTACCGTCCCTTCGAAACCTTGATCCGGCCGCTCGACATCCCCTACCGGCCGATGCCCGCCAAGGGACCTGTCGCGGTTCTTTTGCACTTCATCGCGATGTTTCGGGGCGTCATCATTACCATGGCGCTGACCTCGATGGCCATCGAAGTCATCAACCTTACGATCATCTGGGGTCTTTCGGTGATTGTCGACGGAGTGACGACACAAGGCGTGGAGCTCTTCGTCGACAGTAAATTCCGGCTGCTGGCAGTCCTCGCCTTTCTGCTTTTTCCCGTGATGCCCGTTCTTTTCTACATCACCAATATTCTCAACTCGCATACGATCGGCATCAGCCTGCCCGTTGCGATTCAATGGCAGGGGCACAAGGCGGTCGAGCGGCAGGACCTCGCCTTCTTCCATGATCTTTTCGCCGGCCAGGTCGCATCCCGGCTCGGCCAGGTCGCCAGTGCCGTTCAGCAACAGATCCTGATCGCGTTCCAGACGGCACCCCGCTTCCTGCTTCAGATCATCGGCTCCATTGTTCTTCTGCTCGCGCTCTCCTGGCAGCTTGCGCTGCCAGTCATCGTCTGGGTTGCTTTCAACGTGCTCTTTACGATCAAGGTCGTTCCTGATTTCACGGAGCGTGCCCGCCGCTCTGCAAAGCAGAACAGCCTCATCTCCGGTGCCCTGACGGACATCTACGGCAACATCCAGATGGTCAAGCAGTTCGCCGCAGAAGATAGCGAGGCGGGTGCGCTGAGAAAGATCATGTCCAACGGGGTCGATACGCTTCATCACGAGCAGCGGATCTACCGGACAACCGAACTCGTCGTCATCAGCCTCAACATGGTGCTCTGGCTCGTCATGCTCGGCATTAGCTTCTGGGGGCTGTTTGACCGATTCCTGACCGTGGGCGATTTCGCCGCAACGGTTTACATCCTTCAACGCCTCTCGGCAGGGTCCTTCACATTCCTGCAGATGGGACAGCAGGTCTTCCGCGCGCTCGGCACGATCAAGGATGCGATGCCGGTCATGACAACGCCGCCTACCATCACAGACCGGCCGGATGCGGCTGAACTGACGGTCAGCCGCGGGGAGATCCGTTTCGAGAACCTCCGCTTCGCCTACAAGTCGGGCAAGCCTGTCATCGATGACCTGTCGCTGACCGTTCGGCCCGGCGAAAAGGTGGGGCTCGTCGGCCTCTCCGGTGCCGGCAAGACGACGCTGGTGAGTCTGCTGCTGCGTTTTTACGACATAGAGGATGGTGCGATCTTGATCGATGGGCAGGACATCCGCGAGATCACGCAGGCAAGCCTTCGCCGCGCCATTGGGGTCATCGCGCAGGACGTCGCGCTGCTGCACCGTTCGGTCGGCGATAATATCCGCTACGGCCGGCCGGAAGCGACGAAGGACGAGATCGAAGCGGTAGCGAAGATGGCAAGCGCCGATGCCTTCATCGCCGATCTTTCCGACGGCGAAGGCCGCAGGGGCTATGACGCCTTCGTCGGCGACCGCGGCATCAAGCTCTCCGGCGGCCAGCGTCAGCGCGTGGCCATTGCCCGCGTTCTCCTGAAGGACGCGCCGATCCTGGTGCTCGACGAAGCGACCTCCGCCCTCGACAGCGAATCCGAAGCCGCCATCCAGGAAAGGCTGAACCTCGTCATGGAGGGAAAGACGGTGATCGCCATTGCACATCGCCTGTCGACCATCGCCAGGATGGACCGGATCGTCGTACTCGATCGCGGGCGCATCGTGGAAGAGGGCAGGCCGGATGAACTGGTCGAACGCGACGGCTTGTTCGCGCGCCTGTGGAAACGCCAGACCGGCGGTTTCATTCCCGAAGACATCGATGAGCCCTTGCCGGCCTCGCCGGCGACCTGACCATCTGACTGAAAGAATTTGTCGGTGATGTCGGAACGCGGGTCGTTCGTCCGTCCTTTTTCCGTGAAACAAAAAATGGAGATGCCGGATGGGCGACCTTACCCTCACCACCTTCGACTGGGTCCCCGAGCCTCCCAGGGGTTATGTGCGTGACCTGCGTGTGCGTTGAGCGCTGGAAGAGAGCGGCCTGCCTTATCGTGTCGAGAGCGTGCCGTTTCGCGGTCGCAAGCCCGAGCATTTCGCGCACCAGCCCTTCGGCCAGGTGCCGTGGTTGACCGATGGCGACATCTCGATTTTCGAGAGCGGCGCCATCCTGCTCCATCTCGGCAATCGCAGCGACGCGCTGATGCCCGCCGATCCGCGCGGTCGCGCCGAAGTTTTGGAATGGCTGTTTGCGGCGCTGAATTCCGTCGAGGCGGCAAGCCTGCCCTGGTCGATACTGATCTTCTCCGGCATCACGGGTGATGCGCCGGCATATGGGCTCATGGACTCGTTTCTCAAGGACCACCGGCTGAAGCACATGGAGCCGGTCCTGGCAGGGCGCGAATGGCTGGCGGGCACCTTCTCCGTCGCCGATATCCTCATGGCCGATGTGCTGCGCCTCATCAACCGGTTCGACGGGTTGGCGGAATATCCCGCCTGCCGTGATTATGTCGCGCGCGCCACGGCCCGCCCATCTTTCGCAAAGGCGCATGCCGACCAGATCGCCCATTTTGCCGCGGCAGACTGAGCAGGCCGGCGCTCAAAGCGTAGGAGACCGGGACCTTCTCCGTCGCCGCACCCCTTGACGGCCACGGCGGCCGTCCTGCCTATTGCCCGCAAGGGAACCGGGGCAGGGTAGTCATGATCAATTCGTCGAGCAGGTCGGGCAGGCGCGACCCCGATGTCACCATCCGTCGCATTCTGAAGGTCAACCATGCGGGCGAGTTCGGCGCTATCAGGATCTATGGCGCCCAGATCCTGGTGGCCCGGCGGCTGTTTCCCGACATCGTGCCGGCGCTTGAAGAGATGCGTCGGGACGAGATCGACCATTGCCGCCTGTTTCGCGAGGCGATGCCTGCAAGGAGCGCCAAACCCTGCCGTGTCATAGCATTCTGGAGCCTCGGCGGTTCTGTGCTCGGCTTCCTGACGGCGCTTGCCGGGCGCAACATGATCTGGATTTGCACCGAGGCAGTCGAAAGCACGGTCCATTGCCATCTCGAAGACCAGTTGGCTTTCCTTGCAAAGCGCGATCCCGAGCTTCACGCCCTCATCGCGTCGATCCAGGGACAGGAACTGGCGCATCTCAGGACGGCCGAAAGCAGCCAGAAAGGGCGGGGCCTCAGCCACGCCCTGCTCCTGCCCATCGTCGGCGCCCTGACCGACCTGATGATCTGGCTCTCCACCTGGGGAGATTCGAGCTGGATGCGCGCCGAAATTGCGCGTGCGGGGAGGGGCTAGTCTTGCTGTGAAGACGACGGCTTGCCGCTGTCGGGGGCAGCCCTTGGATGTAGCGCTTTGAATTGCTGGATAATTTTATCCTTCAATCGATTCCGATTTCAAGAATTATGCAGTGGAGGGAACATATGCGCCTTCCGCTGCTTTGACTCGCATTCCAAGTGAGCAGGTCCAAAGCCATGCACGTGCGGGTGATCACGTTCAATGTCTGGAATGTCGAGGGCGACAGCCGGCGGCATCAGATTATCAATCAGGAGCTTCGCCGTCTGAAGCCCGATCTTCTGGCATTGCAGGAGGTCATTCAAACGCGCGAGAAGGCGAGCCTCGATACCATCGTCGACGGGCTCGAGGTGCACATTACGCACCAACAGGACGTGCAGGCTTTCCAGCCGGCTTATTCCGACAGATATGGCGGCACGGCGATCGCGACCCGCTGGCCGCATAGGGTTGTCGAGGTGCTCGATCCAAGAATGCCACAGGCGCCTGATGTGCCCTGGGCGACCCTTGCCGCTGTCGTGAATCTTGGGGATGTTGGCAGCCTGCTCTTCATTGCGACGACTGCGGCCTGGCGCCCGGCTGCCGAGGTTGCGCGCGAGCGTCATGCAGTTGCGATCAGCGATCTCGACGCTAGGCATCGGCAGGTCCTGCCGACCTTGATTGCCGGCGACCTCAATGCAGAACCGGATGCCGCATCTATACGGTTCCTGACCGGGCGACAGTCACTCGAGGGAAGAAGCGTCTGCTATTACGATGCCTGGGAAATAGCCGGTATCGGGACCGGCAAGACCTGGACCGGCGTCAACCCGAACGCCATGGCTGGCGCCGAACGGATCATCGGACAGAGAAACTATCATCGACGATTTGACTACGTGCTGGTCGGATCGTGGGATGCGCATCCCAAGGGTCGGGCAGAGATCCAGTCGGCCGAATGCGTCCTCGATCGGCCGGTGGATGGAATATGGCCAAGCGATCACTACGGGGTCATGGTCGATATCGACGTCCGGCCAAATGCAAAGGCCGGCTGACGGGATCGTGGGCACCTGCCCCGGTGCGCTACTCGACAAGCCCGAAAATGGGGCCGTAGCCGCCGTGCCAGGATCGGTCGTTGCGGCCTATTGCCGGATTGTAAAGTCCGACACCGCGTCCGCCATCGAGAAACAAGGCATCGGGGCATTTCAGGTGGTCGCGGAAGAGCCGTGCGAAATCGTGGAAATTCACGCCGTCTTCGCTGATCGCGAAACGAACCGTGCCATGCTCGCAGACGCCGACACCGCTGCGGCGGGTTCGGTCCGTCGAGCCGACGATGAAGATCGGGTTCAGCTTGTTGGCGATGACAAGCATCGGGCCGGATTGCGTGGCGAACCGCATCTTGGGCCGACGCTTCAGAAATTCATCGCTCGGCAGTATCCCGGCACCTGCCTCACCCAGAAAGAACACGCCGTTCGGCTTCTTGTAGAAATTCGGCACCTGACCGGCGGAGCTTTCGGCCTTTGTCGTATTGGCGGGCTGCAATTCCCTGCCGTTCTCGACATAAAGTCCCATCGGCGAAAAATCGGCCTGGTACATCCCGGCGTTGACGGCCAAGGCCAGCGTTCGCCCCTCGGCGCGAACGGCTTGGGCAAGGCTTGAAAAAGTGCGGTACGGCGCGCCTTCGGCGTTTTTCCAGAACAATCGCAAGTCGGCTTTGCCCGGCTCCAACGTGCAGACGACGTATTTCGCTTCTTCGAAGCCTTCCTGCTCGCATGGTTGCGCATGCGCCTGATGCAGGGATGTCATCGTTGCTGCCAGCATGATGGCCGCGGCGAATATGCCGTGTTTGAGATGGATCATGGTGTCACGTCCTCGAGCTGCCTACCATGTGCCTGACAAAGTCGTGCAGGCGAGCAACACCCCGGTCAGGATATTCGCCAGGAACAGGCGATAGTTCACCTCCGGGCGGGCAAGATCGATCCGCCAGGTCTGCCAGGCAAGATGGACGGCGATCACCAGCATTCCGATCGTATAAGGCGGCGACATTTCCAACAGCCAGCCTCCGAGCGACCACGCGCCGACCGCCAGGGCATAAAACAGGCCGATCAAGGTCTGGCCGTGCCGGCCGAACAGGATTGCCGTCGATTTCAGGCCAAGACGGGTGTCGTCCTTCAGATCGACATAGGCATAGATCGTATCATAGCCGATCTGCCAGGCGATGGCCCCGGCCCACATCAGCAGGGCGCCCACCGGGATATGTCCGGCAGCCTCGGCCCATGCCATCAGGATCCCCCAGTTGAACGCCGCGCCCAGGACGGCCTGGGGCCAGTGAGTGAAACGCTTGCAGAGTGGATAGACGAAGACAAGCGGCAGGACACATATCGCGATGAGGCGCGTGTGGGGCGTCAGGAAAAACAGAAGCGAAGCCGCCAGTGCGAGTTCAACGGTCAGGAAGATAAAGGCCTGTCGCGTGACGATCTCTCCACTTGCCAGAGGTCGAAAGCGGGTCCGCTCGACATGGCCGTCAAACTTCCGATCGGCGATGTCGTTGACCGTGGACCCAGCGCTTCTCATCAGAAGAGCGCCGAGAGAGAAGATTGCCAATTGCCTGAGATCCGGGTGACCGTGTGATGCCTGGATAAGGGCGGCCCAGCACGGGAAGAGCGTCAGCCATATTCCGACCGGGCGATCCAGCCGCGCCAACCGCGCATATGGCCGCCATGCGATGGGCAGCCGGCGATCCACCCAGTCGCCACGGTGGATATCGCTGAGATCGGGGCGGCTCAGAGTCGTCATGATGTGATCCAAATTTCCTGTCGCAAATAGCCATGAAGCCTCAGGTTTTTGTCGCCAGCGGCGCTGCCCAGAATAGGAATTTTTGCAGACACGGCAATAACCGTCCGTTGCGATTGGTCGCTGACCTTCTGCGGAAAATGCGGCCAACTGTTCTTGTTGCGTTCGCATGCTTGCGGTATGAATTCTTCCGATCTTGGAGCAGCAGAAGGGAAGATCATGAGCGTCTACGCAACCGTCGGTGCACTCGATTCCGTCAAATCGAATGGTTTTTATGATGCGACCCTGGCAACGATCGGTTGGAGCAAACATCGGGAATTTCCCGGATGGAGCGCCTATTCCGAAGGCGGGAAGGGTGACGGTTTCGTTCTATGGGTTTGCGAACCGTTCAACGGCGAACCGGCGAGCGCCGGAAATGGCTCGATGGTCGCATTCATGGCCAAGTCCCGCGCCGAGGTGGATGCGTTTTACGATGCTGCCATGACGAACGGCGGAACGGACGAGGGCGCACCTGGTTTACGTCCGCACTACGGGCCGAACTGGTATTCCGCCTACGTGCGCGACCCCACCGGAAACAAGATTGCTATCGTCTACAATAGCTGAGGTCAGCTCGATTGCCGCAACTCGACGTCTCGGGGATTTTCCTATTTGCCGGCGAATATGACGTGGGGACCGGCGCCGCGGTCCGGCGCATCCCGGGGCAGGCCGAAGAAGCGTCTTGCCATTTCGGTCGGGCCGATATCTGCCAGGGATGTAAAGCCCAGGCTCAGCAATCGGTTCGCAAGATCCTCGGGATCGAAGTGCGTCAGCCACGGCTCGCCGGCTGCGGCTGTGCGCGCGCCCATTTCCGCGGCGCGGGCGCGGCGTTCGGGCGAATAGTTTTCGAGGGGTTCGCTGTAGTCGAAGACGATGGATGCGCTCGGCAGGCCGGCGACGAAGCGTAGCAAGGCAAAGACCGACGCCTCCGTGAGATATGGCACGACGCCAAGCCAGATGAAGAAGGACGGTGCCTCGGGCTCGAAGCCGGAATCGACGAGACGCGTTTTCAAATCCTCATGTTCGAAATCGACAGGAACGAATGTCGGCAGGCTTTGCGTCAGTCCGATCTCGCTGAGCCGCATCTGCTTCCAGCTCTGCGTGGCGGGATGATCGACTTCGAAGACTTTCAGGCCGGCATGGGGATTGCGCAATGCAAAGGTGTCGAGCCCGGCGCCGAGGACGACGGCTTGCCTGACGCCCCTTGCGACGGAGAGGCCAGGGCAGTCTTCGGCATATCGGCTTCGCGCCGCCATGAACAGGCGAAAGGATCGCGTGGCGGGGTCCTGGGCTTTCAAATCTGCCTCGGCGCAGCCCGCCTCGCCGAGGATGCGGCGGGCATAGGGGTCCAAGAAGATGGCGCCGCCATCCGCGCTCTGATGTGCTGCTCGATAGGCTGCCGCACCCATCGCGGTGCGGCTTGGTTCGGATGCTCGCATGAAGGCCTCTTTCTCTGTAAATCTGCTGCTGGCGCCGGCGGGAAGCTTGCCGGCACCCGAACCGCGGCGGATACCTTGTCACTACGGGAAGACTAGAGCATGATTTTAACACTGTAAAGATTAGATCGAGACATGGCCACATACGACGGATCGCCCCGCTATCATCACGGCAATTTGCGCCCCACACTGCTGTCCGTGGCGAGGGCGCTGCTGGAGGAGCGAGGCCCGGCGGCGCTGAGCATGCGTGAGATCGGCCGCCGCGCCGGCGTCTCGGCTCCGGCGGCATACCATTATTTCAACAGCTTGGACGCCATCGCGGCGGCACTCGCCGAACAAGGGTTTGCCGAGCTGAGCGAAGGCATCGATGCGGCGCTAGCCGGTCCTCGGCGTCATCTGCTCGCCGGCGGCATCGCCTATGTCGCCTTTGCTCGCGCGAATCCCGGTCTCTACCGGCTGATGTTCGGGGAGGGCTTTCAGGCCTATTCCAAAGGAAACGAGGCGATACGCGCCCTGCGGATTGAGGTCTATCGGCAGATGAAGGACGACCTCGAAAAGCGGCTGACACCCGGAGACGTGCCGAACGCCGCGCTCTTTCTCTGGTCGCTGACGCATGGTCTTGCCTTGCTGATGATCGACGGTCAGGTCGAACCCGGTGCCGACCCCGACGCCAAGGTCGAGGATATCCTGAAGCTCGTGGGCATGGGGCTGCCTGCCGCGAGATAACACGCGCCGGCTTTATCCATCTCGCATAGGCGATCCAGCCAGGATCACTTGGATCCTATTGTGGACGGCGATGCCGGGACGTTCAATTCCTACCAGGCGGTACGGGCGGTGCCGAGTGCGGTCGTATGAGGAGATGAGACCTGGGCAACGTGCGCCTTGAGCGACACGACGCAGTTTCCCGGAATGCTGAGATTGTGCGACGTCAGGTGTTTCAGCAATGTCTCGGCGTCGCGCTTCTCGGTTAGCGGAAATGTCACAGTCATGCGAGTTCTCCAACGAATAAACTGAGCATCCGCATAAATTAATGTCTAAATTCTTTTGCGCTGCAACAAGAAAAATTTAACGATAAAATTAAAATCGATTAGCTTTCGGAGCGGCTATTTTAAAATCGTTTGAAATTAGATCCGGGGCATCTCCATGGATGCCTTGACCGCTTCGGCCAGCCGCGAGGGAATATGCCGTCAATGTGGCATTGACCTATCCCTCAAGATCCGAACGGGCTCGTTTCGTCGGTTTCCGCGGTCGAAGTTGCCGGGGAAAGGCGTTGGGAGCGCCTTGAGCGTTAAGTGCGCTGGCTAACGTAAGATCGGGCGGTCATCTGCCGTTACGGGCGGCCCAACTCCTGAGCCGTAATCCATTGAGCCTGATGAAGCCTTCCGCGTCGTGATGATCGAAGGCGATTGCGCTTTCTTCAAAGGTGACGAGGTCGGCGGAGTAGAGTGAGCAGGGGGAGGCGCGGGAGATGACCGAGGCGCTTCCCTTGTAGAGCCTGAGTGTCACTTCGCCGCTGACGAAAGCCTGGCTCTGGTCGATCAGGGCTTGCAGCATTTCGCGCTCGGGAGCGAACCAGAAGCCGTTGTAGATCAGCTCGGCGTAGCGGGGCATGATCTCGTCCTTCAGATGGGCGGCGGCGCGATCGAGCGTGATCGATTCGATGCCGCGATGCGCCGCGAGCAGGATGGTCCCTCCCCGCGTTTCGTAAATTCCCCTCGACTTCATGCCGATGAAGCGGTTTTCAACGAGATCGAGCCGCCCGACACCATGCCGGCCGCCCAGTCCATTGAGCTCGGTCAGCAATGCAGCCGGCGTCATGGCCTTGCCGTTCACCGAAACTGGATCACCCCTCTCGAAACCGATGGTGATGATCTCGGGGGCATCGGGCGCGTCGACGGGATCGACCGTGCGCTGATAGATATGATCGGGCGCGACTTCCGCCGGATTTTCGAGACTCTTGCCTTCGGTCGAGGTGTGCAGCAGGTTGGCGTCGATCGAGAACGGCGCCTCGCCGCGCTTATCGCTCGGCACCGGGATCCGATGCTTCTCGGCATATTCCAGAAGCTGCATGCGGGAGCGGATGTTCCATTGGCGCCAGGGAGCAATGACCTTAATCGACGGGTCGAGCGCATTGACGGCCAGCTCGAAACGGAGCTGATCATTGCCCTTGCCTGTCGCACCGTGGGCAATGGCATCCGCGCCGACTTCCCGGGCTATGCCGACCAGGTGCTTGGCAATCAGCGGCCGTGCGATAGAACTGCCCAGCAGGTACTGCCCCTCATAGAGCGCGTTCGCCCGCAGCATCGGAAAGACGAAGTCGCTGACGAATTCCTCGCGCAGATCGACGATGCGGATGTCCCTGACCCCCGCCATCTCCGCCTTGGCTTGCGCCGGCTCGAACTCCTCGCCCTGGCCGAGATCGGCGGTGAAAGTCACCACCTCGCATCCGTAGGTCTCCTGCAACCATTTGAGGATGATCGAGGTATCCAGTCCGCCCGAATAAGAAAGCACAATTTTCTCTATCTTGGTCATCAACCCATCTCCATCTCGATGCTGGTACGATAGGCGAAGTCCTGCGCAATGAGCTTGCGAAACATCCGGGAAATTGCAAAAGTTTAGCATATCATGCCACTACAGTTTGAATCGGAGCTATGAAATGCCAGTCATCCTGGACCCGATCGACCGCAATATCCTGCGCGTGCTTCAGCGTGACGGGCGTATTTCGAACGTCGGTCTGGCGAAGGAGGTAGGCCTGTCGCCGTCACCGTGCCTGCGTCGCGTCCGGCTGCTGGAAGAGGCTGGGATCATCGATCGCTACGTCGCCGTGCTGGACCCTGCAAAGGTCGGGGTGGGGCTGACGGTTTTTGCCCGCGTCTGGTTTAAGACCCAGGATGCCGAGGTCACACTCCGCTTCGCCGAAGCCGTCAGGCGGTTTCCCGAGGTAATGGAATGCTACCTGACGACAGGGGAATGCGACGCTGTGCTTCGGATCGTCACCGCCAATCTGCATAGCTATTGGCGTTTTCAGGCCGATCACCTGATGCGCATTCCGAGCATCCTCAGCGTCAAGACCGACGTGCCGATGGAAACGCTGAAGCGAAGCTTCGAACTGCCGTTGAGATAGGCGTCGTGGCCCGATCCCTATCCGAGAGAAGAGGCGCTCCGGCTCCTTGCCAGCCAGACGAGGCCAGTGACGAGGAGCAGGATCATCACGCCATGGGTGATGTAATCGAGCGTGGTTTGCGGGCCGACGCCGACGGCGATGGTGAAGGCGCCGATGAGAGTGCCGAGGAGGGCGAAGGACTGGGCCGAGATCGCAGCCGTTCGGCTCCACGATCGGTCAAGGCCGAGCGAGATCAGGCCGAGAAGGAGGGCAGCTGTTATCACCGCTTCGGCAATCATCGCCTGCCGGTGTTCGTGGCCTTCGAGGACGAACCCGGCATGGGTGAGCGAGGCAATGGCATAAAGACAGGTTTCGATTAGGAAGAGGATCGCGACGGCTGAACGCATGGCATGGCTCCTTGGCAAGGTGGACGCCCAATGGGCCTTCCGGGGGAAATCGCCAATAAGGTTTGATCGATACGATAATTTGAATAATAAAACTATTTATCAAGTGTGTTGCGAGGATATTTGATGCCTTCTGCCTGCGACCGCCATGCCAAAGCCGCCGCCTCGGCGTGGCGGATGATGTTCGATCTCTTGATGAAATCGGCGCCACAGCGGCTGGAAAGCCTTCAGGCGAGGGGGCTGACGCCAAACGATTCCAGGGCTCTGTTCACCTTGCACGACGAGGGGGAGCCGATCAGCGCGCTCGCCCGTCAATGGGGATGCGACGCCTCGACTGCGACGTGGCTGGTCGATCGGCTGGGGCGAGCGGGCCTTGCCGAACGCGTGACGCCGGAACACGACCGCCGCGTCAAGCTGGTACAACTGACCGGGAAGGGCGCAGCCACCAAGGATGAGCTTTTGGCGGAGCATTATCGCCCGCCGGTGGAACTCCGGCACCTTTCGGCAGGAGAGCTTGAAGAACTGGCCAGGCTGCTTGCCAAGACCGAAGGCGGGCACTGACGGGCGAGGGATCGTATCGTCGTTGCGGAGGCTAGATCACTCCTGGTTCTCCGTGGCACGGAGGTGGTCTACTTTTTGTTTTTGCGCGATTGCGGACGCCCTGTGTCAGACGATTCCATATTCTTTCAAGAGCGCCTGCTCGTCGCCAGAAACCCAACCAAATATCTTCGGCTCTCCATTCAGCTTCTGAACGAGATAATGGACATCGAAATCTATCGAGATATCCGGCGCATCCCGTCGAGAGTAGATCCCCGTCCAGGCAACGTGAGCCATGCAATGACACTCATCGATCGGGGAGAGCCTGAGATCGCGTATCCGCATCTCTTTCGTTCCTGTCGCTCGGTACCGCTCATAGCCCTGCTCCATGAGCCGTCCGAGTTGATCGTCGTTTTTTCCGGCCATGACCCCGGCGGGCGAGGCTGCGATGAACGCGGAAGCGTAGAACGACGCGTTCGCATCCAAGTCCACATCACCATTCAGCGCGCGATTGAAGAACCGCTGATATCGCGCGAACAGGTTCCTGACCGCAGTCTCCATCGATCACCCTCACTTTCAATGGGGCATCCCGGGTAGCAGTATGCTTGTGCGTCTTGCAATTGCCAATGCCAGCCAAGAGTTCAATGAGATTAAAGGCGCCGCGCTTTAGTCTCTCTGTGATGCATATCGCGATCCCAAAACCGCCGCACACTTTGGGCGAGATGCATTAGCCGGCATAGGCTGTCAGGGATGTCGATCCGAAGAGCGGCCTGACCTTCGACTCTGCTAGCTTCGCCTCGAATCCGCAGTACAGGGAGAAGGCGTGGTTTTGGGGCGCACGATGCTCGTCGCCGCCGACCTTGCCGCGGGCCGACTGGTCAGGCCTTTCAGACGGGCGCTGACATGTTCCTCCCGGTACTTCCTGGTCCATCCGCCCGGCGATCCAGCAGCGCAAGATCAAGGCGTTTCGAGACTGGATCATGGCCGAGATCGGCGGCTCCGAGCAGGTGGGTGAACACGCCTGTATGCAAATCAGGGAAACCACTTAAAATTGATCTAACTCATTAATGGGTTGTAGTCCGCTGGCCATTATTCAGGATGAAGTTGTGTTTCCGTGAGAGTACCCAATGAGCGAGACTGCCCAGAGACCGCTGCCAGCGAGGCCGCTGCGAAAGTGCTCGGGGCATTTTCTTGCGCTGATCATGTCCATGGCGGGTCTGGCTGCCTGTTCAAATGCAGATGAAAGCACGATCGCAGACAAGTTTGAGGCCAGCGAGCTTCATTTCTTGGGATATTTCTGTGAGGGCCCTTATTTTGCTTCCGTGACGGAAACTACATTCTCTTTGACGGAACTGAATACAAGACACTTTTAGAGAAGGTTACAATAACGGCTATCGGACCGGATCGCCTCTCCATGTCCTCCGCGAACGGCTCAGGCAATCTGGTTACAACGTACTTGCTCAAGCACGATAGCACTGTCGCGATCATCGAAAGCGTTGCCAGAGAGCCCGAGGTGACTCCTGAGCAATGGGCCACTGCAAACGGCATCAAATTCCGAGAGGCTGTCGAAGAAATCAGAAAAATAGGCCCATTGGTCTTGTGTCCGGCATCAACGACGCAGAAGAAAGATGTGCATTTTGTCGCGAATGAGATGTAACAAATGGCCGCCGCCGCGGCGTTTTCGTCTTTGCCACTTGCTGTAATCCGGATTCGGTTTATCCCCATTGCCGCAGGATGTTTTGCTGCGGTACAGACGGCGGAAATCCGCCGCCTGCATCTCACCTGCGGTTATACCTTCAGCGCTGCGGCATAATCGGCCGGGTGAGTCTTTCAGCGAACACGGCGCCTTGACCGTCAGCGTCTCGACAACACCGGCAAGGGGGTGGTCGAGAGGATTACTCGACCTGGATATGAATATGGTCGTCGTGGCGGGCGGCGCGGCAGCCTTGAAAGCGGATATGGCTGTCGGTGATGCCGAGCGCGTTCTTCAGATGCGGCTCGATGAAGATTTTCTGCAGGCCGAAGCGCGTCACACCTTCGTTTGCCAACCAGCCGATCGCCGCCGATGTGCGCTGCTCCTCGATCCGATAGGCCGGAAACAGAGGCTGCAGCGCATCGAAGTTCCAGCGGGTGGTGAGCCAGTCGTTGCGCCCTTCGCATGGCAGTTCGTCGCCGAGGGCGGGTTGCTCAAAGGCGAAATAGCCGATGGGGGAGCGGGTGGCGCCATTCAGGAAGGCACCGTCCACATCCTTGTAATAGTAGGCGAAGTCGAGCTTCTTCCCATCCGCATGCGACAGATGAGGCAGCAGCGGAAAGCCGTTCACGAAGGGGAAATTCGCATCCAGCGCGACGGTGACGGTTCCGGGGAATTCCCTGTCCATGTGGGCGGCAAGCGCCTTTGCCAGATCGTGCACTTCTGGGGTGACGTAGTTGCGGTTCAGCAGGCAATAGATCGGGGAGCGGACCACGAGACGGTCCGTCGCGCCGGCGATGCAGGAAAGGGGAACTCGCCCGAAGATCGGCGCGGCGAAGCTCGCCGCAATAGTGGCGCTGGCATAACAAAGCAGGAAGATCGCAAGCTTTGCCAGAAACCGCCGCAAGCCCCAGGCGTGGGAGGCGGCCAGCGCCACGAAATAGGCGATGCCGCCGATCTGCGTCAGCAGCGTCAGGATGAGGGCGATCAGGAGGTGAAGGGTAAAACGGAACACGGGAAGGCCTTGCGGACGTTGTCGTTCCCATAGGCGAGGCGATGGTGGCGCGCAAGGAGGATGGCGGGGTGCGCGGCTCATTTGCGCGTCCTCTGGAGTGCTTTGAATTGACAGGATCAATTATCTGACTAAAGTCAGACAATATGACCTACGATCCTGTCTCTCGTGTCCGACGCTTCAACCGTGCCGTCACCTCCGAAGTCGGCGCTCTCGATACGTCTTTCCTCGGACGCGGCCGTCCGCTGGGCGCTGCCCGTGTCCTCAATTCGATCGGCCGAGGACAAACGGATGTTGCGGTGATCCGCGATTATCTCGGTCTCGACTCCGGCTTGATGAGCCGTCTGCTGCGCAGTCTGGAAGAGGAAGGTCTCATCGAGACGCTACCGAACCCTCAGGACGCGCGCCGCCGCGTTGCCCGATTGACCGAAACCGGCCATTGCGAGTTTCAGGCCTATGAAGAGCTTTCCGATGCGCAGGCGAAATCGTTTCTGGCGCGCCATCGCCGCCCGGACGAACTGCTGCGCGCCATGGATATCGTCGCTTCTTCGCTGAGGCGTGAGCAGATCGTGCTCGAGGAGAAAGACCCGCGGCACGAAGACGCCAGCTATTGTCTGCGCGAATACTACGGCGAACTCGCACGCCGCTTCGAGAAGGGTTTCGATGTATCGCTTTCTCGCGATCCCGACGCCAAAGATATGGTCCGCCCGCGCGGTGCGTTCCTGGTGGCCATGTCAGATGGCCTGCCGATCGGCTGTGTCGGTCTGAAGGGCAATGGCGGCGAGGTTGCGGAGATCAAAAGGCTCTGGGTCGCCCCGTCTGCGCGTGGCCTTGGGCTCGCAACGCGCCTTATGACGGCCGCCGAGAACATCGCCCGCGAGCTATCCATCAAGCTCCTGCGCCTGGATACGAATAGCGCGCTGCCCGAGGCAACACAGCTTTATCGCGGAACGGGTTGGAGTGAGATCGACCGTTTCAACGACGACCCATACCCGGACACGTTCTTTGAAAAGCGCCTTTAAGTGAAGGTCGCTTTTTGCTGCCCGAAGTAGGGAAGGCGCCGCTGCTGGTCCTTTGCATGGCTCAGGGCGTTCGGCCCTGCGATCGATTCACTGGATCGATCGCTCCTGCTTTGCAGGACCGGGCCTCACTCCCTGCCGGTCAGGCGGCGAAGCGCTCCGTTATCGGGCGGCGGCGCAGGTTCGGCTGCGTTACCGCAGGCGGATTATAGGCCGCCTCCAACGGGCCGGTGTCGGTGCCGGGCGGAACGATCGCGTCGATCCGGTCGAGGATTTCGTTCGTCAGGCTCACCCCGGCGCCGGCAAGCAGATCGTCGAAGTGCTCCATCGTGCGCGGGCCGATGATCGCCGAGGTGACGGCGGGATGGGCGATGGTGAAGGCCATCGCCATGTGCGCCAGCGAAAGCCCTGCCTGTTGGGCGAGCGGGATGAGCCGTTCGACCGCGTCCAGCCGGCGCTCGTCGTTCATCTGCCTGGGGAAGCGTTTGGCGCGGGCGCTGTCGGGCTGCGGCGCGCCCTTGCGGTATTTGCCGGTGAGCATGCCCATCGCCAGCGGGCTCCACACCATCGCGCCCATTCCGTAACGCTCGCAGGCGGGCAGAACCTCGCGTTCGATACTGCGGTTGAGGATCGAATAGGGCGGCTGCTCGGCGCGGAAACGTGCCAGCCCGCGGCGCTCGGAAACCCATTGCGCCTCGATAATTTCCGAGACGGGGAAGGTCGACGATCCCACGGCACGCACCTTGCCCGCCCGTATCAGGTCGGTGAGGGCCGATAGTGTTTCCTCGATGTCGGTATCGGGTGCCGGCCGGTGGATCAGGTAGAGATCGATATGGTCGGTCTGCAGGCGGCGGAGCGAATCCTCGACCGCCCGCGTCAACCAGCGGCGCGAATTGCCCTGCCGGTTTGGGTCGTCGCCCATCGGCAGATGCGCCTTGGTGGCAAGCACGACGTCGTCGCGCCGGCCCTTGAGTGCCTTGCCGACGATCTCCTCGGATTCGCCGCGGCTGTAGATATCGGCGGTGTCGATGAAGTTGATGCCGGCATCGAGAGCCTTGTGGATGATCCGGATCGAATCCTCGTGGTCGGGATTGCCGGCAGCGCCAAACATCATGGCGCCGAGGCAATAGGGGCTGACCTTGATGCCGGTTCTTCCAAGCGTGCGGTATTGCATGGTCTGTTCCTTTTATTGTGGAGGCGGACTTCGTGCGCAACGATGTGGCCAACACCGTCGCGCTGTGTTAATTTGCATAAACGGAACCGTATTCCGTTTTTATACGGAACAATGTTCCGTTTTGCAAGCGAGTGAATAATGAGCGACGAGAGAAAGGAGCAGGAGGACGGCGTGAAGCCCGGGGAAAGGGCGGACAGGCGCGTGCGCGCCGACGCCAAGCGCAATCTCGACGGGCTGCTTCAGGCGGCATTGACCGTGTTTGCGACCTCCGGCGTCGATGCCCCGGTGCGTGAGATCGCGGAGAAGGCCGGTGTCGGAATCGGCACCGTTTACCGGCATTTTCCCGAGCGTTCCGACCTCGTCGTCGCCGCCTTCCGCCGCGAAATCGATGCCTGCGCTGACGCTGCGCCCATCCTTGCCGCCGAACATGCGCCGGGCGAGGCGCTGGCCAGATGGATGCAGCGTTTCGTGGATTTCATCGCGGCCAAGCGCGGGCTTGCGGCGGCCCTGCATTCCGGCAACCCAGCCTTCGATGCGTTGCCCGCCTACTTCCAGCAGCGGCTGCAGCCCGCCCTTCGCTCGCTTCTCGACGCCGCCGCTGCCGCCGGTGAGGTCCGCACCGATATCGCCGCCGAGGATCTTTTGAATGCGGCCGCAAGCCTCAGCATGCACGCCTACGCCCAAGGGTCCGAACATGCTCGGCGTATGGTTTCCCTGCTGGTCGACGGGCTGCGCTACGGCGCTGTACAGCGATGAAGGTGTGCCGATGAAACAGGCCGTTGCCCGGCCGGCACGCGCGCTCGGCCGGGCAACGGCCTTGCGTCATCAGGTCCGCATCGACAGTTCGATATCCTCTTCGAATGGTGTCGAGAGGTAGCCGGCCGCGGGCGAGCGTACGCGGGCGAGATAGTCCGGGCAGAGGTCGGCATTGTCGGCGACGATGAGAGCGCCAGGCCTTAGGCGGTCTTCCACCAGTTCCAGGATATCGCGATAGAGCGCCTTGGCGCCATCGAGGAACAGCAGGTCGATCGTTTCCGGGAGATCCGTGCTCAGGGTCTCAAGGGCATCGCCTTCGCGGATCTCGACGAGATCGATGAGGCCGCCGGCCGCCAGGTTGGCGCGGGCGCGGGCCAGCTTCGACGGCTCGAACTCGCTGGTGATCAGCCGGCCGCCGCCATTGTCGCGCAGCGCGGCGGCGAGATGGAGGGTCGATATGCCGAAGGATGTGCCGAATTCGACGATCGTTCGTGCGCGGCTGCTTCGCGCCAGCATGTAGAGCAGCACGCCGGCCTCCCTGGAGACGGGAAGCCAAAGATCTCTAAGGCGCCCGTAAAGCTCGAGATATTCGGTCTTGCTGCCGATCAGGCGCATTCGCTCATCGCCTGATAGGCCCGACATTGCCGGGCTCGTTGCCGCGGCCGCCTCCTCGAATAGGCCATCGAGCAGGGGTGCCAGCGGGGCGGTGGTCAGTGTCGTCATGTAAAATCTCCTTGATGACAGGTTCTTGTGTAGGACGAAAAATACGAGTAATTCGTCGCATCTGCTATTCGCATTGCGGAGCGCTGCCATGACCGATCGTCCAAGAGCCCGGATTTCCTCACGAAAACAGCCCAGGCAGGCCCGATCGAGCGAGCTCGTGGCGGCGATCCTGGATGCCGCTGCTCAGGTTTTGGCGCGGGAAGGCGCCCAGCGCTTCACCACGGCGCGGGTGGCCGAAAGGGCCGGCGTCAGCATCGGATCGCTCTACCAATATTTCCCCAACAAGGCGGCGATCCTCTTCCGGCTGCAGAGCGACGAATGGCGGCAGACGACGGACATGCTCGGCGGCATTCTCGCCGATGCGCAGAGGCCACCGCTCGAACGGCTGCGCCGCCTCGTCCATACCTTCCTCCGCTCGGAGTGTGAGGAGGCGGCGATGCGTGTGGCGCTCCATGACGCAGCACCCCTTTATCGCGATGCACCGGAGGCGCAGGCGGCGAGGGCATCGGGAGACCGCATCGTCGAACTGTTCATGCAGGAAGTGCTGCCTTCTGCGCCGGAGGCGACCCGGGCGCTTGCCGGCGAGCTGATCAGCACGACGCTCGGCACGGTGGGCAAGCAGTTCTCGGAGGCTCCGCGGAGCCTTGCCGAGATCGACGCCTATGCCAACGCCATGGCCGACATGTTTTGCGCCTACCTCGAACGGCTTGGGTTCGGCCAGGACCGGGCATAACGTTCCCGGCGGCATACCCGCCTCGTCCGACATTTTGGAACTGCCCGTCTGGTTCCACAATGGCGATCTCGTATGCCTATGGTTGCCGCAGGCACCCTGCGGCATCACTTAGCGTGAAGGATCCCGAAGGGCTCGTTTATTTCGCCAGCACGATATGCGTGGCGTGTTCGGTTGCGACATGCTCGGCGACGCGGAAGCCGAGGGCCGGCAGATCGATACCTGCAAACATCGCCTCGCCCTTGCCGAGCACGACCGGTGAGATGGCGAAATGCAGTTCGTCGATCAGGCCTGCCTGTAGGTATTGGCGGACGGTGCTGACGCCGCCGCCGATTTTCACATCCTTGTCGCCGGCCGCGGCCTTCGCCTCGTCAAGCGCTTCCTCGATGCCGCCGGTGATGAAGTGAAACGTCGTGCCGCCCTCCATGGCGATCGGTTCGCGGGGATAATGCGTCAGGATATAGGTCGGCGCGTGATAGGGCGGGTTCGGTCCCCACCAGCCTTTCCAGGCGTCATCCGGCCAATCGCCACGGACGGGGCCGAACATGTTGCGCCCGAGAATGAAGGCGCCGAAATTGGCCATGCCGCGGGCCGCATAATCCTCGTCAACGCCCTCAGAACCGCCGTCCTTTCCGGTCATCGCGCGGAAGGTGCGGGTACGGAAAAACCATTCGAACATCTCCGTTCCCCGCTTGCCCAGCGGATCGTTCATGCTTTGCTCCAGCCCGGCGCCGAAACCATCCACGGAAAGGGAAAATGCTGCGACACGCACCTTAGACATGCTGCTCTCCTCCATCTGATTGCAAATTGAAACTAGTTGCCTTGTTGCATAAGTGATCCTATATTGCAACCAGTTTTCGAAGGAGAATATCGTGGATATCGAACTGCGGTCGGGTTGCCCGATCAACCTGACGATGGAAGTGTTGGGCGACCGGTGGAGCCTCATCATCATCCGGGACATCATGTTTGGCAACCGCCGCCATTTCCGCGATCTTCTGACCCATTCGGAGGAGGGGATCGCCTCCAACATTCTGGCCGCCAGGCTGAAGCGCCTGCTCTCGCTCGGGTTCATCAGCAAGCGGGACGATCCGAGCCACAGTCAGAAAGCGATCTACAGCCTGGCGGAGCCGGCGATCCAGCTGGTGCCCGTCTTCGCCATGATCGGTGCGTGGGGGCGGCGACATATGCCTGTGAGCGAGGAGCTGAGCATTCGCGCGCAGCTTCTCGAAGAAGGCGGGCCGCCGCTGTGGGAGGAGTTCATGGAGGATCTCCGGCAGATCCACATCGTCGATCCGATCGGCGGCGCCAACGGTACATGCACTTCGCCGGTGCTCGCGAAGCTGACGGCGGCGTTCCTCGAGGTCCGCGGGAGATCGTTGTCGCAGGCATCCTGATAACGAGGGAGGTCGGCCCGCCCGATCAGCCGCCGGCGCCCTGGTATTTGCCGGTGGCATACAGCCAGTGGGCGATTGCGATCAACACCCAGATCGGGCCGGCCACCAGAGCCACGGGCCCGGCCCAGTCCCCGAGGATCGGGATGGGCTTGCCGAGCAGGGCGCCGACGGGGACCGAACTGGTCAGGGCCAACGGGACCGCGGTGACCAGGATGGTCTGGATGCCGCCGGGAAAAATATTGAGCGGGTAGCGCGTCAATTCCCAGAAGCCGAAGAAGATCGAGAACAGATGGTTGGACCGCACCCAGATCAATGCCGTGGCGCCGATCATGGTGATGAGTGCACCCGTCAGCAGCGTCGCGCTGATAAGCGCAGCAATGAAGAATGATGCGGACCAGACCGACCAGGCGAAGTCGACGGACAGAACGGCCCAAGCCATGAGCGCCACTGCGAGGATGACGTGGCCGGCATAGCCGATATTAAGGCCGGAAAAGACCAGATAGGCCCAAGGGCTGAAAGGCTTGACCAACAGCGTGTCGTAAGTGCCGAGCCGCACCAGTTCTTCGAGCTCGCGCAATTGCACGAAGCTCATCGCGGCACCCAGCGAATAAGCGAGCAGCTGAAAGCTGAACAGCAGCGCAAGCTCCGGCCAGGTCCAGCCGCCGAGGGTGTCGAAGCGGGCAAGCAGGATTCCGATGGTGGCGAAGACGCTGCCATAGGAAAGGATCTGCGCAAGACGGTCGAGCCAGAAAGCGCCGCGATATTCCATTTTGGAGCGGACATGCATCCGGACCAGCAGTGGAAGGACGCGCAGGTGGTGCATGAGCATGATCAACCTCCCTGCACGGTGATGCGGGTGGAGGCGCGGCGCCACAGCCAGAGGACTCCGGCCAGGAACAACGCGGCCCAGGCAAGGCCCAGGCCGAGATGGAGCCAGACTTCGGCCGTGGAAAGCCTGCCGAGATAGACGGCATTGGGGTAATAAACCACCCAGGCGAAGGGCAGGTGGCGGGCAATCATGGCCAGAGGTTCGGGAAAGAACCAGAAGGGCACCAGCAGGCCCGAGAACAATTGCAGCAGGGCGCCCAGGATCCAGTCCAGCGAGAAGCTCGTCATCAGCCAGAAGGCGACGAGGCCGAAGAGCGCCGACATCAGGAACAGCAGCGTAAAGGACAGCGCCCAGAAGGCGACGAACATCAGGCCATCGAACAGGCTCGCCGGCGGCAGCATGCCGTAAAACAACGCGGTGAAGGCGACGGTCGGAATGACCTGGGTCATCAGGCGATAACCGAAGCTGCCGCATTCGTTGGCGAAGAGATAGAGCGGATAGGACAAGGGCTTGAGCAGCCAGACCGCGATATCGCCTGTCTTGAGTGACCGGCCGATCTCGCCGATGATCCTTTCGGGGCGGGTCGCGCCCATCACGGCGCCGCCGAGCAGGGCATAGGTGACCATCTGCTGCAGGGAAACGCCTTCGACCACGATGCCGCCGATGCCGGCATAGGCTGCCTGCCAGATGGCGACACGCGCGAAGACCTGTACGAGTTTGCCGAAGATATTGGCCCATACTTCGTTGCGGTAGGCGAGCTGCGAATGGAAGGAACTGCGCGCGAAGGCGAAATAGGCGCTCATGATGCCCGGGCCTTGGCATTGCTATGCTGGTCGGCGTTGCGGCGCTGGTAGAAGGTGCGGATGACCTCTTCGATGTCGGGCTCGTGCAGCGCCACGTCCTTAAGGTCGCGCCCGCTGCCGACCTCCGACAGGATTGCTACCAGCGAGATGTCTTCACGCTCGATGAGATAGTTCTTGCGCAAGCCCTCGTCGCTGACGAGAGCCGCGGTGCGCAATGGCAGCGGTCCAGGGTCAGTGGCAAATTCGAGTGTCAGCCGCCGGGCCGAGCCCAATGCCGCGCGCAGGCTCTTCAATTCGCCGTCGAAGATCAGCCTGCTATGGTCGACCATGATCAGCCGCGGGCAGATGGTCTCGATGTCCTGCAGGTCGTGGGTGGTGAGAATGATGGTGACGCCGCGCTCGCGGTTGATCTCGGCGAGAAAACGCCGCACCGCATCCTTGGCGACCACATCAAGTCCGATGGTCGGCTCGTCGAGAAAGAGGATCTTGGGATCGTGCAGCAGTGACATCACGATCTCGGCGCGCATGCGCTGGCCGAGGCTGAGCTGGCGCACCGCGCGGTCGAGAAAGGGCGTCAAATCAAGCAACTCGCTGAAGCGCCGGAGATTATCCGTATAACGCGCGACGGGGATATCATAGATGCGCTGGTGCAGGGTAAAACTGTCGATCAGCGGCAGGTCCCACCATAGCTGGCTGCGCTGGCCGAAAACGACACCGATCTCGCGGGCATTGTCCATCCGCTTCAGATGCGGCGTTCGGCCGAGCACCGAGAGCATGCCGGCGCTCGGCACCAGGATGCCGGTCATCATCTTGATCATCGTCGATTTGCCGGCGCCATTGGGGCCGAGATAGCCCACGGCTTCGCCCGCCGCGATGTCGAAACCAATGTCGGAAACGGCCAGAACTTCCGTATATTCGTTGGTCACCAGTGTCTTCAGCGCGCCCAGCAGGCCCGGAAATCTCTTGTGCTGCCGGAAGCGTTTGCTGACGCCCCGCGCCTCGATCAAAGCCGTCATATGTATTTCCTCGAGGGTGATTCCAGCCGATTCGGCAGCAGCAACCAGGCTAACGCGGGGTTCGGCCAGTTCAAGCAAAAGTCGCTTTTTTGGCGTTACTCAATCGAACCTAGCCTTTTGCGTTGACAGCCATGATCAATCGATTCCTGTTAGGATCATGAAGATTCTCGCAATATCCGGCAGCGCCCGGCGCAATTCCACCAACACGGCTATGCTGCAGGCGATCCGTGCCATAGCACCCAGCGATATCGAAGTTTCGATCTTCGACGGCGTCGGGCGGTTGCCGGTATTCTCGCCGGATCTCGAGGGAGAATGGCTACCGGAGGCGGTGCGGGATTTCATCGATGTGATCGCTCAGAGCGACGGGGTGATCATTGCCAGCCCGGAATATGTCCGATCCATCCCCGGCGGCCTCAAGAATGCGATCGACTGGCTCGTATCCGGAGATGAGATCGTCCATAAACCGATCGCCCTGCTGCACGCATCGCATCGCGGTGATGACATGCTGGCAGGCCTTCGCACTATCCTTGCGACAGTCACCGACCGGTTTGCGTGCAATATTTTCCTCAGGCTTCCTCTCATGAAACTGGAGCCGGCCGAGGTGTTCAAGGTCGTCGGAGCAGCGGAGAACCGTTCCAGAGTGCAGGCCTATCTTCAGGCATTCTCGGCCTATTGCCTGGCAGGCAGCAAGATCGCCTGAGGTCCGCTCGCAGCATCATCGAACCTCCATCAGGAGGCCGTTCTCGAACGTCGTCTTTTCGTGAAGCGTATGCAGAATGACGAGCGGGGCTGCGAGCAGTACGGCGAGGATAAAAGCGGAGAGGACGTGTCTCGTCAGGAAACGGAGGATAGGTCGGATCATCTTGATCTCCAGCTACCGAGAATATTCCTTGTGCTGGACCTCGACGATTGCGGCAGCATGACCGGCTGCCTTGCGAGCTCCGCAATGCTGCCGCAACCCTTGTGGCGGACAGAGGGGAGAACGAGACAATGGACAGGCGATGCGGATACTGTTGATAGAGGATGAGAGGGAGTTGGCCGAGGCGCTGTCGTCCGCACTCGGCAAACATGGGATCGTCACCGACCACACGGTGCATCTTGCCGACGCCGTCGAGCTGACGCGGCAGAACCTCTACGATGCGATCCTGCTCGACCGGCGCCTGCCCGATGGGGAGGGGCTGAGCTTCATTCCCGAGCTCAGGCGGACGGGGAAGGATACGCCGATCATCGTGCTGACGGCGCTGAACGAACCGAAGGAGCGGATCGAGGGCCTCGACCTCGGGGCCGACGACTATCTCGGAAAGCCGTTCCTGGTCGAGGAACTGATGGCGCGGCTCAGGGCCGTGCTGCGGCGATCGCCTGAATTGGCCGAACTCAAGATCACCGCCGGGCGGATGGTGATCGACCCGCTGCATCTCAGCGTCACCGTCGATGCCGTGCCGCTCGATCTCCCCCGGCGCGAACTTCTGGTGCTGGCGGCACTCGCAAGGCGCAAAGACAAGACCGTGCTGCGCTCGACACTGGAGGCGGCGGTTTATAACTACGAAGAGGAAATCCAGTCGAATGCGCTCGACGCGCATATTTCGCGGCTGCGCAAGCGGCTGATCGATGCCGGCGCCGGCGTCGCGATCCATAATATCCGCGGCGTCGGCTATCTCATGAAGGAAGAATGATGCGCCAGGCGACCAAGGCGAACCTCTCACTCTGGTGGACGCTCAGCTGGCAGCTCAGTATCGTTTTCGTGGCTGTTGTTGCGACTGTGATCATCGGGCTTTGCATTTACGCCACCAGCATCCTCTCGCCCAATGAAGGAATGCAGGTTCAGCTGACTGCAGCCCTCGAAGAAGCTCTTACGCGTGACTCGCAGGGCAGGATCGCCATCGCGGATAGCCCGCGCCTCAGGTCTTTGAAGGCTGAGAACAACAGGCTCTGGTTTTTCGTCGCAACACCCGGTGGACAAACGGCCTCTTACGGCGCAATACCGGCGCCCTATGCGGACCTAGCCCGGTACGTCTACCTCATCAAGGACGCCGACATACGAGGGGCGTCTGGTACGACCGAGGTTGCCTCCATCGACCGTGTCGACACGGCACAAGGCGAGTACAGAGTGATGTACGGCGGAAACGCCAGCAGAAGCTCCGCATTTCTGGCAATACTCGGCAAAACCTACCTCATTTACACACCACTTTTGGCCATCGCTTTGCCCGGGGTTTTTCTAACGATCCCCCGTGTCGTAGCGCGCGCTTTGGCCGGCGTGAAGGATATAGCGAGCAAGGCATCGGAAATCGAACCCCGCCGGCAAGGAGCCCGATTGCCGGTGGATGGTATCCCCACGGAAATCGCACCATTGGTGATTGCCTTTAACGGAACGCTTGAGCGGCTTGAGAACGAGTTTAAGAAACGCCAGCGCTTCCTGATCGATGCGGCGCATGAGCTGCGGACGCCGATCGCTATCATGCAGACGCGCATCGACGGCATGCCCGATGGGCGCGAGCGGCAGCGGCTGCTTGACGACGTGGCGCGGCTGGCCGAGGCAGCCGAACAATTGCTCGATTTCGAGCGGAACCACCAGGCGGCCGATCTCGACGAAACGGTCGATCTCGTCGAGATCGGTCGGACGGTGGTCGCCGATCTTGCGCCGCTGGCCATTGTCGGCGGCTACCAGATATGTTTTCAAAGCGAGACGGAGAGCATTGAACGCCGCGGCAGCCCTTCCGCCCTGCCGCGGGCGGTCAGCAATTTGGTGCGCAACGCCATCGATCACGGCGGCAATAGGGGCATGATCACGGTCTCGGTATCGCGCTCGACTTCCGGCGGCGGCCGGATCAGCGTCGCCGACGAAGGGCCGGGCATTCCGGCCGAGCATCGAGAGCTGGTGTTCGAGCCGTTTTATCGCGTCACCCCGAAGAGCAAGGGCGCCGGTCTCGGCCTCAGCCTGGTCAAGCAGGTCGCCGCAAATCATGGCGGCGAGGTCAGCATCGAAAGCAGTGCAGCCGGAACAAGGGTAACGATCGAACTCGTATAGGCCCGGCCGACTTGGGTCGCATTCGCCGGTCGGCAACGAACTGTAATGTTGCGGCAATTCTCCACCGCCACTTTCGCCCGATGCTAGGGCGCCAAGGACGCTCCAGTTCTTTAAACCTGCGCATAATCCCTTCCGAAATTCGATTTCGATTTTCCGGGTTATGCGCTATCGGCGACGGAGGCCAGACAGCGTGCGCAGCAATCCATTCCTATTTTCCTTCCCACGGGCGTCGAGAGGTTTGTCGCTCGCTCTGCCGGTGGCGCTCGCTATGGCCGCGGCCGGGTGCAGTTCGGTGCCGCTGAAGGAGGCCGGCACGCTTTCTTCCTACAGCAATCTCGGCGCGCCGAAGGGCAAGCTGTCAAAATCGCGTGTCTATGTCGATGGGGCGCGCCTTAGCCCGGCAAAGACGGTGAGCATCGTGCCGACGACCTTCGCTTTCAACGCTGCGACCCGCGTCAAATCGGACGCGGACCGGGTGATGGTGGCGAACGCTCTGGACCGGGCGCTCTGCATTTCGCTCAGCGACAAATATCAGCTGGTCTCTGCCGGCCAACCGGCGGATCTGACAATTCGCTCCGTCGTCATCGTGCCGACCAACAAGGCGATGGCGGGTGTTTCGACCGTCGTGACCGTCGGCACCGGTTTCGTACTGCCGGTCGGCGTGCCGCGGCTGCCGGCCGGCCTTGGCGGGCTGGCAGTCGAGGCGGAAGCCGTCGATAGCGGTGGCGTGCAGCGGGCGGCGATCGTCTGGTCGCGCGGGGCGAACTCGCTGCAGAATAACCCCCGCGTGTCCGAAGTCGGCGACGCCTATAGGCTTCGAAATTCAGCAGCGAGTTTTCGCGCATGCTGATCAAAGGCAAGGAGCCGAAGGGATTGGATATCCCGCTGCCCTCCGGGCAGCGGATGAAATCCTGGCTCGGCGGCAAACCGAAATACGCCGCCTGCGACGCTTTCGGCCGCCCGCCCGGACTGATGGGCGCTGTGGCCGCCAAATACGGCGCGCCGCCGCAATGGACCGAGAAGAAGCCGAAACCAGCGGCAACCAATTGAGAGAATCCGGCGCCGGCGCCCAAGCCGCCGCGATCAGCATTCAGCCCGCCCCAGGCTGACGGGACGGACGGAGTAAAGGCGGGCAAGGCTTGTGCTCCGTCCGTCTGCAACCCTTCGCGCAGCCACGTCAGACGACGACGCCAGGCCGCAGCCAGAAATACAGCTTGATCTGATCAGGTCTGTCGGAGGGATGCGGGCCGCGCATGAACAATTCGCCATCCCAGATCCAGAACAGACGGGTGGAGAGAGGCGGCGATCCGGATCCGGCGCGCCACTTGCCATCAGGAATGAAATCGTCGAGAAACCGCGATCTGTCCTGGCGCAGCCGCTGAAGCTCACCGTGAACATAGGCTTCGTCGCCCGCGCGGCGCGGATCGGGAGACCAGCCGGCGGCGAGCGCCGCTTCGAGGCCCGACAGGTTTTCCAGATCAGGGGGAAGCAGGACGATGCGGGTGCCGCGCTTTGCTGTCTCTGCAGATATCATCGATCACCCGCGCTCTGTCAGGCGACGGGGCGATTCGACAGGTTCGACCCGCGCGGCTGGAGCGGAAGACAAGCACGGCTGAGGGCCGTTGAAAAGCAGGCGGGGTTGTTTTGGGACACATCGGCATCAAAAAGCCCCGCATCTTCATGCGAGGCTTGCTCTGATGGATGGGCCGGATTACTGGCACTGGCGGCGCGGGCCGTAATTCGGCTGGTAGGTATTGTCATAGGCGCGGTAGGACCGATAGCGGCTGTAGCAATAGTCCGCATGCGAACCATAGGCACGTGCGCGCGGCTGCGAAGCGATGATACCGCCGATGAGCGCGCCGGCCGCCAAGCCGCCTATTATGGCGCCAGTGTTGTCATGATGGCGATACCGGCGATCGTAGCGCCGATCCCAGCCGTAGCGGTCGTCGCGGTAGTAGTCCCGGTCGCGGTAGTAGTCCCGGTCGCGATAGTGGTGGCGGTTGCGATACCAAATGCGATTATCGCCGAACTGACCCGGGCAGTTGGTGAAGTTATTGCAGCCAACGGTCATGATGCGGGCATCGCTGCTTTGAGGCGCCGGCTGCACCGATTGCACCGGGCTTGGCACGAACGCCGGGCCTGCCGAGGCCGGCATTCCGGAGAAGGCCGTCGCTATCGACAGGGCAATGATGGCGATTCTGTTCATTTCACTCACCTTGGGTAAACGGATCTGTCGATGGGATAACGCCGGGGAAGGGAATAGGTTTCATTTTGGGATGGAAAGAGGCGGCATATGTACGCCTTCGCTAACATAAGAGGGCTACGCACCGCCGCCGGACGGTAGGAACCGCCCGGTCCTAAAGCGCTTCAAGAGCGCGATCCGAGCGATCGCATGAAGCCGTCCCCATCCGCGCTGACAAGATGTGGTCGATCGGGCGCTGGCGTGAAGCCTCAGAATAATACGCCGGATATTTTCAAGCATTGATCCGAATCCGGCTCGCGCTCTATCAGGCTCACCTTCCGCCGGCCAGCAATCGGAGCTGGCTTTCGTCGTGCACACCCTGGCGGTAAAGCTCGATGATGAGGGCGCCCAGACGGTCGGCCTCCTTGCTTGATCTGCCGATCTTTAGCCCGCTACAGAGAGCTTCGTGAACACGCCTGCACACATCGAGGTCCTCGGAGGCAAGCGGTTCGTCACGTGTGCTAAACAGCTTGTCTGACATCGCAATCTGCCCTTTTTCGGATGCCGTGAATCGCTATCGTGGGAAAAAAGATAATTTCGCGATCTTTGCTCTGCAAGATGGGCGAAGGTCCGAAATTCAAAAACATTCGGGGCAGGCACGGGAAGACGCGGGCGAGGGCTTCAGGGATGGATGTGAAACCGATCCGTGTGTCGGCCTGATGGATAGCGTGCGCGTGCTACTTGATTGCGGGGTTCTTGGCGCCTTGCTGCGACAGGCGCAGCTCTTTCAGCCGCTTGGTTTTTTCCCGGCGGGCCCGCTGCTCCGCCTCGATGGTTTCCTTGGCAGCTCGTTCGGTGTTTTCGAAACGATCCTGCCGATAAGCCTTTGATGAGGGTTCACGTTCTCTTTTCATGGCCGCTAAACGCAAATCGGCGAAAACGGTTTCATGGGAAAATGCGTACTGGCTGTCAATCGAACGACATGGCCCGGCGGCCCGGGTGGGGACGGCAAACAGCCAGTCACCATTTATAATTCACTCTGCCGGTCGTATCCGTCACGTGCGTGCGCACCTTTGCCTGCCGCAGCTTGCTGGTTTGGTCGATCGACCTCTGCTGCACCGATTTGGCCGGGCATTTGACGGCGTGGCCGGCTGCGTTGCTGCAGGGGGCGGCGGAGGCGGAGTTGGCGGAGATCATGGCGGTGGCGATTGCCGCAAGCAGGTTGATACGGAGCATCGAATTCATCCAATTTAGCCGCGTGGAGATTTAATTTGGTCATGCCGATGGCAAGCCGTTCATGGCAACCGGGCGCCTCGTCGGCGCCCGGCAACATCACGGATCAGCCTTTGATGAAGGCGAGGATGTCGGGATTTATGATGTCGGCATGGGTGGTGCACATGCCGTGCGGGAATTTCTCGTAGACCTTCAGCGTGGCATTTTGCAGGAGTTTGGACGAGAGCATGGCGGAGTCGGCGATCGGCACGATCTGGTCGTCGTCGCCGTGCATGACGAAGGTCGGCACTGTGATGCTCTTGAGGTCTTCGGTGAAGTCGGTTTCCGAAAAGGCCTTGATGCCGTCGTAATGCGCCTTGGCGCCGCCGATCATGCCTTGGCGCCACCAATTGTTGATGACCGGTTCCAGGACCTTCGCGCCCGGCCGGTTGAAGCTGTAGAACGGACCGCTCGGCAGGTCGTGATAGAATTGTGCGCGATTGTCGGCGAGCTGCTTGCGCAGGCCATCGAAGACTTCGATCGGCAGGCCACCGGGATTGGCTTCCGTCTTCACCATGATCGGCGGTACGGCGCCGATGATGACGAGTTTGGCGACACGGCCCTGCGGCTGGCCGTGGCGGGCGACATAGTGGGTCGCTTCGCCGCCGCCGGTGGAGTGGCCGACATGGACGGTGTTCCTGAGATCGAGATGCTCGACGACGGCTGCGGCATCGGCGGCGTAATGGTCCATATCATGACCGTCACCCACCTGGGTCGAGCGGCCATGGCCGCGCCGGTCATGGGCGACGACCCTGTAGCCCTTCTCAAGGAAGAACAGCATCTGGGCATCCCAGTCGTCGGAGCATAACGGCCAGCCGTGATGGAACATGATCGGCTGGGCAGTCTTCGGCCCCCAATCCTTGTAGAAGATCTCGACGCCGTCCTTGGTGGTAACCGTGCTCATCTTTTGGCTCCATTGGTTGGGGTTGGTTGGATTGATGTGGTGAGAAGTTTGCGCCGTTGCCGGCAGAATTGACAAGGCCACGAGCGCCGTTGGGCCGGAGGCTAGGGGCAAAGAAGGTCGCGCCTGATCAACCCGAATATGTTGATGTGCTTGTAGAATGCCTCTTTCTATTCTATTGATATGACAGAAGTTTGTATGTTTCCGCGAGGATGGGTGGAAACGCGCCCATTTCGCATGGCTGCTCTGGTTTAAGGGCAACGTCTGTAATGAGCCATTTTTTTAATATTCGTTCAATATATCCGTCCGGGTAGTTCAATATATCTGTCCGGGGTAGGTGGGCTCCCGTTCTGCCGTGCATGCAGCTGCCGGCGCTCACTTGAACGCGGTTCATCGCCCAACCATCTAATCCTCATACAACAGCGTCATGGCGGACCGTCGCAACCGCGACGGCTTTGCCGTCGGCGGGACGGCCGTTATTGCCGCCTGAGGATCAAATCATGGGTTACATGGATAAAGACATCGCGCCTCAGAACGACGGGGCGCTGATCGATGCCTATTCGCAATCGATCGCAGCAGCAATCGACATCGTCGGGCCGGCGGTCAGCCGGATCGAGAGGGTGGGCGGCCGGCAGGGGCACGGGTCGGGTTTCGCCGTCTCGCCTGACGGCCTGATCATCACCAACAACCATGTCGTTGATGACGCCAAGGTCGTTCGCATCACCACGCCTGACGGCTTCGTTACCGAGGGCCGCGTGCTCGGCCGGGACGTCGATACCGACATCGCCCTCATTCGCGCCAATACAAGCACCGGCGCCTGGGCGAAGCTCGGAGATTCCCAGCGCCTGCGCAGGGGCCATATCGCGATCGCGATCGGAAATCCGCTCGGCTTCGAGTGGACTGTTACCGCCGGCATCGTCTCGGCGCTCGGCCGGTCGATGCGGGCGGCCAGCGGCCGGCTGATGGAGGATGTGATCCAGACCGATGCGGCGCTCAATCCCGGCAACTCGGGCGGGCCGCTGGTGTCTTCGGGCGGGGAGGTCATCGGCGTCAACACTGCCGTCATCCAGGGCGCGCAGAGCATCGCCTTTGCCGTGGCGTCGAATACGGCCAATTTCGTGGTTTCGGAGATTCTCCGCTATGGCCAGGTCAGACGTGCCTTCATCGGCATAGCAGGCGATACGATCGTGCTGCCGCGCCGGGTGGCCCTTGCGGCGGGCACGGTACAAACGACCTCCGTTCGCATCCGCCGCGTCGAGCCGGAGGGGCCGGCGGCGAAGGGAGGGCTGCAGGAGGGCGATTATATCCTCGCCATCGACGGCAGTCCTGTCGGCGGCGTCGATGATATCGTCCGATTGATGGATGGCAGCAGGATCGGCAGGGATACGGAGATCCTGGTGTTTTCGGTGGCGGGCCGGATCGAGAAGAAGATCTTGCTGCCGATGGCGCGGTCCTGACGCCGCACTTCGGCGCCATGACGAGACGTCACCTACGTCAGGCGCTGACCGCCTCCTGTTCCGTTCCCGAAAAATCCACCGCCGCAAAGGCTGCCGCCAGCACCTCCGGCCCGGCGCCGGTTTTCGCCGCATCGGTGGAGAGGATCTGACGGTAGCGCCTTGCGCCGGGCAGGCCGGTGAAGAGACCGACCATGTGGCGGGCCACGTGCTGCAGCCGGCCGCCGCTGGCGATGTGACGTTCGGCATAGGCCATCATCCGGTCACGCAACGCGTCCCAGTCCGGTTCGCTTGCAGGCGCGCCGAAGAAGCGCTGGTCGATGTCTGCTAGGATCGCGGCATTCTGGTAGGCGGCGCGGCCGAGCATGACGCCATCGACATGGGCGAGGTGGCTTGCCGCCTCGTCGAGCGTGCGGATGCCGCCGTTGATACCGATGAAGACATCGGGCCAGCGCTGCTTCATCCGATAGACGATCTCGTAGTCGAGCGGCGGGATCTCGCGGTTTTCCTTGGGGCTCAGGCCCTTCAGCCAGGCCTTGCGCGCATGGATCCAGATCGCATCGGCGCCGGCATCGAGAACGCGGGTGATCAGCTCGGGCAGCGCCTGTTCCGGCTCCTGCTCGTCGACGCCGATCCGGCATTTCACCGTCACCGGCACGGTCGCCACCGCCTTCATCGCCGCGACGCATGCGGCCACCGTCTCCGGCGTCAGCATCAGGCAGGCGCCGAAGGTGCCCGACTGCACGCGGTCGGAAGGGCAGCCGACATTGAGGTTGATCTCGTCATAGAAGTAGGCTTCGGCGATCTTCACCGCCTCGGTAAGCTTTGCTGGGTCCGATCCGCCGAGCTGCAGTGCCAGCGGATGCTCGGCAGCGTCATGACCGAGCAGCCGGTCGCGCGGGCCGTGGATGATCGCATCCGCCACCACCATCTCGGTGTAGAGCAGCGCCTCGCGGCTGATCTGTCGGTGGAAATAGCGGCAATGCCGATCCGTCCAGTCGATCATCGGGGCGACCGCAATAATCGGCCTCTTCTGCGTCATCAACGTTCCATTGTTCCTTATTCCCAGGTGCCGCAGCGCGGCGCGGTCACCGCCGTGTGGGGCGGGCATCCATAAAGCGCGCATATAACACTTGCCGGTGCGATCGACAAATGATGGCAGCGCCGCAAACAGAAACGGCGCCCCTTGCGGAGCGCCGTTCATGCCGCGTGAGCGGAAGTCTGACTTACGAAGCCGAGATGTTGACGGCCTTCGGGCCCTTGCCCATGCGATCCGGCTCGGTGTCGAAAGTAACCTGCTGGCCTTCGCGCAGCGACTGGATGCCAGAAGCCTGCAGCGCAGAGATATGGACGAAAACGTCCTTTGCGCCGCCGTCCGGCGTGATGAAACCAAAACCCTTGTCCTGGTTGAAGAATTTTACGGTGCCCTTGGTGGCCATTGGGATCGTCCTTTTCCCTTAGTCTGTGTAGTATCCGCGCCCCCGAGAGGAAGCGGACGGCTTTAGCTTTCGCCCCGATCGATTGGGACGAAGGGTCAGTCGGAGAAGTCACGTACGGGGAAAGAACGTCTACGTAGGCGGGTAGTCCCGCGCCGCCTTCCAAACGGAAGGGATTACCACATCAGTCCAGTCACCGGCATGCAAATGCCCGAGTAAGTCAATTCGTGCCAGCATTTCGGGCAAAAAGCAAGCGGGATTATTGTGGCATGCCCGCATCGATATCGGGAAATGCCGAAGATTCAGATACTTGACTATGGGTTACCGGATTCTTGCACGGCTGTGCCAAAGCGGGATTCCGTGCCGAAACGGGATGAGCGGCGGATTCGATAGCCGGGCAGGGATTTCGTGGGGCGGTCGGGGCGGCGGGCACACCGATCAGGTTCATGGTGAAGAGGATCGCAGAGTCTGCTCTCCAGTGTTCCTCGCGCCGTCTTTGCTCCGCCCTCATCCTTGTACGTTGCCGTTGCTGTATAAAGGGGCTGTGCGACGGGGATGCGTGTCATCCTTGGGTTTTGAACTCGTGCCTCAGCAAGCATCTCCGTCGCCATGTCTTCGCTCGAACGGTTGGTTGGGCTTCGAGCCCGCGTTGCAAGGAGGAGCAGTCATGCATACCCAGCAATCTTTCATGGTCGGTATCGATGTCTCGAAGGCCCATCTCGACGTGGCCGTCGAGGGCAAACGCGCCGTTGTCCGCTTCGACAACGATGCGCCAGGCTGTGCCGCGCTCGCAACGGCGGTGGCCGGCGCAGAGCTTGTCGTCGTCGAGGCGACCGGCGGTTACGAGATGGCGATCGTCAGAACGCTGATGGCCGCCGGTATTCCCGTCGCCGTCGTCAATCCCCGCCAGGTGCGCGACTTCGCCAGGGCCAGCGGTCGTTTGGCCAAGACCGATCAGGTCGACGCCCGCGTCACTCTCCACTTCGCCAGAGCGATGCGGCCGGCACAGATCCCCCATATCGACGACGGCCGCATCGCGCTTGCTGCGCTTGTCACCCGCCGTCGCCAACTCATCGACATGGCGGTCGCCGAGAAGAACCGCCTCGAGCATGCGCCTGAGGCCGTCGCAGCGCTGGTTGGCGAGACCCTCGCCGCCCTCAAGGCCCAACTCGCCCGCGTCGATGCCGCAATCGCGCTTGCCATCGAGGCCGAGCCCGACATGGCCGAACGCCGCGATCTGCTGTTGACCGTGCCGGGCATTGGCGAGGTCGGAGCCGCCGTGCTCATCGCCGAACTGCCCGAACTCGGCGCCATCGACGACAAGAAGCTCGCAGCCCTCGTCGGGGTCGCCCCTATCGCTCACGACAGCGGCACATGGCGTGGACAACGCCACATCGCCGGCGGCCGCGCCACCGTCAGATGCGCCCTCTATATGGCTACCCTCTCGGCCATCCGTTGCAACCCGGCCATCAAGACCTTCCACAAAAGGCTGCGCGACGCGGGCAAACCGCCCAAGGTCGCCATCGTCGCCGCCATGCGAAAGCTCATCATCATGATCAACACTATTCTTAAAAGACGAACCCCATGGAACCAGCCCCAACAACACGGTTGCTGAGGTGCGTAGCCCGCAGGGCGAAGCCTCGAAGGATGGGGCGGCCACCGGCGCCATTGCTTTCGATTCTGCATAGGGGGCTCTGTGGAATGCAGGTGGGAGGAGCTTCCACGCCCGCCCTCGTGGTTCGAGACGGCCCCCTGGGCCTCCTCACCATGAGGGCTCTCTTTGGCGCCTGCGACTTTTATTCTACAGCCAGTGCAATTGTCCACTCCATCCTCTTCGTAGGCTAGGCCCCCAACGGCCGCCCACCTACTGCGCATCCCCCAGCAACCCGCTCAGGCTCCAGGGATTATCACCTTTCTGGTTGGCGATGTCATCGACCTTCCAGCCGCCGTGTTCGCGCACCAAGGTATAGAAGAGCGTCACCTCTTCGCCGTTTTCGAACTCCACCTCCACCTCGGCCTTGTCATCCAGCAGGATCGGTTGGCCGATCCTGACGTCGCTCGCCGCGCCATCCTGACCGGCGATGACGGGGTCGAAGTCGATCGCGCCGACATCGCCCTCCGGTGTGTTGTCGAGATCGGTCTGGAGGAGTTGGTTCAGGTGGTCGGAGAAGAAAGTCGAATAGGGCGAGGGCGCCTCGGCGTCGCTGTTATCTGTGTCGTAGCTGTAGAGCGCCTTGAGCAGTGCCTTCGGCGTCTTGTAGGTCGCCGCTGATGCGGGCAGGGCTGCGAGCGTCAGCGCGGCGAGGGCGAGGATGAATGTGGGCAGGCGCATGCGAACTCTCCTCGGATGGGCGGTGAATCATAGCGGAATCGGGCGCGGAGGTGGAGCGGCATTTTTGGAGGGTGCGGAGGGGCCGCCGAAATTCCTGAAATCAGGAGCTGCCCGACATCCGGTCGAGGAGACCGATCGACAGCAGCCTGGTGGGGCTTGCATGACGCAAGCCTCACCTGGTGTTGAAAGCCGTTGGTGGCGCATCTTTGCCTCCAGCAGCCATCCCGTCGAGGCTAGATCAATGCCTCATGCGACAGCGCAAACGACGGCTCGAAGACGTCCTTCACGGCGAGCGTGAAATCGTGGCTGGTGACGTTTCCGGCCGCGTCGTAGGCTTCGGCGGTGAAGGTCAGGCTATGGGTGCTTTCGAAATCGATCGCCGCCTTCGTCTGGATCTTGTTGCCGACGAGCTTGAAGACGCCGTCGGCATCATCGGTCAGCCGCCATTTCACCGTGCCGCCTTCCGGATCGACCGCCGACAGGAGCCCGACCGAGCTGCCGATCGCGATATTCTCGGAGACCGAGCCGCGCGAGAAGGCGAGATTGGTCGGCGCCTTGTTGACGGGGGCTTCGTTGACGTCGAGGACATTGATCGTGATGTCCTTTTCGACCGTGACCTTGCCGTCGGAGACAGCCACCTTGATCGTGTGCGACTTGTCCGTCTCGTAGTCCAGCGACTTCGAGGTGACGATGCGGTCGCCCTTTATCCGGAAATGATCGTTGGCGCCGTCGAGCAGCGTATAGGTGAGGGCGTCGCCATCGGCGTCCTTGGCGCTGAGCAGGCCAACCGTGGTCCAGATCGGCGTATCCTCGGAGAGGGCGGTCTTCGAAAGCTGGATATTGGTCGGCGCGGCATTACCCTTCGGCGTAAAAGTTTCCGTGGCGAAATCGTAGACGCCGTCGGCAAAGCGCGCCAATTCGACGTCTGTCAGCGTATCCGTCCCTTCCGCGGCGCTCGTCAGGATATGATCGCCATTATTCAGTGCGAAGGAATAATTGACGAAATTGCCGGAGAAGATTGCCGTATCGATGCCGTCGCCGCCATTGATGGTGTCGTCACCGGCGCCACCGGTCAATTTGTCATTGCCGGCATTGCCATTGAGGATGTCGTTGCCACCGTTGCCGTCGAAAATGTCGTTGCCGTCGGTGCCTGTGAACTCGTCGTCGCCGCTGCCGGTCTTGACGTCAATGCCGGAGACATAGCCGTCGATGAAAGATCCGAGATCTCCCAGCTCGTCAGAGAGATCGAGGTGGGCACTGTCCGTCAGTGCCACCGAGGCGCGAAAATCGCCGAACGGATCGGTCGACCAGACGATCTTGTCGAAGCTTTCGAGCTGCGCGCTCGATCCGGCAACCGACCATCCGGCCGTTTCAAGAATCTCGACGTTCTTGATCGTCAGGCCCTGGAGTGAGCTTATCTGCAGCGTATCGATCCCGGCGCCGCCATCGATCGTTCCGGAATTCATAGGAGCGAATGTCTCAAGAGTTATGGCATCGTTGCCGTCGCCCGCATCGATATCAACCACTTCAGAGGCAAGGCCAAAAAGCTCACCATCGGAGATGGTATCGTTACCCGCGCCGCCTCTGATGATGTCATTTCCGAGGTCGCCCCAGAGCCAGTCATTGCCGTCACCGCCATTCAGCGTGTCATGGCCATCCCCGCCATGAAGCTGATCGTTTCCGGCCCCGCCGTTCAGCGTGTCATTGCCGTCATCGCCATTGATATTGTCATTGCCGGCGCCTGTGGTGATCGCATTGTCGCCGCTCGAGCCCGTCACATTTGCGGAGCCAGATCCCAGTTCGTCGGCAAGGTCCACCGCCCCGGAATCCGAGACGACCAGATTGACCGCGACGAGAGGATTGATTTCGGAGTCGCGGATGACGTCGTACGCTTCGAACTCAGCGCCGGTCTTGGTAATCGTGGCACCGTTCGTGTCCAGGATATTCAGCGGAGTACCCGGCTCGGTGCTGTTGAGCGTGAAGGTTTCCGTCGCGAAGTCGTAAACGCCATCGGCAAAGCGCGCGAATTCGACGTCTGTCAGCCTATCCGTGCCTTCCAGCGCGCTCGTCACGACACGGCTGCCATTGTCGATCTCGAAGGAATATTCGCCAAAATTGCCGGCGAAAACAGCCGTGTCGATGCCGGCGCCGCCATTGATGGTGTCGTTGCCGTCGCCGCCGGTCAATTTGTCATTGCCGTCGTTGCCATTGATGAGGTCGCTGCCGCCGCTGCCGTCGAAAATGTCGTTGACGTCGCTGCCCGCAAACTCATCATTGCCATCACCGGTTTTGACGTCAATGCCGGAGAAGCCACGGACAAGGGTCCCGAGATCTCCCAGTTCGTCGAAAAGATCGAGGTGGGCGCTATCCGTCACTATCAGTGAGGGATCAAAATTAAAGACCGGATCGGTTGATCTGGCGATCTTGTCGAAGCTCTCGAACTGTGCGCTCGAACCGCTAACCTGAAAGTCCGCCAATTCAAGCACTTCGACGTTCTCGATCGTCAGGCCCCGGAGCGCCGAGGCACGCAACGTATCGATCCCAGCACCGCCGTCGATCGTTCCCGATATCAGTGGAGCGAATCTCTCTATGGTTATCAAATCGTCGCCGTCGCCGCCGGCGATGTCGACGATTTCTGGCTGGAGGCTGCCATCAGGTCCGAGCACAAAGCCAAAGCCACCATCAGTGATCCTGTCGTTGCCGTCACCGCCGATCAGCTTGTCGTTGCCGGCGTTGCCGTAGATCGTATCGTCGCCGCCACCGCCGCTCAGCGTGTCCGCGCCTTCGCCGCCTGAGATGTTATCGTTGCCGGCGCCCGTCGTGACCGTGCTGCTGCCGCTCGATACCGTCACGTTCGCCGATACCAAGCCCAGCTCGTCGGCCAGATCCGCCACGGACGAATCGGAAACAGTGAGGGAGACAGATGCGGAAGGGCTGGCTTCAGAGTCGCGGATAACATCGTAAGCTTCGAACTCAGCGCCGGTCTTGGTAACTGTGGCGCCGTTCGTGTCCAGAATATTCAAGGCCATATTATATATCTTTCCCCAAAAGATGCGTTGTACTCGGCAATATGAGACATCCCCCGAAAGAACTGTTTTATTGCTCGGCGGACGACAACCCCCGGGGATCTATGCCAATCCCCGATTAAGTTTTCAATGCGAAATTGTATCTTTTCATTGCTAATTAATGAAAAACTAAGGATGAAATACTGGGAAGCGAATTTTAATTCGAGAACTCAAAGTCACGCTTTGGTTTCGTAAATAGTATTATCTTTCGTTTTCGGATGGGATGCTCTCGCGAAAATTGTGTTTTCAGCGGGTTCTTCGATAATGCTGCGCCGCGCGACGGTCGCGCCACTATCGTAGGTTGGTGTTGGCTTCGACCTGTTCAGGCCTCACACGAGCTTGATGAGTCCCGCCTCAGTCGAAGTAAATCCGCAAGCGTGGTAGAAGCCGGTCAGGTGCGGCTCGAAATCGACATGCAGCCACTCGGCGCCGCGGTCTCGCGCAACCCTCGTCGCTTCCCGGACCAGCCGCGTCGCAACCCCCTGCCGCCGCATGTCGGGATGGACCGATGTATCGAGGATGAAGGCATGGATGCCGCCATCCCAGGCGACGTTGACGAAGCCGACGAGCCGGTCGTCCTGATAGGCGCCGATATGAGCGAGGCTGCGGGAGAGGATAGGGGTGAAATCGCGGTCGTGCGGGCTGCCCCAGGCGGCGGAAAAGAGCGCGTTCAGTTCGGCGGCGGACGGGAAAGGGTCGATGCGAATTTCTGGCATGGGGAATTCCGTCCGTGGACACGCAGCAAGCCAGAAAGGCTGATCCATAAAATCGCCCATGGTGTCTCCAAAGCGATTGCCTAGACACGCACCCATGGTGTTAGCATCCGAGATTCGTCAACCGCGCCGATTACGAAAGGCGCGGCTGACCCAGCGACACACAAAACTATCTTAAACTAGGCCGCCTGGTTGGTCGGTTTGTCGTTATCGTCCCGGCCGCCCAGTCTTCCCCTTCGTCCGGCTCTTGCGCTTCTGCTCGCCCGGATCCTCATAGCTCCCCACGCCCGTCTTCCCGCGCACGACCGGTCGCACGTCATTGCGTTCCGGCTGGCCCTCCAGCAGCGGTGAAAACCGCTTCGTGCTCTTGGCGGCTTCGGGCTTTTCCGGCAGCGCGCCGGTGACCGGCTTTTCCGTTCGGCCGACGGTCATTTCGTCGAGGTCGTTTTTGCGGAAGAGGGTCTTCTTTGTGGGCTCGGCGATGTCGCGGCCCATCTCATCCAGAGCGGGTTTGCGGAAGAGGGGAGTAGTGGTGTCGGTGCCTGGGCCCATGTCGTCGAGGCTGGGTCTGGAGAAGTAGGAGGGGGTGGCCCCCTCATCCGCCCTGCCGGGCACCTTCTCCCCGGCGGGGAGAAGGGATTCGCGGGTCGCTTTGGCGTTCCGTCTGACGCCTTCCATCGCCTTTGACTCTTCTCTAGCCATGGGATCGTCCATAACCGCCAGCTCGGCAGCCTTGAGGCGTTTGATTTCGTCGCGAAGGCGGGCGGCTTTTTCGAAGTCGAGGTCGGCGGCGGCGTCGCGCATGCTCTTCTCGAGCGCGTTGAGGTGGGTCTGCAGGTTGTTGCCGACGAGGTTGCCGCCATCGGCGAAGCCCTTGCCCGAGACGCCCGAGATATCGGCGCGGACGTGGTCGCGTTCGTAGACGCTGTCGAGGATGTCGGAAATCCTGGCCTTGACCGATTCCGGGGTGATGCCGTGTTCCTGGTTATAGATCATCTGCTTTTCGCGGCGGCGGCTGGTTTCCTCCATCGCTCGCTTCATCGAGCCGGTGACCTGATCGGCATAGAGGATGACCTTGCCGTCGACGTTGCGGGCGGCGCGGCCGATCGTCTGGATCAGCGATGTCTCGGAGCGCAGGAAGCCTTCCTTGTCGGCGTCGAGGATGGCGACGAAGCCGCATTCGGGAATATCCAGGCCTTCGCGCAAGAGGTTGATGCCGACGAGCACGTCGAAGGCGCCGAGGCGCAGATCGCGGAGGATCTCGATCCGCTCCAGCGTGTCGATGTCGGAATGCATGTAGCGCACGCGCACGCCCTGCTCATGCAGATATTCGGTCAGGTCCTCGGCCATGCGCTTGGTCAGCACGGTGCAGAGCGTGCGGTAGCCCTTGGCCGATGTCTCGCGGATCTCGCCGAGCACGTCGTCGACCTGGCTGCGGGCCGAGCGGACCTCGACCGGCGGGTCGATCAGGCCGGTCGGGCGGATCACCTGTTCGGCGAAGACGCCGCCCGATTGCTCCATTTCCCAGCCGCCGGGGGTGGCCGAGACGGCGATGGTGTCGGGGCGCATGGCGTCCCATTCCTCGAAGCGCAGTGGCCGGTTGTCCATGCAGGAGGGCAGGCGGAAGCCGTATTCGGCCAGGGTCGCCTTGCGCCTGAAGTCGCCCCGATACATGCCGCCGATCTGCGGCACGGTGACATGGCTCTCGTCGATGAAGACGAGGGCGTTGTCGGGGATATATTCGAACAGCGTCGGTGGCGGATCGCCGGGGTCGCGGCCGGTGAGATAACGCGAATAGTTCTCGATGCCCTGGCAGGAGCCGGTGGCTTCGAGCATTTCGATATCGTAGCGGGTGCGCTGCTCCAGGCGTTGGGCCTCCAGCAGGCGGCCGGCTTTTTCCAGCTCGGCGAGGCGAAGCCTGAGCTCCTCCTTGATCGACTTGATGGCGCCGTTCAGCGTCGGGCGCGGGGTGACATAGTGCGAATTGGCGTAGATCTTCACCGATTTCAGGTCGCCGACCTTCTGGCCGGTGAGCGGGTCGAATTCGGTGATGGCGTCGATCTCGTCGCCGAACATCGAGATGCGCCAGGCGGCATCTTCCAAGTGGGCGGGGAAGAGCTCGATCGTGTCGCCGCGCACCCGGAAGGATCCGCGGGTGAAATCCATGTCGCGGCGCTTATATTGCTGGGCGACGAGGTCGGCCAGCAGCTGGCGCTGGTCGAGCCGGTCGCCGACCGACATCTGGAAGGTCATCGCGGTATAGGTCTCGACCGAACCGATACCGTAGATGCAGGAGACCGAGGCGACGATGATGCAATCGTCACGTTCGAGCAGAGAGCGCGTCGCCGAGTGGCGCATGCGGTCGATCTGCTCGTTGATCGAGGATTCCTTCTCGATATAGGTGTCGGAGCGCGGCACATAGGCTTCCGGCTGGTAATAATCGTAGTAGGAAACGAAATATTCTACCGCATTGTCGGGGAAGAAGTTCTTGAATTCGGAATAGAGCTGGGCGGCCAGCGTCTTGTTCGGTGCCAGGATGACCGCCGGGCGCTGCGTCGCCTCGATCACCTTGGCCATGGTGAAGGTCTTGCCGGAGCCGGTGACGCCGAGCAGCACCTGGCTGCGGTCGCCATTCTCCAGCCCCTCGACGAGATCGCGGATGGCTGTGGGCTGGTCGCCGGCCGGCTCGTAGTCCGACTGCATGCGGATGGCGATGCCGCCTTCGGATTTGTCGGGGCGGGCAGGGCGGTGCGGCGTCCAGATCTTGCCGTTCTTGTGCAGCGGATTGCCGCTCTCGATCAGCGCCGACAGAGCCTCGACCGTGGCGGTGACGGCGGTGCCGGCCTGCAGCGACGAGGCCTCCTCCAGCGTCGTATCCATGCCGGAGACGGGGTTGAGGCCGGCGGCCGCGCGCGTCTTCGGATCGGTCGAGCCGCCCATGGAGGTGCCGCGCGCACTCTTTGAAGCGCTCACGCTGTCGGCGCTTTGCGCCTTCGCTCCGCGAGGGCCTCGCAACGGCTCGGACGCCCGTTCGGGCTTGCGGCCTTCGGCCGATTTGGCGGCGATTTCGACCTTCTTGCGATGTTTGCCGGCCTTGGAGGCGATCTGGCGCTGGGTCTCGACGCCCGAGGCTTCGGCATCGGCCTCCAGCTGCTTCACCCAATCGGCAACCGAGCCTGAGAGCGGGGCTCCCTCAAAAGACGATTGGGGAGCTTCCTCGAAGCCATTCGGGGCGGGGGATTTCTTCGGAGATCTGGCCATGGCGGGAATATGGAGGGAGTCAGAGCGAAAGTGAAGAGGGAAAGAGTACAAAAGGGAAACGAATGAATCGTTCGGATTTTTGAATAGTGGGGTGGTGGCTCAACGTGCGATATCAAAGAGCCCGCCCCACAATACCAAAGACCCCGCCCCAACCCCCTCCCCACAAGGGGGAGGGGCTTAATTTGCGGCACCCGCTTTTCCAATTCCTCAACGTTTCGGAAGAGGCAAGGCGGTGTCGCCGGATTAGCCCCTCCCACCTGTGGGGAGGGGTTGGGGAGGGGTCTTTCTTCAGCGGTTCTACACTCATCAAGCTGAACGCTGGTCCGCCGGCCCCTCCAGGGGCGCGAGGTTCAACGCACTGTTGATCAACCCGACATGGCTGAAGGCCTGCGGGAAGTTGCCGAGCATGCGATGGGCGGCGGGATCATATTCTTCCGCCAGAAGCCCGACATCGTTGCAGATATAAAGCAGCCGCTCGAACAGGCGCAGCGCATCGTCGCGGCGGCCGATCATGCCAAGGGCGTCGACGAGCCAGAAGCTGCAGGCGAGGAACGCGCCTTCGCCTGGCGGCAGGCCGTCGTCTACCTCCTGCGTCTCGTAGCGCAGCAGCAGGCCATCGCGCAGCAGCTTGCGCTCAATCGCCTCGACTGTCGCGACATAGCGCGGATCATCAGGCGGGATGAAGCCGACCATGCCCAGATGAAGCAGGCTGGCATCAAGCGCCTTGGAGCCGTAGGCCTGCACGAAACAGCCGAGTTCGGGATCGAAAGCCTTCTCGCAAACCTCGGTATGGATGTGATCTGCGAGCGTGCGCCAACGTGCGGCGGCCTCGGGCTCGCCGTCCACCTCGGCAATCTGGACGGCGCGGTCGAAGGCCACCCAGGCCATGACCTTCGAATAGGTGAAATGCTGGCGCTGGCCGCGCACCTCCCAGATGCCTTCATCGGGTTCCACCCAGATTTTTTCGAGAAAGGGCAGAATGGCCGCCGCCAGTTCGCGTTCGCGGTGATGCGGCGGAAGCCCGCCCTTGCGGGCCTGCAGCATGGCGTCGGCCACCTCGCCATAGACATCAAGCTGCATCTGTTCGGCAGCGGCATTGCCGATGCGTACAGGTGTCGAGCCCTCGTAGCCACTCAGCCAGGAAACCTGCCATTCCAGCAGATTGCGCTCGCCGGCGACGCCATACATGATCTGCATCTGCGCCGGGACGCCGGCGACCGCGCGCAGCAACCAGTTGCGCCAGGCACTGGCTTCCTCGTAATAGCCGATTTTCATCAGGGCGAGCAGGGTCAGCGTCGCGTCGCGCAGCCAGCAATAGCGGTAGTCCCAGTTGCGCGGCCCGCCGATCTTTTCCGGCAGGGAGGTCGTCGCCGCGGCGACGATGCCGCCCGTCGGCATGTAGGTCAGTGCCTTGAGCGTGATGAGCGAGCGTTTGACCTGTTCCGTCCACCGCCCCACTTTCGGGCAGGCAGCGGCAAAGGATTGCCAGAATTCTTCCGTGTCCGGAAGCGCATATTCCACCTGCCGCCGAACCGGCTGCGGAATATGCGAGGGGGACCAGGTCAGGGTGAAGATCTGGCTCTCGCCAGCGGCAACCTGGAAGGAGCCGACCGTGCTCAGGCCGCGGCCTTCGAGCGGGACGGCGCAATTCAGGGTCAGCCTGTCCGGGCCGGCGATGGCCGTGATGCCGCCATCCTCCCCGTGCGTGACCCAGGGAACGGTTCGACCGTAATCGAAGCGAAGGTTGAGTTCCATATCGAAGGCGACAGTGCCGCTCTTGCCCTCGACGATGCGCATCAGATCGCTCGTGCTATCGCGAAGCGGCATGAAGTCGATGAGAACGGCGGTGCCGGTCTCTGTCTGAAACTCGGTTTCGAGAATGAGCGTATCGTTGCGGTAGCGGCGCGTGACGCGGACTTTTTCACCTGACGGTGACAGCGACCAGAAACCGTTATCCTCGCCGCCGAGCAGGGCGGCAAAACAGGCGGGGGAATCGAAGCGCGGAAAACAGAGCCAGTCGATCGAGCCGTTCTTCGAGACGAGTGCGGCGGTTTCGCAATCGCCGATGAGCGCGTAGTCCTCAATGGGTACCGACACCGCAGCCTCCTTTGCATAGCAGTCTGGCTTTTAGGTAGAGGCCGTGCGCGGAGGTCAAGCGCGGAAACTAACGGGCGGTCGGCGGGCGGCTATCATGTAAACTCCGGATATCAATGGGGCATGTCAGCAATGCCAATCCGGAACGGGAGTGTCCCGATAAAAAAAGTCTGTGGTTGAAGGCTCTGCCGGCTCCCGCATTGCGCGCGGCGATGTTACAGCTGCTGCGGGAATTGGGGACCATTCATGAACAAGATCATCATTGCATTCGCGGCCGCCGCGGCAGTGGCCGGCTGCGCCAAACGTCCTGACGCCATCGTCCAGGTCGATATTCCGATGGCGGCCTATACGAACCTCAGTTGCGAGGCGCTCGCAGTGGAACAGAAGAAAGAGAAGGCCAAGCTCGACGACCTGTCCAAGCAGCAGATCAGCGCAGCGAACGGTGATGCTTTTGGTGTCTTCCTCGTCGGCGTCCCCATCGGCAGCGTCGCCGGGGGAGACAAGGAAGGCGAAATTGCCGCGTCCAAAGGTAAGGTTTCGGCCATGCAATCCGCTGGAATGAGCAAGGGCTGCAAGCTGCCCGGCTGACGGCCGGGGCGGCAACCATCAAAATCGCCCCGGCCAAAGTGGGCATTGGCCGGGGCGATCCCGCTTTCAATATCCATTCGCCACCCGTTGTTTCTTCGCCCGAAAGCTCGACGGCCTTCGTGAAATGCCGCGCGGCGATCGTCCGCACCCTCGTATCGGAACCGAAATCGGTCTTCCGCAGTTAGTTTCCTGTGACTTCAGCTTCAGGTGCAACTGCCATTAGCGACCATTCCGCATTCTGGAAAAAAACGATCTCGATCGACCTCGATACCGGCGAACGCCTGGTTCTCCGCTCACCGCAGGATGCGCTTTATGCACTCGTCTCGGACTGGCCGGTCAATGGCGGCGTCCATCAGCAGAGGGCGATCGATTTCTGCCGCGCCTGGCTTGCCGGGCGCATGCCGGCCGAGACGGTGCGGCAGGCCTTCATCCTGGCCGCGTTGGAAGCCGGCGTTACGATCAATGATGATGAAGACGGCGCAGAAGCCTCCGCCTTGAACCCTGCGGTATAGGTGGAGTGACGCTGCTAGATCTGCGCGTCCCGCAGCGCCAACAATGTTTCCTTTCATGTATTGCAAATATTATTCCCGCTGTGTTTGTAGGAAATACGGAGCGTCGCCGCGTTCCGATTCTTTGGGGATTCAACTGAATGAGAATGAAAGTCCTTGCTTGTGCCGCTCTGCTGATACTGGCCGGCTGCAACGCCCCGGTGTCGCAATCCATTGCGGATTCCCAGCGTCCTCCCTCGAATGACGTCCGGCAGAACTTCATCAATATAGTGTTCAAGAGAAGTTATCGGCACGAAGCAGGAGAAGTCGTATGGGCCCGCATTTCCAGCGTGGTGGTGCTTGAACCTGAGAAAAAGATCTATGCTTACTGCGTGCGTTTGGTGCCCAAGCGCGGCTGGGGAGACTGGGCCTACCTCGGCGTCTCCTTCACAGATGGCAAAATATTAGGCGCAACGGTGAATGACGATCGCTGCCGCGACAAGCGGCTGCGCTATTACCCGTTTCCTGAACTGACCGGCATGAAGACCTGACGCAGGGGCGAGGGCTCCGACCGCGCCGCCGCTCAAGGCTTTGTTGGCGGTGCGCGACAGGCATTTGGTGTCGTTGAGGCGCGGCATCCTGCGACCATTCTGATGCTGAGGTGCGCAGCCCGCAGGGCGGAGCGTCGAACTACAGGCTGCGACATTGCTGCTTTCAGCCATAGCCTCCGGGAAAGCCGGTCCAACAACTTTGATAGAGGGAGATCCAACTGAATGAAAATCAAAATCCTTGTTTGCGCTGTCCCGCTGGCACTGTCTGGCTGCCAGACTCCGGCGCCGCAGTCCGTTGTCGATTCCCAGCGGCCGCCTTCCAACGCGGTTCGACGCGAATACGTCGACGCTTTGCGTGGAACCATCAAACCGGGGAACTTCGTAAAGGCTGAGATTTCAAGCGTGGTTCTGCTTAATCCGGAAAAGCAGATTTATGCTTATTGCACGCGCACGACGGAACGTGCCAACCCGAACTGGTCCTATATCGGCCTGGGCTTGCAAGACGACATGATATTGTACCTGAAAAAGAACGACCATCGCTGCCACGACGAACGGCTGCGTTACTATGATTTTCCCGAATTGCGGAATATGAAGTACTGACAAAAGAGGCGAGGCTTCGGAAGCGTTACCTTTCGGCCCTGGGAGAAGATACCGGACTGCGGCCATGCGATGTTGTTTTCAGAAACGCACCGGTGAAACAGCCTCCGGCGGCGTGCTAAGCGGTGCCGCGCACCGCAAAGGCAACGCTCTCGAATCCGCGAGGGCCATCCTCGCTCCCGCCGCCAAGATAGACCGCTCGCATCGCTTCCAACAGACGATCGCGCCTTGCCCTCGGCAAGGCATCGAAATAGGCCGCGAAGGTTCCCTGACCATAGACCTTTGGAAGCCAAAAGTCGTCGAAGCCAGCGTAACGCATCGTGATCGTCAACGTCGTCTCGGCAACATCGGCGAAGCCCGCGTTTTCGAACACCTGACGCAACTCGTCTTCCGCCGTCAGCGGCCGCCTTCCCGTGGGGATGCCCTTGCCTGAGGCTTCGGGCTCGATGGCGCGGACCGTGTCCCAGAACAGGCGCCAGCTCGGCATGCCATCATAAGACCAGACGGCAGCGGCAGCGATGGCGCCCGGTTTCGAGACGCGGCGCATTTCCTGCACGGCCCGGTCGGCATCGGAGACGAAATGCAGCACCAGCAGGGAATAGACGGCGTCGAAAGTCTGGTCTTCATAGGGCAGGGCGCAGACGTCGCCTTGTTGGGCATTGATCCGGGGATCGTCAGTGCGCATGCGCAGGGTGGCCGCGAAGTCTTCCTCGAAATCGATGGCTTCGATGGCTTCCAATTCGGGGTAAGCGGAGAGGGAGAGTGTCAGGCTGCCGGTGCCGCAGCCTGCGTCAAGGACGCGACCACAAGATGGCACGCCTGCGAAATCAAGGAAGGGTGCTGCCAGCCGCTGGCTCCAGCGCCCCATGCCGGCCTCATAAGCCTTGGCACCCTTGGCGACGAAAGTGGATGGCATGGGCTTTCCGACACCTCCCGGTCAGTTGACGAAGCAATGCCGTGAGAAAAGGCCTGCAGCGTTGGCAGTCGTTCAGCGCTTGATCAGAACGCTGGCCTGCACCGGCTGCTCGATGCCCTTGAGCACAAGCATGCGGGTTTCGGCGCCTGCGGCGAGATCGGCGGCCTTCGCGGCTGTTTCGGCCGAGATCAGGATCTCCCCGGCTGCGGCGTGGGATTCCAGCCTTGCGGCCTGATTGACGACGCCGCCGATGGCGGTGAAATCGCTGCGGAAGCTCGAGAATTCGCCGATCTGGACCTTGCCGGAATGGATGCCGACGCCGACGCCGAGAGTGCGGCCGGGCAATGCCTCGAGTGCCAGGCCGTTCAGGGCTGCGGCGCAGTTTTGCTGGATCTCCCGTGCCGCCAGGATCGCGGCGCCGGCGTGGTCCTTTCTGACGATCGGGAAATTGAAGATCGCCATCAGGCCGTCGCCCATCTGCTTGTTGACGATGCCGTCATGCGCCCAGATTGCCTGCGCGCAGCGATCCTGGAATAGGCTGACGATCCCGCTCAGTTGCACCGCATCGATGCGCTCCGACAGATCCGTGAAGCCCCGGATATCGGCAAACAGGATGGTGGCGTCGACAGTGATCTGGCGCTGCTTCTTGACATATTGGAAGGAGCGCTCGCAGATCGTGCAGATATCCGGGTTCATCTTGCTGCGGGTGATGCCGAAGGCGCGGAAAGGCAAGGCGAGGGGGCCGCCGATCGGAATCGGCATATGCATCTGGTCCCAGCAGCCGCGGCAGATCCTGGCGCTGCCGTGCCTGGCTGGCTCCGTTGATGAGGCTGTCGTCATATCTCGCAATCCATCGCCTAGCCAAAAAATAAGCTTCCGATACTCGGTTGTTTTTGGCAACTCTGTTGATAGCCTGAGGGGATAATGGCTCGAACAATTTCGTCTGGCGCCGTCCCCCTATGGGCGACTTCGCGCAGAGATGTCGTTGTCAAGCCGCTCAGGCGACGGAAGGGAGGAACGATGAAACGGCTTTTTGCATTTGTCTTCCTCCTGACATTTGCCGCCATAAACGGGCATTTTTCAAAAACCGTGTTCGGGTTGATAACCGCCGCAGTTGCACAACTTGATCGGGGCGAGACGTTTCCGTCTCTGCCTGGTGTAGCCGCCACCGATAAACTCCAGATAGCACGCGGTGGACCACGGCCTAGCGGGTTATGGATCGTATGTTCGGAAGGGCCCCAAATCAGGCTCGCGCTGAATACACGCCTGCCTATAGAGGAAGAATTTGCTCGCAATGGGACTCGTTCCGAGTCGCGAGCCCGTCTTATCGTTCTCGCTGAAAATATACGAACATTTCAGGCCATCAAAAACGCTCCCAGCATTCTTTTCCAGGAGGCAATGTGGCGTCGCGATGATGAAAACGATGTGGTACTGACGTCATCGCTGTCGGCTGAAGAGATTAGCATTCTATCCCGGGCGTTCTCGCCCGCTCCCCCCGCGGTTGTCAGAATAGACGTCGCGGAGACTGGAACGGAAATGCGTGGAACAGCGGACGGGGGAGCCATCGCGGAGTTCGCCACGCATTGCCTCACAAGGGAATAGCCGCCGGACGGCAACTCGGGATACCTGCGCGCCAAGGCTGCCACCGACGGTTCCAAGGAATACGGTCACACTTGTTACTCCCCCTGTTCGATTTCCGGTGCGAAACTATCTCAGACCAATGCGCGATGATCCGGGCGTCCAAGCCTGGGAAATCGCCTCAATGAGGAGATTGAAAGCCATGACTGCTTCAGCCGAGAATGCCAAAAGCGGACAAGCCATGCACAAACCACCGGTCGTGTCGCCGCAGGCCTGGGAGGCGGCCCGCGCGAAACTGCTCGTGAAGGAAAAGGCTGAGACCCGCGCCCGCGACGCGCTGGCCGCCGAGCGCCGGCGCATGCCGTGGATGGCGGTGGAGAAGGCCTATGCGTTCGAAGGTCCTCAGGGCAAGGTCAGCCTGCTCGACCTGTTCGAAGGCAGACACCAGCTCATCCTCTACCGCGCCTTCTACGAGCCCGGCGTGTTCGGCTGGCCCGAGCATGCCTGCCGCGGCTGCTCGATGGTGGCCGATCAGGTTGCCCATGTCGCCCATCTCAACGCCCGCGACACGACGCTGGTCTTCGCCTCCCACGCGCCGCAGGCCGACGTCGCGCGGCTGAAGGCGCGGATGGGCTGGACCATGCCGTGGGTGACGATCACCGACAGCTTCGACAAGGACTTCGGCGTCGACGAGTGGCACGGCACCAACGTATTCTACCGCGACGGCGAGCGCATCTTCCGCACCTATTTCATCAACAACCGCGGTGACGAGCAGATGGGAGGCACCTGGAACTACCTCGACATCACACCGCTCGGCCGCCAGGAAGTCTGGGAGGATTCGCCCGCGGGCTATCCCCAGACCCCAACCTACAAGTGGTGGAACTGGCACGACAGCTATATGCCGGACGCCGAGCCCGACAAGAAATGGGTCGAGGTCTCCGACGCCGGCGAGGCGGCGTTTCGGGCCGAGAGTGCAAACGAGAAACCGTAGGGTCGGTCCGGCCGTATCCTCCGTCCCGTCCAGGCAGGAGGGTACGGCGGTCCGTCTGAAAGTCTGCTCAACCGCAATCTCCCTTCATGACGACGCATCAGCAGGGCAGTTCGTGGCGCCGCTGATGCTTGCTCCATGCCGTCGCCTCTCGCACCTTCTGCGCGCAAAATTTCACCGACATATCTCCTTACTGTCACGGAACCATGCTAGATTTCGCCCGATTTCCAGGGGAGGCGGGCATGGATACGGATTTTCGTGTGACCGGCAGGAATGCCGCTTCGCTTTTTGCGCTGACCATCCATCGCGGCGACGGCATGGTGCTGCTCGGCATGGACTGGAAGAACGGCCGGCCGCCGATCGATTTCGTCGGTTTCGCCATCCAGTATCGTGAGCCGGGTACAGACTTCTTCAAGACGGTGCACAACCGCATCGGCTTTCCCGGCCAGCCGGTTCCCGAAGACGGCATCCGCACCACCGAGGCGCCGATCCAGAAGTTCCGCTGGGTGCATTTTCCCTTCAATGCCGATCTGCCCGGCAAGTTCACCTATCGCGTTACGCCAAAGTTTATGGGTGCCGCGGGCGCGCTGACCTCAGGCGAGGCGCAAGAGGCGGAGCTGGCGCTGATGCGCGAGACCATTCCCGGCAAGCTCAACGTCGCTTTCACCCGCGGCTTCGTCTCGTCGCAGGCCTTCGTGCGCAATTTTGCCGCCGATGAGCCGACGATCATCACCCTGGTGCCGCCGGATGGCGACCAGGGGCTGGACTTTGTGCCGACCCATGCCGATGCTCAGCGGGCGCTCGCCTGGATGGGCTTCGAGGCGCGGGCCGAAACGCTTGCGCTGCTGGATAGAGCGCGCGAGTCTGGCGCCGAGGTGCGCGCCATCGCCTATGACCTGAACCTGCCCGAGGTGGTCACCCGGCTGGAGGCGCTGGGGGACAAGCTCAAGATCATCATCGACGACAGCGACCGCACCGAGGGCCACGGGCGTCCGAATTCGCCGGAGACGAGGGCGGCGGAGCGGCTGATCGCCTCGGCGGGTGCTGCCAACGTCAAGCGCCAGCATATGGCCAACCTGCAGCATCAGAAATCGATCGCGGTCCGCGGCGGCATCTCGACCGTGCTCTACGGTTCGACCAATCTCAGCTGGCGCGGGCTCTATGTACAGTCGAACAACAGCCTCGCCGTCCACAGCGACAAGGCGATCGAGGATTATTTCACCGCCTTCGAGAGCTATTTCACTGCCAAACGCGCCGAGGATTTCCGCGATTCGCCAAGTTCCGCCGGCTGGATTGATCTCGGCCTCGACGGCGTCGACGCCAAGGTCGCTTTCTCCCCGCACAGCGATGCCAATGGCCGGCTCGACGAGATCGCCGCCGATATCGATACCGCAGAGTCCAGCGTGTTCTTCTCGCTCGCCTTTCTCGGCCAGATGACCAAGGGGGCGATCGGCCCGGCATTGGGGCGCGCCCTGGAGCGCCCCGATATGCATGTGATGGGCATTGCCGATGCCGAGGTGCGGGCCGGCAATCTGGGCTTGGCCGTGCTAACTCCCGACAACCGTCGGCAGGTGGTGCGGGCATCGGCCCTGACCGGCAACGTGCCGCCGCCGTTTCTGACCGAGCCCTCGGGTCTTGCCGGTGTCGACGGCAACCAGCGCGGCACGCGCATGCACCACAAATTCGTCGTGCTCGACTTCGACAAGCCGACGGCGCGGGTCTATCTCGGCTCCTACAATTTCTCCGAACCCGCCGATGATGAGAACGGCGAGAACCTCGTCCTCGTCCGTGACCGGACGGTGGCGACCAGCTACATGATCGAGGCGCTCAGGATGTACGATCACTACATCTTCCGCGTCGCCTCCGAAGCAAATGACGGCGCCGCCCGCCCGCTGGAGCTCAAACGCCCGCCCCAGCCCGGCGGCACAGCCTGGTTCGAGCGCGACTGGACCGACCCCATTCGCGCCCGCGACCGGGAGTTGTTTTCGCGGGCGGAGTAATGCTGCCGGTCACGACGGCCTTGAACCTCGCTTGTCCGTCGAAGTGTATGCATAGTGGCTGTCCGCATGGCCGAAGCGCCGGGACCTGGCGTCCAAAAGTCAAATTAATACCTCGCCGGTTGCCAACATATTCTTCTCAAGGTGGAAACATTCCGTGGACGGTTGCGTTGTACCCGCTACCGGTAGTGCGCCTGACCGCCCGTCTATGAGGAGGCTTATTCATGAAGGTCATGATCGTCGAAGATGAGAATTTTATCGCTCTGGAACTCGAGCGCATTGCGCAAGAGGCAGGACACCAGACCATCGGGCCGGTTTCGACGGTGGAGCAGGCTCTCGCCCACGCAAAAAGAAGCGATGTCGCGCTCGTCGATCTCAGTCTCTCCGATGGGCTGAGCGGCGCCCTGCTCGCGCGCCGGCTGATCGACCGCCATGGGGTTGACGTCATCTTCGTGACCGGCAGTCCCGAGAATGTCGGTCACGGTATCGAAGGCGCGCTCGATGTCATCTCCAAGCCCTTCACCGACGAGAGGATCGCCAGCGCGCTTTCGCGGGCGGAGGAGCGACGTAAAAACTTTGACAGCAGCAAAGCTGCGTTGTGAACAGCAGCAGCGCTGCGTGTTATAAGAAGGAAATCGACGTCGTCAGGCCGCTGCTGCCCGCCTGAGGAGATAGTCCGGATGAAACACGCTCTCATTGCCGTTCTCTTCGCTCTCTCGGCCTGCGCCAGCGCAGGGGGTCCGCAGCCTCTTCCCGGCAGCCTCACCTATGGCGGAAAGATCCTGCGTTCGCCCTATCGTCCGGGAACGGTGGTCAAGAATACCTTTCTTGGCGATTTCGGTTACCGTGTGTTCGAGACCTATGTCGTCCAGCCGGACGGGACGCTCAAGCTCACATCCCAGAGCACGGGGCCGGACTTCCTCTGGCAGTGAGGGGTTCCGCAATCCGGATGGGCGCAAGGTGCGTGCGCTCCGATTATCTCAAGGGTTGCGCATCTGCTTGCGCTTTTTTCGTCCCTCGCAATTGAATGTTGCGCTGCAGTAAAGATCGTCTATACCGCAGGCATTCACCACGGACCCGGTGAGATCCCGGGTGGCTCTTCTGGCCGCCGATCCGCCAGACAACGCAAAACCTGCATGCGATTACGCGACCGCTCGACAGAGCGGCTCTGGCCATGCTTTGCGAGAATCCATCCTATGCTGCTTTCCTCCATCCGTCGTGATTGGTCGGCCAATCCCATGCGCGAAATGCTTGCCGGAGCGGTGGCGACCTTCGCCCTCATCCCCGAGGTGATTGCCTTTTCTTTTGCGGCGGGGGTCGACCCCGAGGTCGGCCTGTTCGCCTCTTTCGTCATCAGCATCGTCATTGCGTTTACCGGCGGACGCCCGGCGATGATCTCGGCCGCTGCCGGATCGGTGGCGCTGGTGGCGGCACCGCTGGTGCATGCTCACGGCTTGCCCTATCTCTTCGCGGCCGGGCTGCTGGCGGGGCTGCTGCAGATCGTGTTCGGCCTGCTGCGGCTTGGCGTGCTGATGCGCTACGTGTCGAAATCCGTCCGCACCGGCTTCGTCAATGCACTCGCCATCCTGATTTTTGCGGCGCAGATGCCGCATATTATCGGTGCCGGCTGGATCGAATATGCCATGCTGATTGCCGGGCTTGTCATCATTTACCTGACGCCGCGGATCACCACCGCGATTCCGTCGCCGCTGATCTGCATTCTGATCCTGACCGTCGCCTCGATAGCATTCGGGCTCCCCGTTCTCACAGTCGCCGACCTCGGCAAACTGCCGGATTCGCTGCCCGTCTTTGCCTGGCCGGCGGTGCCGCTGACGCTGGAAACGCTTCGGATCATTGCAGGACCTGCGCTTGCCATCGCCATGGTCGGACTGCTGGAATCGATGATGACCGCGAGCGTCGTCGACGATCTCACGGATACGCCGAGTTCGAAGAACCGCGAATGCACCGGTCTCGGCCTCGCCAACGCCGCCGCCAGCCTGTTCGGCGGCATCGCCGGCTGCGGCATGATCGGCCAGACGGTGAGCAACGTGAAATATGGCGGGCGCGGCCGGCTCTCCACCCTGTTTGCCGGCGCGTTTTTGCTGATCCTGACGGTGCTGTTGAAGCCGTGGGTCTCCGAAGTTCCCGTCGCTGCGCTGGTGGCGATCATGGTCATGGTGTCGATCGATACGTTCGACTGGTCGTCGCTGAGAGCGGTTATCGTCCATCCCCGGATGTCGAGCGCCGTCACGGTGGCAACCGTCCTCGTCACCGTCTTCACCGCCAACCTGGCGCTTGGGGTAACGGTCGGCGTGCTGCTCAGCGGCGTGTTCTTCACCTTCAAGGTCGCCAGCCTGCTGCGCGTCGACGTGGCGCCCGACCAAGCCGCCGGGCGGCTGATCTATCGAGTATCCGGCCAGGTGTTCTTTGCCTCCGCCGACGTTTTCGTCGAAGCCTTCGACGTTCAGGATGCACTCGGCAAGGCCGTATTGATCGACGTGGCCGACGCGCATTTCTGGGACATCACCGCCGTAGCCGCGCTCGACAAGGTCGTGCAGCGGTTCGCGGCTCACGGCATCGCCGTGGAGGTCGCGGGCCTCAACAAGGCGAGCGCCACCTTGATCGGAAGCCTCGACGGCAAGGTGGTGCTGAAGGAGGTGTGACGGCGCGAGGGCTACCGCGAGGTGATCACGTAATCGTCGCTGTTGCTGGTTATCGCGTTCAGCCGTCTAACGGGCAGTTCGATGAACGCCTTGACCAAAGGCGGCAAGTGCCGGCTGCTGGGATAGATGCCATGCAGGCCGCCGGTCGGGGTGCCGGCGTCGGCGACGTGATCGATGTCTCCGACCAGTGATTTTTGATGGAGGCGGATCGGCCGGCGCTCGCCTCATAGCCGCGTTGGAAAAGAGGCAGCAATAGCCAACTTCCCGGGATCATTGGCCTCGAGCCGAGGATCCACCCCATGGTATCCCGCTTGCACAGTCGCCGGCGAACGCTATTGTTTGATCGAAGACCTGTGTCCTTGAGGGGAGACTTCAATGCCGTCGAGTTTCAATGTCGAAAGTGCAGATGGTTACGAACGGCTGATGGGGCGCTGGAGCCGGAAGCTGGCGCCGATGCTGGTCGATTTCGCTGGTCTCGCGGATGGCGAGCGCGTGCTTGATGTCGGCTGCGGCACCGGCAGCCTGGCATTCACGCTGGCGGAAACGCCGGGCCTGCAGGAGATCGCCGCCGTCGACTATTTGCCGGTTTTCGTCGAGGCCGCAACGCGACGCAACACCGATCCGCGCATAACGATCCGGCAGGCCGATGCCTGTGCGCTTCCGTTCGAGGATAACCGCTTCGACCGGGCGATGTCGCTGCTCGTGCTGCATTTCGTGCCGGAGGCGGGAAAGGCGGTATCCGAGATGCGTCGTGTGGTGCGCCCGGGTGGCGTGGTCGCGGCCGCCGTCTGGGACCATTATGGCGGCATGTCCGGCATGCGGATGATGTGGGATACGGTGGCGATGCTCGACGAGAACGCGCTGGCAATGCGCCGCAGATATTGTTTCCAGCCGATGATGCGGCCGGGGGAAATGAAGGAGAGCTTCATCGCGCAGGGCCTAGCCGAAGTCGAGGAGACCTCGCTGCTGATCCGGATGGAATATCTTTCCTTCGAGGATTATTGGGATCCGATCGCCGCCGGCGAGGGACCGCTCGGCAAATATGTTGCCGGTCTGGACCCGGCGAGGCGAAATGCCGTCGACGCCGCCGTCAGGGCCGCTTACGAGGCTGGCGAGCCGAATGGGCCGCGATCGTTCGCATCGGTGGCGTGGGCGTGCCGGGGCAGGGTGCCCGGATAGATTAGCGGGAGCGCCACCTCCTCTAAAACGAGAATCGTGCTGCTTGCTCCCTCTTCTCCCCAGCGGGGAGAAGGTGGCCCGAAGGGTCGGATGGGGGCGGCACAGTATTACGTCATTGATTGCTCTTCGCTTTCTCGCGATCCATTGATTGCCCTTCGCTTGCGCTCAGTACATTCGCGGCTTAGCCGCTCACCCCCTCATCGCTGCCGGCACCGACCGGGGTCGAGCCACGGGTCTCGACCCATCCTTCGGACCCCCGCTGGGGAGAAAAGGCAGGCAGCGGGCCGCATGCGCCAACGTGAAAGGCAGGGTGCTGGAAGGTGTACGCCTTCCAATACGGCGCTGGAGGTGCCACCCGATCACGGCAATCGTGATGGAACACGGGCAGCATTGCTGACGTTATTGCCCGCTGTCTGCGACTGCAAACGCAGCCGCACAGCATCACCGCCCGGTTCGGGCACCCCTTCCGACGGCATCCGGAATTGCCCGCCTCGCCGCCGCTTTCGGACGGAGGAATATCAAATGTCCGCTTTGGAAAGCCTGCGCCGACTGGCGCCGCAGCAGCGCAATGCCGTCATCGCCAGCTATCTCGGTTGGACGCTCGACGCCTTCGATTTCTTCATTCTCGTCTTCGTACTCAAATATATCGCCGAGGAATTCCACACCGACGTTCCCGCCGTCTCGGTGGCGATCTTCCTGACGCTCGCCATGCGGGCGCTCGGCGCGCTGGTCTTTGGGCTGGCGGCCGACCGTTACGGACGGCGCATCACGCTGATGGCCGACGTGCTGCTCTATTCGATATTCGAATTCCTGACCGGCTTTTCCACCGGGCTCACCATGTTCCTCATCTTCCGCGCGCTCTACGGCATCGCCATGGGCGGCGAGTGGGGTGTGGGCGCTTCGCTTGTCATGGAGACGGTGCCGGAGGAGAGCCGCGGCATCGTCTCGGGCATTCTGCAGGCGGGCTATCCCTCGGGCTATCTCATCGCCTCGATCGTGTTCTTCCTGCTCTTTCCTGTGATCGGCTGGCGCGGCATGTTTTTCGTCGGCGCGCTGCCGGCGCTGCTGGTGCTCTATATCAGGCGCAATGTCGAGGAGAGCCCGGCCTTCCTGAAACGGCAGGCTACGGGGCGCCGTCCATTCCTCACGGTGCTGCGCGAAAATATCCCGCTGTTCATCTGGTCGGTGCTGCTGATGACGGCGTTCAACTTCTTCAGTCACGGCACGCAGGATATCTACCCGACCTTCCTCGAGACGCAGCGCAACTATTCGAGCTACACGGTCGGCGCCATCGCCATCGTCTACAATATCGGGGCGATCTGCGGCGGGCTGTTCTTCGGGGCGCTGTCGCAGCGGATCGGCCGCAGACGGGCGATCGTCGTCGCCGCGCTGATCGCCGTGCCCGTCGCGCCGCTCTGGGCCTATGCGCCCGGGCCGGTGCTGCTCGCCATCGGCGCTTTCCTGATGCAGTTCTTCGTCCAGGGCGCCTGGGGCATCGTGCCGGTGCATCTGAACGAGTTGTCGCCGGATGAAGTGCGCGGCACCTTCCCCGGCTTTGCCTATCAGCTCGGCAACCTGCTGGCGTCGGGCAATGCGACGCTGCAGGCGGGGCTCGCCGCCCGCTGGGACGGCGACTATGCCTATGCGCTTTTGATCGTCGCAGCCGTGGTGGCGCTCGTCGTCGCGGCCCTCGCCGGCTTCGGCTACGAGAAGAAGGATGTCCGCTTCGGCACGGAGGAGGCTAGGGAAGCGCATGGCGCGATGCGAATCTAGCGCTGCCTGTGCCTATGGAGGCCGGCGGCGATGGCTGCCGGCCCTTTCTTGCGTACTGCCGCCAAGGCGACAGAGTCTTTCAGCTCTTCACCACCTTGCAGGCGCAGATGCGATCGTAAAAGGTCTGTCCTCGCCAAAAGATGAAGGGCAAGAACCACCAAATAAGGGCGGCTATACCCAGGATGATGTTGAACGTTGCGGCGCCTTTGTTCAAAAGTGTGTATCCGTCGCGAGACATGCGGAGCAGCACGTCGAAGTCTTCCGTGGGAAAGACCGGAAACAGCGAAAACGCAAAAGCGGCGGCGATGAAAAACAGATACGGGCTGAATTTCAGGATCTCCCGTCTAAACTCGGTGCCAAGGCCGGGGCTTTTACCATCGACGGATTGGACTCTCAGGCCGAGCAGCTTCTTTCCGATCGTGCGGCGGCCATTTGCGGAAAAATAGGCGAAGGCAAACGCGAGAAAGGCAATGTTGACGATGCCGGAGATCACGCTGGAATATACGAACACGGGTCCGATCACTGGATTGTCGTCCGCGTCGACAGGGATGGTCAGCCATTGGCCTGATGTCCCGTTGTCTGTTTGACGGGAGACGCCCGTCTGCAGGTATCTTTGTTTTTCCGAGCCGATTTGGCTGACTTCGCAGATCTGATTGATACGAACTTCCCCACTTCTCAGCGGCCATCCGGCGTCAATCCGCTTTGCAAGCTGATCCGGCAACTCTACGCCGCACTGTGTGTAACTCCAGCCGGGAAAGCGGAAGTCTAGGGGAAGAACTGTTGAAATACAGTAGACGGCTATGAGAATGGCGGCCTGAAAGATGATGATGTCGATGAGATAGGCCACGGCGCGTCGCCAGAAGTGGCGGGAAGGCAAAGTAGCGTATTGCGGCATCTGCGGTGTCGTGTCCATGTCACCCCCTATGTATCCGCGCGCAAGCTACTCCGGCAGGTTGATTCGTTTCAACATTAAGTGGAAAAATGCACGGCGTTTTTGAGAGAAGCGTCGTGCTCACGCTGAAGTCGAGTTCCGGTGCAATTTCTGCGCTGGGAAGGCGAACCGCCACGGACCTGCCTAATATCCGCATCGTCTCGGTGGCGTAAGGTCGCAACCGTGGGGCTTGCCGCCGGGTGGCGGCGTGCCAGGTAGGGGCTGCTGGTGTCTCCCCTGCCGGATCGGTTTTTCCCTTCGCAGCCTCGAGTTCTCCTATGCAATTTTCTCACGCCGCCGTCTGGCCTATCGTCATGCTGTTTGCCTCCAACATCTTCATGACCTTTGCCTAGTACGGGCATTTCAAGTATAAGAGCGGCGCCATCTTCCTCGCCATTATCGTCAGCTGGGGCATCGCCTTCTTCGAATATTGCTTGGCGGTGCCGGCGAACCGCATCGGGTCGGCGCTTTAGACGACGGCGCAGCTGAAGACGATGCAGGAGGTGATCACGCTGATCGTCTTTTCCGGCTTCTCGATTTTCTGGCTCGGCGAGAACCTGACTTGGAACCATGCGATCGGCTTTGCCCTGATTGCAATTGGTGCATCCTTCATCTTTCGTGCATAAACTTTAGCCTTTTCAATAGATTACAAATTGTCCATGTCTAGATATCGCCACATTTCCTACAGATTGGCGTCGCAATCGGCTGGCAGCCTGTCACCTCAAGCATTTCTGTTTTCTCCGAGTCAATGAAATGCTCTGACTTTTTGTTTGCGCAATTCCGGACGCAAAACCGCGACGCATTTTTGCTGGAATTGCTTAGCGATGATGACGAGGTGAACGGCCATGAGCCTGTCTTTCCCGACGATGGCGACGATCCGTTTCGGCTATGGTTTCCGGCCGGGCGAAGCGCCGCCCAGCAGTAGGGACGATCTCATCGGCCATCTGCGCAAGGGGGCGGCGGCAACGCCGGACTTTCCCCTCGGCGGCCCCGACACGCGCCACCAGGCGATTCTCAGCCTGCAGGCGCAGTTGCAGCAGATCCGCCAGGATGCCAAGACGGTAACCGACGATGCAACGCAGCGCGAGATGCGCAAGGGGGTCCAGCGGCAAGTGCAGCAGCAGTTCCAGCACGATGCGAACCTGCGGCTGATACAGGCGGTGCTCTCGCCGTACGGGTTCTATGAGAGGCTTTCGACCTTCTGGACCGATCATTTCTCCACCAGCGCCAACAAGAGCCTGCCGATGCGCCTCATCGTGCCGCTCTACGAGGCCGAGGCGATCCGGCCATTCATATCAGGCAAGTTCGGCGATCTCCTGCGCAGCGCCACCGCCCATCCGGCCATGCTGATCTATCTCGACCAGGCGGATTCGCTCGGTCCGGATTCAGCCGGCGGCATCAAGCGCAACAAGGGGCTGAACGAAAATCTCGGCCGGGAACTGCTGGAACTGCACACACTCGGCGCCGGCAGCGGCTATACCCAGGCGGATGTGACCGCAGCAGCCATGGTGCTGACAGGCCTCACCATCGACCGCAAGGAGATGGACATCGCCTTCCGGCCGAATATATCGGAGCCCGGCGCGCATGAGGTGCTGGGCGTCAGCTATGGCGGGCGCAGGCGCTCGCGCGACGATTATCTCGACCTGCTCGACGATCTGGCGCTGCATCCGAAGACGGCGGCGCATATCAGCCGGAAGCTCGCGGTGCATTTCATCGCCGACCAGCCCGACGAGGGGATGGTGTCCGATATGGCCGAAGCCTGGAAGAAGACGGATGGCGACCTGACCGCCGTCTACACTGCGATGCTCGACCATCCCGCCGCTTGGCGCGACGAGGGCGCCAAGGCCCGCCAGCCTTTCGACTATGTCGTCACCGGCCTGAGGGCTTTGAATGCGGGACCGGTCAACGGCATCGTCGGCAGTTTCCTGGCGGCCAACCAGCAGGGTACGGACGAGGGCGACATGGCGGCGAACACGCCTGGCATGGCAGGATCGCCGGTGCCGACGGACCCCGCCGGCGAGGCGAGGGAGAAGCGCCTCAAAGCCTTCCGGACGGCGCGTGCGCTGGGGCAGGACGCACTCAGGCGCATGGGGCAACCGACCTGGCTGCCGCCGAGCCCGGCCGGTTTCGAGGAAGGCTTCTCCGCCTGGATCACCGGCAGCCAGCTCGCCGAGCGGCTGGCCTGGGCGAGGCGGGCCGCAGCACAGTTCGGCCGGGACGAAGATCCGCGCGAATTCTTGAAATCGACGCTTGCCGATGCGGCGCGCGACGAGACGATCCGCGTGGTATCGCAGGCGCCGAACAAGATCAGCGGGCTGACGCTGGTGCTGGCATCACCCGAATTCAATCGCCGCTAACCAGACTTTCGTTGGCAAGCCAATGCTTCGTCTGCTTAGCTCCTTTGTTATCGCAGGTTTGGCCGGAAAACCATTGACCACTTTTCCGAACCTGCTTAGGAGGCCCGCCCATGACGCTGCCCATGAACCGCATTTCGCTGTCCCGCCGCGGCTTTCTGGCCTCGGCCTGCTGTCTTGCCGCCGCGCCCGTGTTCACGCCGGTCACCTTCGCGGCCATGCCGGGTGACAACCGTTTTGTCACCATCGTGCTGCGCGGCGCGATGGACGGGCTGGATCTGGTGCAGCCCTATGGCGATGCCGGTTTCGCGGCGCTCAGGCCGACCCTGGCGCTGACGCCCGAGACCGGGCTTCTCGATCTCGACGGGCATTTCGGCCTCAATCCGGCGGCGGCCGAGCTGATGCCGCTGTGGAAGAACCGGGAACTCGCCTTCGTGCATGCGGTGTCGACGCCCTATCGCGACCAGCGCAGCCATTTCGACGGGCAGGATATGCTCGAATCCGGCGGCGAGCACGTCGCCGAGGAAAAGACCGGCTGGCTGAACCGGGCGCTCGCCGTCATCCCGCGCTCGGACGGGCGCAAGGCGATCGACATCAACACCTCGACGGAACTAATCCTCTCCGGGCCGAACAATGTCGACGTTTGGGCGTCGGATTCCAATCTGACGCCGGCGCGCGACGAGATGCAGTTCCTGGCCCGGCTCTATGCCGGCGATCCGCCGTTCGCCGAAGCGCTTGCCGAGGCGACGCGGGCCGACAGCGCCTCGATGGTGGTCGAGCCGGTGGGCCAGCACGGCGCAAAGATCGCCGACGTGGCGGCGCTCGCCGGTAACATGCTGAAAGGCGATTATCGCATCGCCAGCTTCTCGATATCAGGCTGGGATACGCATATCGGCCAGGCCGGCCAGTTCAAGCGGCCAGTGCAGGACCTCGCCCAGGCGATCAATACGCTGAAGGCGACACTCGGGCCCGAGATCTGGTCGAAGACCGTGGTGCTTGCCATGACCGAATTCGGCCGCACCGTGCGCCAGAACGGCTCAGCCGGCACCGACCACGGCACCGGCGGCTGCGCGCTGCTTGCCGGCGGCGCCATAAACGGCGGCCGCATCCTCGGCCGTTGGCCGGGGCTCAGTGACGGCCAGCTGCTCGACGACCGCGACCTGATGCCGACCGCCGACGTGCGCGAACTCGCCGCGGCAATGCTCTACCGGCAGTTCGATGTCAGCGCCGATGATTTGACGGGCAAGATCTTCCCGGGGCTGGGATTCGACAAAGGCTCGCAGTTTTTGAAGGCGTGAGGAGTGGCTCGACGCCGCGAAGCGTGAGTGATCGGAGCGGTGAATCGATTGCGGGGCCGAACGCTCTGAGGGGGACGAAGCGTTGGGCGGCCGCCTGTACTTGGCGAGGCACAGCCTCTCCTCCGTCGTTCCTGTGACAGCACAGGAATGACGGAGGAGAGGCTGTGCGTCGCCGAGGAGCAAGCCGCTGCCCGGCCCTTCGCTTGGGCTCAGGGCGTTCGTTGCTGCAATCGATTCACTGGATCGATTGCTCGGGCTGCGCCCGACCGCAACTCACCCCAACACATCATAAAGCCTGAAGATGAAACTGACTTGGTAGATCAGGTTGGCGATGACGAAGGTGGCGTGGAAGCGGCGGTTGGGGGTCCAGGCGGCGATGGCGCAGAGGATGATGTAGATGATGTTGCGGGCTGGGTATTCCCAGCCGAGCGCGAGGATGCGCTCATGGCCTTTGATCGCCGTGTCGAGAGTATCGACGGCGTAGGTCAGACCGAGGATGCCGAAGAACCATTTGCGCCGCGAGATGAAATATTCCTCGTAGCCGCCATATTCGTCGAGCGAGGCGGGGAAGAGCAGGGCGCAAAGCAGGAAAAACAGGCTGCAGAAGCAGATCAGGAAGAGATAGATGCCAAAGCCGATCGCAGGCACGGCCTGCAGGCGATATTCCCACCACCAGATATGGATGATGAAGAGGAACATCGACAGCGCCCAGCCGAGATGGATGGCATAGACTTTCGCCTTGGCGGGATGCTGGACGATGCCGGCAAGGCCGGTGAGCACCCTGGCGAGCGAAAGGCTGATGACCATGCCCATCACCACCTTGATGTGAAGGAAGACCTCCGGCGAGCTGACAGTTTCCATGCTTTCGATCCTTGGCCTGTCACTCCTCGGCGACTTGCTTCGGTTTGCCCTCTTCGTCCAGAGCCACCATGATGAAGGTGCCAGCCGTGACCTTTTCCATCTTGGCGTAACGTGCGCGGTGCGCCCAGGCTTCGACGCAGAGCGTGATCGAGGTGCGGCCGACGCGGTCGATATCGGTATAGACCGACAACGTGTCGCCGATCTTGACCGGCAGTTCGAAGGCCATCTCCTTGACCGCGGCGGTGACGACACGACCCTTGGCGCGTTCGGCCGCACGGATGCCTGAGGCAAGGTCCATCTGCGCCATGACCCAGCCGCCGAAGATATCGCCAGCCGGATTGGCATCGCCGGGCATGGCAAGCGTCCTGAGCGTCAGTTCGCCTCTCGGCTTGGCGGCATCGGTCATCAAGGGTTCTCCATCTGATGCGGGCCATGGGCCGGCGATTCACTGAGGAGCACCCTAGTGCAAAGGCCGTGGGCTGTAAAAGATGGCAAGGCGGAGCGCTGAAGGCAGCGGACGGGAAAAATGTTGCAGCCGTTGTGGATTGAAATTTCGTTTGATTTCAAACGGTTGATTTCTGCCGCTTTGGTCTGACCTTACGTTATTTAATAATCTTCTAATTAAGCTTTACGCTCCAGTAATTCCGGCAATTCAGAATGGGATTGATCTCACTTACAAGAATCGCTGGGAACCTCATGCGCAACGTCAAGATTTCCACCCGTCTTTACTGCCTCGTCGGATTCACGCTTGCCGTGCTCGCGGCTACGATGGTCTTCTTTCTGAACTATTCCTATTCCGAGCTGGAAGCGGAGCGGAAGGCGGGGCTGGCGCAAATGGATGCCACGGCGCTCGGCATCTTCGACAAATATTACAAGATGGAGCAGGCGGGTACGATGACCCGCGAACAGGCGCAGGCCGCCGCCAAGGACGTGATCGGCGCGATGCGCTACGGCGCCGACGGTTATTTCTGGATCAACGACATGCGTCCCACGATGGTGATGCACCCGATCAAGCCGCAGCTTGATGGTACCGATATCTCCCAGATGAAGGATCCGACCGGCAAGTTCCTGTTCGTCGAGTTCGTCAACAAGGTGAAGAAGGACGGCAAGGGCTTCGTCGATTATCTTTGGCCGAAGCCGGGCGCCGATGAGCCGGTGCTGAAATATTCCTATGTCGCCGGTTTCGAGCCCTGGGGCTGGATCGTCGGCACCGGTGTCTATGCGGATGACCTTGCCGCGCTTTATCGCCAGAACGCGATCTGGGCCGCACTGCTCTGCCTGCTTGGCGCCGCCGCGACAATCGCCATCGCCTATGCCATCGTGCGCAGCGTGACAGTGCCGATCGCTCGGCTGAAGGCGGCAATGAACGCGATTGCGGCCGAAGAGGCATCTGTGGAGATTGCCGGCAGCGACCGCCGCGACGAGATCGGCCAGATGGCCAAGGCGCTGCTGGTGCTGCGCGATTCCGTCGACGAGCGCAGGGCGCTGCGAGAGCGGGAAGACGAAAGGCAGCACCAGATCGAAGAAGAGCGCCGCGGCAACGAGGCAAGTCTGCGTTCGGCCTCCGAGCGGCAAACCCAAGCGATGCAGGCGCTCGGCGTCGGGCTGGAGAAGCTTGCGGGCGGCGACCTGACGGTTGCGATCGGCGATATCGGCGAGGATTACGCCAAGCTGAGGGGCGATTTCAACGCCGCCGTCGACGCGCTGAACGGCGTGATCCATGCGATCGCCGAATCGAGTCACGTCGTCAACGAAAGTGCTTCCGACATCAGCGAGGCGACCGGCAATCTGTCGAAGCGTACGGAACAGCAGGCGGCCGCACTCGAAGAGACGGCGGCAGCGCTCGACGAGATCACCGCGACCGTCAAGACCGCATCCGAGCGCGCGAACGAGGCGCGCGAGATGGTGACTGAGACCAAGGCGAGCGCCGGAAAATCCGGCGAGATCGTCCGCAATGCGGTCACCGCGATGGGCCGGATCGAGGAATCCTCCAACCGCATCAGCCAGATCATCTCGGTCATCGACGAAATCGCCTTCCAGACCAACCTGCTGGCGCTGAATGCCGGCGTCGAGGCCGCCCGTGCCGGCGAGGCGGGCCGCGGCTTTGCCGTCGTCGCCCAGGAAGTGCGCGAACTTGCCCAGCGTTCCGCCAATGCAGCCAAGGAGATCAAGGCGCTTATCAGCCGCTCGGCGGCCGAAGTCGAGGGCGGCGTGGCGCTGGTGCGCTCGACCGGTGATGCGCTGCTGGAGATCGAGGCGCTGGTCAATCGGGTCAACGATCACGTCGCGTCGATCGCCACGGCGGCGCGCGAGCAGTCGACCGGGCTGAACGAGATCAATAGCTCCGTCAACCATATGGACCAGATGACACAGCAGAACGCCGCGATGGTCGAGGAAACGACGGCGGCAAGCCGGACGCTTGCCGACGAAAGCACCCAGCTGAAAACGCTACTCGCGAATTTCCGCCTGCGCGGCGGCGAACCTCAGGCCCAGCGTTACACGCGGGCTGCGTGAGACGTACTGACGGCCTGTCGGCGATGTCGAACGGCCCGCACTTCCAAATTAAACCGCATAGGAAAAGAGCCGTCGCGACGGCTCTTTTTCGTTGAGCCGGTTACTCCTCTTTCGTCATGCTCGGGCTTGTCCCGAGCATCTGTCAGCTATGTATCAAGGCCGTACAACAAAGGCCGAGGATGACGGAGGAGAGGTAGGCGGACTTTGTCAGCATTCACAGTGGTTGCAGCTCTCCTCTATACTCGCTCCCGACAATAGACGATCGACCTTGGCGGCAATCCCAAGCTTTTCAGAGGACTATACGTTACAGCAGTTCTTGGTAAAAGGCAGCGGATTCAATCAGTAAGCGAATGTCGTTGCAATTATTCTGCTGATATGCTTCATTCAGGTTGTACTTGAGGGACGGGACATTTCGAAGCTAGCGATAGCTACCGTAACGGAAGCCAACACAATTCTCCAATTTCTCTAAATATCCGAGACCACAGTTCCGGCGGCTTTGGCATGGCCGCTGCCTGTTCCCCTGCATTGGGGATCGATGTTCGACAGCGAGGATGCCGAGAGGAAGGAGGCGCGTGGCAAATTGCTGATCGATCATCCCGGCATATTCAACGGCAACGCGCCGCTGTGGTTCTACATCCTGCGCGAGGCGGAGATAGCTGGGAATAGCCAGCATCTCGGACCGGTCGGCGGCACGATCATTGCCGAGGTCCTCGCCGGCCTCATCCGCGAGGATCGCCACTCGTTCCTGGCGCAATGGCCGAAGTGGCGGCCGACATTGCCGAGCGCTGTGGCGGGTCATTTCACCATGGCCGATCTGATCAATTTCACGAATGGGTAGCCGATCTCGCGCAGCGCGAAACTGCGCTGGGCCTCGTGACTCAACCTTGAAAAGGCCGCGAGAGCGGCCTTTTCGCGTTCATCGCCTTCAGATTGCGCGGGTAAGCTTTCGTTCACCGTTTTTTATTAAATTTGGAGTGAGTTCTTTCGGTCACTGCCCAGCCAGCCTGCGGAAGCGATAAGAGTATGGCGTTTGTTTCCTTTCCTCGGCGAACCCTTTTGCCCGTTATCCTCTCGGCGGCGCTGACGACCTGTTCGATCAGCGACGGACTGGTGCCGCCGGCCAATGTCGACAACGGCACTAGGGTCAGCTCGATCTCGCCGTCGCGGGGGGCAGCGCGCATGGCACCTGCTGTGCGCATGGCGCCGGTGGAGAGCCAGGCCTCCTATCCGGTTTCCAGCGCGCCCGTTGGCAATAGCCAGGGCCCGGTCGATTATCTCGATACGCCAAACCTTGCCGGCACCGGCCATGCCGCCCAAGCCGCGCCACAGGCGCGGCGGGGCAAGCTGCCGATGATCGACAGCGACGAGGCCTTAGCGCAGCAGAACCAGAACTGGGGCGGCACGCAGGCGCTTGCGATCCCGTCCGGCGGCGTCAACATGGATGACGATCTCGGGGCCGAGCCGGTCGTCGGTCTGGCGCAGGAACAACAGCAGCAGATCGCCGAGGGCAACGCCACCGAGCCGGTTGTCGACGGCATCGGCACCGATAGTCCAACGCAGCTCAACCAGCCCATGCGCCAGCCCCCGCAGCAGCCAATGCCGCAGCCCGCGGCCGAGGCACAGATGAGCCGGGCGCCTGCCTGGAACGACGGCAGCCCTGTGGTGGCGCCGACCCGTGTTCCCGAAGAGGACGAGAGCGAAGAGGTCGCGATGCTGCGGCCGAACAATCCGATGATGAGTGAGCCGGCAGCGCCCGTCGATCCCAGCGTCATGCCGTCCTCCGAGCTTGCCTGCCGGCGCGAGCTGAAGAGCATGGGCGTCCTCTTCGACGACAAGCCGCCGATTTCGAACGGGCCGGCCTGCCAGGTGCCTTATCCGGTGTCGCTGAAGGGGCTTTCCGGCAATATCGGCGTGCGCCCGGCCGTGACGCTGAACTGCCAGGTGACGCTCGCTTTCGCCAAATGGGTGAAGAACGAGCTGGCACCGTCCGCCCGCTATCGCTACTGGAGCGGCATCAAGACGATCCAGCCGCTCGGCGGCTATTCCTGCCGGCGCATGAACAACAGCCGGCAGAAATACAATCCCATGTCGGAACACGCCCGCGGCAACGCCATCGACGTCGGCAAGTTCGTGCTGAAGAACGGCCACGAGATCGACGTGCGCAAGAAGGGGCTGTTCTCGCTGCGCGAGGGGCGGTTGCTGAAGGCAGTGCGCAGCGACAGCTGCCGCTATTTCAACACCGTACTCGGGCCGGGCAGCAATCCGGAGCACTGGAACCACTTCCACTTCGATCTTCGCTCCCGCAAGAGCGGCAAGGCCTATTGCGACTGATGCATGCCACCTTAAAGCGTGCGGCATGGGTGCGGCTGGTGCCGCAGCAATCGGGGCCCGGCTGCGAGAAAACGGTTCATCCCCGCCGCAGGGCACGCTATAGATCGGCCAGGCGGATTGCCGTTTCGAGAGTTTGATCCATGAGCTATGATTTCCATGTCGGCCAGAAGGTCGTCTGCATCAATGATACCTTCAAGCATGTCAGCATCGACCAGCTCATCCGCAAAGGCGAGATCTATACGATCCGCTGGGTGGGCGAATATACCCATTACATCGACGGCACCTTCATCGGGGTGAAGCTCGCGGAGATCGACCGCGGCAATGATGACGGGCCGGAAGGTTATGGGGCGGCCGACATGCCCTATCGCGCCACGCGTTTCCGGCCACTGGTGAAGGACAAGATCTCGTCACTGCGCAAGCTGTTGGCGCCGACGCCCGATGCACCGGTAGAACCGAAAGAAAAAATCAGGAAAAAAGAAAAGGTCTGAGTGCTGGCGCGCCGGGATCTCCTGGTGATCCGCATTGCTGACCGATACATCCGTAGCAGCGGCTGCACGGCGGCTTCGGCACAACCCATCTTGGCCTGCGCGAGGACGTGCTGGAGCGTTTCAGCGATTGGCATCCCTCGCTCGTGGACCTCATCGCTAGAAGCGAGGCGCCGTTGATCGCAAAGCCGCTTTATGCCTCGCCAGCCGGCCACCGCTGGGGGCGCAGGCCAGGCCTCACGCTGATCGGCGATGCCGCGCATCTGATGTCGCCCTTTGCCGGCGAAGGTCAATCTGGCGATGCTCGACGGGGCGGAACTGGCGCAGGCGATCATTGCTGACGGGACGATATCGAGGCAGCACTCGCCTCCTACGAAGCGGCGATGCTTCCCCGCAGCGAAGATGCAGCCGCACAATCGGCGCCGGCCTCGACATGTGCTTCAACGACCAGGCGCCGCGGCCGCTCGTTGATTTCTTCCAGAGCATGCGTTCGGGCGTGGAGGCGTGAACGGATAGTGGCGGTTAGTTAACTGCAGGTTGGCCGACATGATGTGATTGTGCCGTCGCATTGCCTGTGCAACAGTCCGCGTGGGACATGTTGAGGAGGGGCCATGAGACCGATTTCGAAAATCCTGGCGCTCTGCGCCGCCATCATCTTCATGATCGCGGCCACGGGAATGGCGGCGGCCGATCCGCTGGTTTTCACCTATCACGGATGGGAGGTCGATCTCACCAACGCCAAGGGCGCGGAGCCCGATCGGGAGATGGCCGCGGCCGTCAAGCGGCAGCTCGATATCGTCGAGCATGTCAATCTGAAACCCGATGTCCTCACCTTCATGCGCACGATCAGGATCTGGGCCAACCCCGCCGCCGCAAAAACGGGGCCCGGCCACTACAGCAGCAAGACCGGCATCGACCTGCGCGTAAAAAGTCTTGCGCCCGACAAGCCGATCATCCTGCATGAACTTCTGCATGCCTATCACGACCGGATGCTTCCGGGCGGATTCGGCAATACCGATGTCGCGCAATTCTTCGATATCGGCAAGCGGGTCTGGCCGGGCGATTCCTATATGATGAGCAATGGTCACGAATTCTTCGCGGTCACGGCCAGCGTTTACCTGTTCGGCGACATCGATCGGCCACCTTATTCGCGCAACCAGATACGGGAGAAGCAGCCACTATACTACCAGTGGCTTGCCGCGCTGTTCGACGACGGCCGGCCGCGGTCGTAAGGGCGCAGCAGACACCGCGATACGGATCAGGCCGCCTTTCTGCTGAGGAACAGCGCGGTCTCCCTGCGGACCTCAAGCACGCCGTTGCATTGCCTGAACGCATCGGCAATGGCTTGACGGAACCTGGTGCGTTGAGGTTCGCCGGCGCCATCGCCGGGCGGATAGGAGGTGAGCGCCAGGAATACATCCTCGGGTCAGTGATCCGCAGGCTTGCCGGATGCTGCGACATGGTCACGTTTCCAAACTGCGAGCGCATCAATCGTTCGGCAGCGTCATATCCGAAAGCTTCGGCAGCCGGATCGGATGGGGCACTGCCGAATACGGTCGTCAGCGCGTAGATCTCGCGCATATTGCCGGCGCCGTTGGTTGTGACCGCAAGAAAGCCACCCGGCCTCAGCACTCTTGACATGCCAGCGATGCCCGCGGCCGGGTCGGGCAGGTGATAGAGCATATGCATCGCGACCACGGCATCGAAGGCGCCATCTTTGAAGGGGAGCGCGGCGGCGTCGGCCTGGCAGCCCCGAACCGAGCCGAACGGCAGGCTGCTGCAGCGTGCCACCGCCTCGTCGACCATGCCTTGCGAAAGGTCGGCGAGCGTCAGGTCAAGGTTCTCCGGCAGCAGACCTGCCGTTGCTGCCCAGAACCAGGCCGGTCCGCAGCCGACGTCGAGGACACGATCGCCCGGCTTCAGGGGCAACTGCGCCGCAACCCATGGGAACCAGGCCGTCTTGGCGATGGTGTATTGGCTATGCAGTCGAGCCCTTGCGGCGAGCTTCCGGCTGTCGCCATACTGTCCCGCATTGTCTGCCGTTATGGAGGACATGGCATCTCTCCGGGCTTTTTCATCGGCGCCACCTCGCGCTTCCCGGCAGAGCCTATAGAGGGCTCTGTTCCCGAGCAAGACGTGACTTTGCGCAGCGGGTCGGCCTGCTCGCATAGCTGTCGTTGAGAATTATCTTGATGTAATGAGTTTGGCTGAAGAAACAGATCGCATCCGATTAAATCGGAATAGTGTTGACATTGGTTTTGGTGTGACATATTAGAGCGCATCCGATTTAATCGGATATGAAATAATAAAGCGAAAGGATATCACCTTGACCGAGAAGCTTCTCTTTACCGGCAAAACCCACATCTCCGGCGGCCGCAACGGCTCTGCACGCAGCAGCGACGGCATGATCGACCTCAAGCTGCCGCAACCGCATCCGGCTGCCGAAAACCTGTTCGGCATCGCCTGGTCGGCCTGCTATATCGGCGCCATCGAACTTGCCGCTTCGCAGCGGAAGATCACGCTGCCCGCCAGCCCCGAGGTCGATGCGGAGATTACTCTCAACGCCGACAACGGCTCCTTCTTCCTCAGGGCGCGCCTCAATGTCAGCCTGCCCGGCATCGATCACGACGTTGCGCAGCAATTGATCGAGGCAGCCCATGGCATCTGCCCTTATTCCAAGGCGACACACGGCAATATCGACGTCGAGACCACACTTGCCTGAGCGGGGAAGGGCGGACCTCACCGCCAGAGGATTTGATGCGGAGGCCTGCCGATCGGCCGGCAGACCCCTTCCTGAGGTAGCAGGCACCGGAACCTTGCCGATCTGGAGAACATGCCATGATCAATAGCCACGCCCAGCCACGCCAGGCCTATGACGAGTTTTCGCTCGTGCTCGACCCAGCCGTCTATGAGCCGCTGCCCGAGGATTGGCTGATCGGCATCACCGACGTCGTCAGCTCGACGCTGGCGATCAAGTCGGGACGCTATGAAGATGTCAACTTCGCAGGCGCATCTGTTATCGCCGCTCTCGGTAATGCCTGGGGTTCGTTCGATTTCCCCTTCGTGTTTCGTGGAGACGGGGCGGCATTCGCCTTGCCGCCGCGCGGCATCATGGCCGCGACCTCGACGTTACGGCAGGTCGCGAGCTTTGCAAGAAGCGATCTCGGTCTCACCCTTCGTATCGGGCTGCTCACCGTGCGCGAGATCCGCAACAGTGGGCGCGACGTAAGAGTTGCGCGCTATGCGGCTTCGGAAAACGCGACCTATGCGATGTTTGCAGGGGGAGGGCTCAAATGGGCAGAGCAGCAGATCAAGAGCGGCCGGTATCTGGTCAAGCCGGGACGCTACGCGACGAAGCCGGATCTGACCGGACTGAGCTGCGACTGGACGCCGTTCCCGAGCCAGCGGGGCGAGATCCTGTCGCTGCTGGTGGAGCCGAATGACGATACGAGCCCGGAGGTCTTTGCAGCACTGGCAAAGCGCGTGCTTGCCGTCTTCGATGCGCCGTCGCACCGATCTCATCCGGTTCCCGTGGATATGGCCACCCCCAGGGATATTGCCATGCCCAAAGGCAGCGGGAAGCGTGTCGATGCGAAACGCTGGTCGGAGGTCGCTTCCCATTCGGATTTCCGCAAATTCGATGACGGTTTGCGCCTCACGCTGGACTGCACGCCCGAACAGATCGACAGAGTCGAAGCCATGCTTCTTCTGGCGAAGGCACGCGGCGAGGTGAACTTCGGACTGCATCGCCAGTCCCATGCGCTGATGACCTGCCTCGTACCATCAGGCAGCCCGGATTCGCACCTGCATTTCCTTGACGGAATGGGCGGCGGTTATGCCAAGGCCGCCGAGATGATGGAGGCTGGCGCGCTTGGCGACGTCCAGCATCATGTTCTCTGAGGTTCAGCCGGCGAGACCGCCTTGACCCCCAAGGGACCTAAGTGGGCGTGCCTGTTTCCCGCATGGCGAGATTTGCCAGAATTTCAGTGAGCTGAGGCGGCGCTAATTTGGCTTCTTTTTCTATCGCGATGGCGGTGAACCACCTGAGCTCGGTGTGTTCGTCACCGATCAGTCGCGGCTGGCCCTGCCATTTATCGACGTGATAGACATGGAATGTCGCGGATGCTTCGGGCGGGTCTTCCGAGGTGAACCGTCCTGCAAACTGCCAGAGCTCCGGCGTCACGCCTATTTCTTCGATCAATTCCCGGAACATTGCCGTCTCGGCGTCTTCGCCCTCTTCGATATGGCCGCCCGGGAGGCTCCAGCGATCCGGGTCCACCTTGCGCTCGGAACTGCGCCTGGCCAGAAGAACGGTTCCGTTCCGGCTCAAGACGCCCATCGCGATGTCGGGCATGCATTCTCCTCTGCCTCATCGATCTCGCGCCGATGCTGCCCGCAACCACGGCTCTTTGCAATGACCAGTCGTCCATCGAGACAGTCGAGGCATAGCCTGACCGGGCAGGTTGACCCCCGACGTTGCCCGGGAGCATAGTCCCCGGACAGACGCGAATGACCTGCTGATGCGAACGAGGTCGGTCAGTCGATCTTCGTCCGTTTCCGAACAGATCAAACGGAGAGGAGAGCGTCATGCCACCCACATCCCTATCAGCGCCCACGCGGCGCGAACTGCTTGCCGCCACAGCCGCCGCCGGAGCCATGAGCATGCTTGCCGGGACGCGTAGTGCTCAGGCAAACGGCGACGGACTTAGCCCCTTCAGCGTCAATTTCCCCGAGGATCAGCTTGACGATCTGCGCCGGCGCGTCGCGGCCACCCGTTGGCCTGACAAGGAGACAGTCGCGGATGATACGCAGGGCGTGCAGCTCGCAACGATCCAGAAACTCGCGAAGCATTGGGCGACGGATTACGACTGGCGCAAGATGGAGGCGCGGCTCAATGCGCTGCCGCAGTTCATCACCGAGATCGACGGGCTGGATATTCACTTCATTCACGTGCGCTCCCAGCATAAAAATGCGCTGCCGCTGATCGTCACGCATGGATGGCCTGGCTCCATCATCGAGCAGTTGAAGATCATCGAACCGCTCACCGATCCGACAGCGCATGGCGGGAGCGAAGAGGACGCATTTGACGTGGTGATCCCGTCTTTGCCGGGCTACGGCTTTTCCGGGAAACCGACGGGGTCGGGGAACTGGAACCCGCCGCGCATCGCGCACGCCTGGGTGACGCTGATGCAACGTCTCGGTTACACGAAGTTCGTGGCGCAGGGTGGCGACTGGGGCAACGCGGTCACCGAATTGATGGCGGTGCAGGAGCCGCCGGGATTGCTCGGCATCCATACGAACATGGCGGCCACGGTTCCGGCTGACGTCGCCAAGGCTCTTGCCGCCGGCGGCATGCCGCCGGCCGACCTTTCGCCGGACGAAAGGCGCGCCTTCGATCAGCTCGACGACTTCTACAAGAATGGGCTGGGTTATGCGATCGAGATGAACAACCGACCGCAGACGCTCTACGGGATCGTCGACTCGCCGGTCGGGCTTGCATCGTGGATGCTCGATCACGACATCCGCAGTTACCGGATGATCGCCCGCGTTTTCGACGGAGAGCCCGAGGGGCTGACGAAGGACGACATCCTCGACAACGTCACGCTCTACTGGCTGACGAACACAGCAATCTCCTCGGCACGTCTCTATTGGGACAATGCGCACCATCCGTCGGGCGGGTTCTTCGACCCCAGGGGCGTCAAGATCCCGGTGGCGGTCAGTGCTTTTCCCGATGAGATCTACCAGGCGCCGCAGAGCTGGGCGGAGAGGGCCTATCCGAAGCTCATCCACTATAACCGGCTGCCGAAGGGCGGTCATTTCGCCGCCTGGGAACAGCCGATGGCTTTCACTGCCGAGCTCAGGACGGCGTTCCGGCCGCTGCGGCAGTAGACCCAGCTGGATCAGGCGGCTGATGCCGCGATCAAGATTTCTCCGCTTCGCCCTGCGTTGACCGCAGCAGGTTGTCGCGCAGCGTCGTCACCGATTTCTGCACGACGGGAAAGTCGTCACCGAGGCCGATGGCGCCAAGCAGCGCGTTGCCGGGATCGGTCTCAACGAGTTGGCGTCCTGCCGGCGTCAGGCTGACCCGCACCTGCCGTTCGTCGGCGGGATCGCGGTGACGGGTGATATAACCATTCGACTCCAGCTTCTTGAGGATGGGCGTCAGCGTGTTGGATTCGAGGAACATCTTTTCCCCCAATGCGCCGACGGTCTGGTCATCCTCTTCGGAGAGAGCCACCATGGTGATATATTGGGTGTAGGTCAGGCCAAGCTCGTCTAGGATCGGCTTATAGGCGCGGCCGAAGGCGAGATTTGCCGAATAGACCGCGAAGCACAGGAAATTCGAAAGTTTCCTGCCTTCCTTGCCCACTGGCGGGGAGGCGGGCGCGGGGCTGCCAGGCTGTCTTGCGGTTTTAGATGCGGGCATGGGTTCATCCTATTAGGCTCTGAATGCTAGGACTTATATATATCGCGTCCGATTAAATCGCAACTGAATCGACAGCTATTTTTGGACGGCCTATCCGGCCGTCGCTTCCAGCTTCCGGAGCGGCGGCCAGTGTCGGCGCCTTGCCGCCTAGCCGAACTTCTCGGTCGTGTCGGCCTTGCCGGACACCCAGTAGCCGGATGCCTTGATCCAGCCGAGCGGGCAACCTCGTTCCAGCAGGTAGGCGCGGATATCGCGTGTCACCGAGGCTTCCGCCGCGACCCAGACGAAGGTTTCCGGCTGGATATCGACCGTGCTCAACAGTTTCAGCAGCGCCGCGGCATCGGTTGCCTGAGAAAGAGGCCGATGCGCCCAGTGGGCGTGCAGTTCGGCCGATGTCTCGAAGACTTGTTCTTCCAACGGGCCGGTGACGGCTGCGATTGTGGTGATGACGGTTCCGGCGCCGCTCTCCTCGATCCGGCGGCCGATCGCCGGCAGCGCGGTTTCGTCGCCGATCAGCAGCCACCGTTTGACTGTCTTCGACACTACGGCAGAGCCCCTTGGTCCGCCGATATCGAGCTTGTCGCCGGCGCGCGCGTCGATCGCCCATTGGGTTACCGGGCCTGCCTCATGCAAGGCGAAGTCGATGGTCAGTTTTCGTTCGGTGTTATCGTAACGGCGCGGCGTGTAGTCACGGCGTTCTTCGCCGCCATCGGCGGCCGGTACGAAAATCTTGATGTGGTCGTCGGGCGCAAGGCTGATGAAATCGGCAAGATCATCGCCGGTCAATGTGATGCGGCGCATGCCGGGGGTGATGACGACAATGCTTTGGACCGCCAGGGTGCGCCGTCGCGTGTCGTGGCGGACCCTTTCGATGCCGGGAGCCGGTGAAGTCTGACCTTTGAGTTGATTGTTGTCCATGTGTCCTCAGGAGCTCTTTGAACTCGATCCGCAGGACATAGTCGCGCAGATCGAAGCCGCAAAGCCGTTCGATCATACGCGTTGAGTGACGTTAACGCTTACGTGGCCGGGTGACCCGACCATTGAGGGCTGATGTAGCCGACGGCGGCGGCATGTGCAACTGCAAGGGAACCAACAAGGGCGATGATTGCCAAAGTTTAACTTTCCGGCGCCGTTCCGGTTGGGCAATGATCGGCCGATCAGCGGTTATGGAGAAGAGAATGGACAGCAGGATCCAGGACGTGCTCGATAACTATCACACGATGATCGAGACGGAGCATAACAGCCCGCGCGAACTGCCTCCCGGCGGCCGCGACGGAGGACAAGATCAGCGGCTGCGCGCGGTCGGACCTGCGACCGGACAGTTCATCAATATCCTCGCCAAGAGCCTCAAGAGCCCGACCATTCTCGAACTCGGCACCTCCTTCGGCTATTCCGGGATCTGGCTGGCGGAAGCCGCGCGCGCCTCGGGCGGGCGGCTGATCACCATCGAATTGCACGATTACAAATCGGCCTACGCGCGCGACATGGCCGTCAAGGCGGGGCTCGCAGACCATATGGAATTCAAGGTCGGCGACGCCGTCCAGATGATCGACGAGCTTTCCCAGGGCATCGACTTCGTGCTGGTGGATCTCTGGAAGGATCTCTACGTTCCCTGCCTCGAAGCCTTCTACCCCAAGCTCAATCCGGGCGCGATCATCGTTGCCGACAACATGCTGCGCCCAGGAGGCGACGATCTCAAACGCTACGGCGAGGCTGTCCGTGCCAAGCCCGGGATATCAAGCGTGCTGCTGCCGGTCGGCAGCGGGCTCGAGGTCAGCCGCTTCGATCGAGAATGAGGCGAGGGCGGGCGGCGAACTGGTTTTTGGTTGCAGCAAAAAGAGAGGACGCGTTTGGAGCTAATTTCCGATACTTTCCCGATCAAAGCTCAGCCATCGCGAGCTTTGGAGATTTGATGTCGGGCCTTCTTATCGCCACCCTGTCGGTAACGGTTTCAGCAAAGATTCCCACCGGACGCACAAGGAACCAGATCATGATGATGAACAGACGGACCTTCTCGGCTGCCCTTATTGCTGGCGCCGCTACTTCTCTGCTTGCTACCCGCGGCATCGCCGCGACATCCGCTCCCGTTAAGGCGCACAACGTTGTGCTGGCGCACGGATTGTTTGCCGACGGCTCTTGCTGGGCCGAGGTGATCGCGCGCCTGCAGGCGGCTGGGCTCAATGCCACGGCGGTGCAGAACCCGCTGACGACGCTGCCCGAGGCCGTCGCTGCCGTGAAGCGGGTGCTCGACCGGCAGGATGGGCCGACGGTTCTGGTCGGGCATTCGTTTTCCGGCATGATGGTCACCGAGGCCGGTGTGCACCCTGATGTTTCGGCGCTCGTCTATGTGGCGGCGCGGGCGCCGGATGCAGGTGAGGATTATACTGCTCTCGCCAAGACCTTTCCGACGCCGCCGGCTTCGGCCGGCATCGTCTTCGACGGCGACGAAGGTCGGCTGAGCGAGGAAGCCTTCTTGCGCGATTTCGCAGGCGACTTGCCGGAGGCGAAGGCGAAAATTCTCTATGCCGTGCAGCAGCCATTCCAAAAGGCGCTGCTGACCGGCAAGACGATACAGGCGGCCTGGCGTTCGAAGCCGAGTTGGTATGCCGTTTCGACCGAGGATCGGACGATAAATCCCGATCTCGAACGCTTCATGGCCAAGCGCATGGGGGCGAAGACGATCGAGGTGAAGGCCAGCCATTTGTCGCTGATCTCCCACCCTGACGAGATCGCCCGGCTGATCATCGAGGCGGCGGGGTAGAACACGAACTGATCTCAGCGGCCGGTGAAGCGGCGATGCCGATCGCCGGCTTGCTTGGCGATGGCCATGATGCCGCGAGGGTCGTATCTCGACCCGTTTCCGTCATTCGGGTTTCAGCAGGTCGACGCTTCTTCGTCTCGCTACAGCCACCGCCTGATGCGAGCCCTGTAGGCGAGATAGCCGTCACCGAATTTCCGCTCGAGATAGGCCTCCTCGCGAGCAACCACGCCATAGCGGATGACAAGGTAGAACGGCACCAGCAGGAGGATGAGCCACAGGCTGTCGAAGGCGACGGCGAGGCCGATGAGGCCGAGGAACATACCGATGTAGATCGGGTTGCGCGTGAAGCGATAGGGGCCTTCGTCGACGATCGTCGTCGTCGGCCGGCTGAGCTGGACCTGTGTCCCCGCCCGGCGGAAGGTTGCTGCCGCCCAGATCAGTAGCGCTAGGCCGGCAAGGAACACGATGCCGCCGAGCACGCCAGCCGGCACGGCCGCCGGCATGAACGGCAGCGCGTAGAGCCAGTTAAGCGCGAGCCCGGCGATGACCGTCAGCGCCCAAGCGATCGGCGGCCGCACCGCGGCGCCTGAAGTGTCGCGCAAATTGCCGTTCGCCTCGTTCATGCCGCCACCCATCCGATCTCGTGGTCCCCGGAATTCCAGCGCATGGGGAGCGTGTTTCGTGCCATTTGTCGCGGCTCCTCCACCGATGGAGTTTACCTCGTTTCGAAAGAGATTTGAAGGCGGAGAGGCGCGGTCGAAGTTCGGAACAAGAGGCGGCCGCGGGTGTTAACCGGCAAAGCTTCCATCGAGTTTGCAGTTCCTCATTTGCGAGAAACCACTATGGCCATCCACTTCAATCATACCATCCTGTCGGCTCACGACAGCAAGGCCTCGGCAGATTTCCTGGCCGATATGTTAGGGTTGCCGGCGCCGCGGCGCTGGGGGCCGTTCCACATGGTCACAACCGACAACGACGCCAATCTCGACTACATGGAAACGGAAGGTCAGATCGCTCGCCAACACTACGCTTTCCTCGTCGGCGACGCTGAATTCGAGGCGATATTCAACCGAATTCGCGAGCGGAACCTGAGCTACTGGGCTGACCCCGGTCAGCGGAAGCCCGATGAGACCAATGACCACGACGGTGGGCGCGGTGTCTATTTCGAAGATCCGAACGGCCATCTGCTTGAAATCATCACGCGTCCCTATGGCAGCGGCGGCTGGAATCCGTGAGCGTGGCGCCAAGGGAGCCGCCGCCGATGGGTCTGCTCGCCGCAAGTGCTGCGTCCATCGGTGCCCTTACGCGCGCTAAGGAATCAGGTATTCTTCGGCGACATAGCGGGCCTGCGCTCGCCTTGCCGCCATCCGTGGGCAATGAGACCTAGTATATCATCGCTTGCTTGTAATGCCGCAACTGGAATAGAGACGTTCCTTGCCCTCTCTCATCAGGAAATCCAAGCTTCTGCGCCGCTCCCGTGTTTTCTGGGGCTCGTTTTCCCTTTGGCGACCGCGGCTGGTGTTCTGGTGCGGGGCGTTGGCGATCGGGGTGATCAGCGTCGGTTTCGCAAAACTCGCCGATCTCGCGCAGAAGGCCTTCGGCAGCCTGACTGCCTCGGGGGAATGGGCATTCGTTCTGCCGCTGATGCTGACGCCGCTCGGCTTCGTTGTGGCGGCCTATCTTGCGGCAACCCTCTTTCCCAATTCGCAAGGCAGCGGCATTCCGCAGGCGATCGCCGCCAGGCACCTGAGGGATGAGGCCGACCGCACGCGGCTGCTGTCGCTGCGGATCGCCTTCGGCAAGATCGTGCTCACAGTGCTTGGGCTGTTTTCCGGCGCCTCGATCGGCCGCGAGGGGCCGACCGTGCAGGTGGGTGCATCGATCATGCTCGCCGTCGCCCGCTTCGGTGGCGTGGCGCAGGCGCGTGGGCTGATCCTTGCCGGATCGGCCGCCGGCATCGCGGCGGCGTTCAACACGCCGCTTGCCGGTATCGTCTTTGCGATCGAGGAGATGAGCCGCACCTATGAATCGCGCGCCAACGGGCTGGTGCTGACGGCCGTCATCCTTTCCGGGCTCGCGGCTCTCGGGCTCTCCGGCAGCTACAATTATTTCGGCTTTGCTTCGGCCGCGCCGACCGTCGCGCGCGATTGGGGACTGGTTCTCGTCTGCGGCGTCGGCGGCGGCGCGCTTGGCGCCGCCTTCAGCGGTTTCGCGTTGCATTTCGGGCAGCGTATCCGGCGCTGGGCGCAGCCGCAGCCGCTGAGGCGCATGCTGGCGCTTGCCGGGCTCTGTGGTCTTGCCGTTGCGGTGATTGGCGTTGCATCCGGCGGCGCGACCTTCGGCACCGGTTACGAGCAGGCGAGGGGCGCCGTCGAGGGTCACGCCCTGCCATTGCTTTTCTTTGTCGAGAAACTCGCTGCCAGTTTCCTGTCGATGATTTCAGGCATTCCGGGCGGGATCTTCGCACCCTCGCTCGCCGTCGGCGCCGGTTTCGGCAGCACCGTCGGCACGTTGATGGGAACGAGCATTGCGCTGGCGGCGATATTGGGGATGGCTGGATATTTCGCCGGCGTGGTGCAGGCGCCGATGACCGCCTTCGTGATCATTCTGGAGATGACCGGCGACCATGAGGCCGTCATTCCGATCATGGCCGTCTCGATGATCGGCTATATCACCTCGCGCGTGCTGTCCCGCGAGCCCCTCTATCACGGCCTCTCGCGCGTCTTCATCGCCGCCGCCATCCGGGCGCGGCGCGCGGCCGACAGAGGCGAGGAGACAATGGTTCTGCGGGGCGAGTGACGGCGTCGGGCGATGGTACGCTTTTGCCGGCTGGCAGAGGCAGAGTCTTGCGCCGCCCGGCTTACTGGTCATGGCCAACGCAGCGCCGCCGTCGCCACCGGCGCGTCCCAGAGTGCGATCTCCTCGTCGATCAACAAAGCAAGGGTGACGGACAGTCCCTGCATATCGAGCGAAGTGACATAGGTTCCCACAAGCGAGCGCTCGATCGGGATGCCTCGTTCCTCGATGAAGCGGCGGGCGCCGGCATAGGCGAGGTAGAGTTCGGCCGGCGGCGTGCCGCCGAGGCCGTTGACGAAGAGCAGTGCTTTCGCGCCCGGCGTCACTGCGATGTCGCCGGCGATGGTCTCGCAGAGATGGCCGATGATCGCGTCGGCGGCGGCGAAGAGCTGCCTGGCATGGCCGGGTTCCCCATGGATGCCGACGCCCATTTCCATCTCGCCGGGCCCCAGCGAAAATGTCGTGCGCTCGGTCTGCGGCACCGTCACGCCGTTCAGCGCGACACCCATCGAGCGGATGCGTGTGTTCAATCCCTCGCCAAGCTGCTTCAATTCGGCCAGCGACATGCCGCGTTCGGCCGCAGCACCCAGGAGTTTTTCGACGATCAGCGTTCCGGCAACACCGCGCCGGCCATTACCTTCGCCGGACCTTGATGTCTCGATATCGTCGCTGACGACGACCATGTCGAGGTTGTGGCGGTCGCCGGCCATCTCGATCGCCATTTCGAAATTCATCAGATCGCCGTCATAGTTCTTGACGACGAGCAGGCAGCCGGCGCCGGCATCGGCCTCTTCGATCGCGGCGATGATCTGGCTCGGTGTCGGAGAGGTGAAGATATGGCCGACGCAGGCGGCATCCAGCATGCCTTGGCCGACGAAGCCGATATGCATCGGCTCATGGCCGGCACCGCCGCCTGATATAAGCGCCACCTTGCCAGCGGTGAGATGGCGGCGGCGGATGCATCTGCGCTCAGGCCCGAACACCACCAAGGCCTCATGGGCGCGCACGAAGCCTTCGACGCTTTCGGCGACCATGGTTTCCGCAGTGTTCATGAACTTCTTCATCAAGCCCCTCCCAAGGCCAAAAGTATTACGCTACGTCAACCAGCGCACTCGTCATTCAGCACCCGATATCGCGACGATCTTCTGCACCAGATCGGAGATCGCCTCTTCCAATAGGCGGTTTTTCCTGTCGTCGCCGAAGTCGGGCACCATTAGCGAAAGGTGCCGCAATTTCTCGGAATGGCCGAGGTCCGGCAGCTTGCCGGGATGGGCGGCCTGATAGGCTTCGAGGAAACGTTCCTCCTCAGTGGCACTGAAATGGCAGACCCGGACGATGGTCGCGAGATGGCGCGCCGGCAGCGGTGTCGCATAGGTCGGGCTGGTGATCTGGGTGACGAAGCTGCGATGTTTTCCAAGCGCCGTCGCCAGGCGCTGGCGCGTGCCGGATGGCCTGTTGTCGATAATCTGCGCCAGAATGGACTTGTAGGCGATAATGGCGTCTTCGGTGTCTTCGCGCGCCATTCTACTCTCCGGCTGCCCCTGTGCCATCGGCGTTGAGCCCGATGATCGCCGATCTTATCGCGGGACGCCGGGCCGGCGCCACGGAAAAATGCCGGAGGCCGGCGGCGAGCAGCCCGGGCAGATGGTGCGGATTGCCGGCCATGTCGCCGCAGATGCTGAGTGGCTTGCCGGAAGTCAGCTTCACCGCCTGGGTAAGCAGCCGGAGCACGGCGGGTGCGGCCTTGCCGGTATCGGCATCGATATCGTCGCGAGAGGAGGCGGCGAGATACTGGGTAAGATCATTGGTGCCGAACGAAAAGAATGCTGCTGACCCGAAAGTATCGAGCATCAACGCTGCGGCCGGCACCTCCACCATCATGCCGATCGGCGGCATCCGGTGGAGCAGGGATCGGCGGCCGAGCTTTTCGGCTTCCTCGCGGAACAATTCGCGCATCCTGTCGATCTCGTCGGGAAAGGTCACCATCGGCAGCATCACCGAAAGCTTGCCGAAGATGGCGGCGCGCAGCAGGGCGCGGGCCTGCACGCGGGCGATTTCCGGCCGGGCAAGCAGCAGTCGGATGCCGCGCAGGCCAGAGGCCGAGAGACTAGGCAGGTCTTCGAACCCGGCGAGCGGCTTGTCGCCCCCGATATCCAGCATTCTTATGGTCACCGGCCTGTCGCCCGCCTGTTCCAGCACGCGGCGATAGATCGCCAGCTGCCGTTCCTCATTGGCGGCCTCGGCGATCGAGGCGACTGAAAATTCAGAGCGCATCAGGCCGACGCCTGCCGTCGCCGGATCGAGCGCGTCGATCTCTGCGGGGTCGTTGATGTTGATGGAGAGCAGGATCGGCACGCCGTCCGCCGTGCGCAGTTCGCCGTATTCGGTTTGCGCGTCGGCGGCAGAAGTTCGTGCGGGCATCGGCGATGGGATCAGTATGCCGCCGGCCTTGAGGACGACCGCGCCGGCATCGCCATCCACTCTGACCGGATCTCCGTCCGCTGCCGAAAAGCGGCCGGTGCCGATCACCATCGGTACCGATTTGGCCCGGGCGAGCAGGGCGACATGGCCGGCGGTGCTGCCTGAAAACAGCGCGATGCCGCCGCCTTTCGACCAGTCATGGGCGAGAAAGCGGCTCGGCTCCATATCCTTGCCAACGAAGATCGAACCGGGCGGAAAATCGGCGATCGGGGTGCCGGCGAGCGCCCCAAGCACACGGTTCTTGATGTCGAGAATATCGACGGCGCGTGCCCGCATCTGCTCTTCGTCGGCCGCTTCGAGTTCGCCGATATAGGCGTCGAGGGTGGCGACCCAGGCAAAGACGACGTTCTCGTCGGCTTCCATGCGCGCGCCGGTCGCTTCCGCGATGGTCGGATCGCGCAGCACCTCGATCTGGAAATCGATGATATCCCGGCTTTCGGCATCGGCTCCGTCGGCAAGGCGCTCGAGTTCGCCGATCGAGATGTCGATCGCCTTCTCGAGCGCGCCGTATCCGCCGGCCGTGCTGGGCGCGGGGGCGTCCGGCCGCTCGGCCAGAAAGGCCGGGCCGGATGCGATGCCCGGGGATGCACTCTTTGCTGTCAGCCTAAGCGGTGCGGCCATGTTTCTTTTCCTCATCGAAGTTGCGCTCGATGAGTTCCTTCAGCGCGCGGATCGCCTCTTCGGCGAGAATGCCGTCGGCGCGGATCCGGAGGATCGATCCTTTTCGGATTTTTGCGCTCATGATCTTGATGATGCTCTTGCCGTTCAGCCAGACGTCGCTGCCGTTGACGGCGATCTCGATCGAACAGGGGAAGGACTTGGCAAGCCGCGTGAAGGTAACGGAGGGGCGGGCATGCAGCCCGACGCCGTGCTTGACTTCTACCTCCGTCTGGCAATTCACCTTGAATGGCTCGGGCAATGGCTCGGGCTCCTGTTTTTCACTACGCAATCCGCTGGTCATCAGGGGGACAGTTCCTCGGCTGTGGCGACGACCTTGGCCAGCGACGCGCCCCCCGACGCCTCGGCGGCGGCGATGACGGCGCCTTCGACCAGCGGCGCGTTGCAGATGGAGACGAGGGCCGAGCGGGGAAGGCCCAGCATTTCGATCGCCATCTCGCTGTTGGTTTCGGCGCCGCCGAGATCGACGAAGACGGCGACGCCGGCATCGGACCAAGCGGCTTCGATTGCCCTCAGGATGCCGCCGGCATCGGTGCCGAGTTCACCATGGACATTGCCGCCCGACCAGGCGAGCGGCACGCTGTCGCCCACCATTTGCCGCACCATATCGGCGATCCCCTGTGCCACCAGCGGCGAGTGGGAGACGATCACAATGCCCACATTTGCGGTCTTTCCATTCATTGCGGACGATGCTCCCCGAGATAGCGGCAGATCGCCGTGGTCAGCAGCGCGCAGCTCGACGCGCCGGGATCGACATGACCGATCGAGCGGTCGCCGAGATAGGCGGCGCGCCCGCGCATCGCCTTCATGTCAGCGGTGCGGTTGGCGGAACGCTCGGCCCTGCGGGCGATTGCGCCGAGCGGCGAGCGGCTGGCGAGTGCCGCATGCACGGGATAGAGCACGTCGAGCAGGGTTTTGTCGCCGGCATGCGACCGACCGCGTCTTGCGACGGCATCGATCGCCTGTTTCAGCACCTGCGAGAAATCGGCCTTCTCGTCGTTTTTGCGAAGCTCGCGGCCGATCTCCATCAGCAGCGTGCCGTAGAGCGGCCCGGCCGCACCGCCGACATTCATTACTAGGGTCAGGCCGATCTTTTCCATGGCGTCGGGCAAGGGCAGGCCGGACAGGGTTTCGCCTTCGGCGCTCACCGCCTCGCAGCCGCGCCGCATATTGGTTCCGTGATCGCCATCGCCGATGGCGCGATCGAGCGCACAGAGGTGATCGCTGTTTGCCGCGATCGTCGCGCGACATACCTCGATCAACCCTGCCACAAGCACCGGTTCCGCCTGCACTGTCATCCTCCCTGTCGCCGCGCCCCCCGCAGGCTCTCAAACTTTACTCCGGTCAGGCGAGGCTTGCCACCACGCCGAACGCGCCGGCAACCGCGACGGCGCCGGGATCTGCAACGCCCGCCAGATCCCTTTCGCCGACATAGGAGGCGCGTCCGGCTCTCGCCTTCATCATCGTCTTCGTCGACTCGGCACCGGCTGCCGCTGCCTTTGCCGCTGCGACGACATCGCCGGATGCAAGCGCCTGCAAGGCAGGTGACAGCGCGTCGACCATCGTCCGGTCGCCGACCGCGGCTCCGCCATAGAACGTCATCCTGTCGAGCCCGGCAAGAAGAGCGGCTGATATATCGGCCTTGTCAGCCATCGCCTTTGCTGCGGCGGTGAAGAAGATCGACAGCAGCACGCCGCTCGATCCGCCCATGCTGGTGCCGAGGATATCGCCGAGCGAGGCAAGCGTTGCCGCCGGCCGGTCGAGCGGCAGCGTGTCGAGGCGGGCCAGCACGCTGCGGGCGCCCGTCGCCACCGTCGAGCCGGTATCGCCATCGCCGACGCGGCCGTCCAGCCAGTTGAGGTCGCTTTCCTGCAAGATCAAATGCTCGCAGAGCGCCGTGATCAGGCGCCGGTTGCGATCATTTTCTCCGGCCGTGCCGTTGGCGCTGTCCAGTCCGCCTGATGTTCTCGGTGCGGCGATGACCTCGATCTCGTGGCGTTCGACGGCCGGCGTCCAGGCATGCGGCTCGACCGCTGCCGTCAGCGCGGCCTCGCGCACGGCGTCCAGCCGGATCAGCGACAGCGAGAAGCCGTTCATGTTGAGCGCGGTCATCATCGGCGAAGGCCCGATGATCAGCCGGATGCGATCGGCAAGTGCGGAGGACAGAACGGCCTTGGCAATGATGGTCATTTCGAGCGGCGGCACTGCGCCGAGATTGTTGATGAGGAGCGCATAATTTGCCCCTTTGTGCAGCGCAGGCGACAGGCGTGCCACCATGGTGGAGACGATATCGACGACCGGCTGCAGCGTGATGCGTTCGACGCCGGGCTCGCCATGGATGCCGAGGCCGAGTTCGCCTTCGTTTTCGCCCAGGCGATCCTCATGTGCCTGGCCGGGCACGCTGCAGGTGGAGAGCGACATGCCGAGCGAGACGATGTCACCGGCGGCTGCCGCGGCATGGCTTGCCACCGTCTTCAGGTCCTCTCCCTTTTCGGCGTGATAGCCCGATATCTTGTGAACGAACAGCGTGCCGGCGACGCCGCGCGGCTGGTTGATGCCGGGAATGGCGATATCGTCGGCGACGATGACCATCTCGACGTCGAAGCCCTCGGCGCGCGCTTTTTCGGCGGCAAGGCCGAAATTCAGCCGGTCGCCGGTGTAGTTCTTGACGATCAGCAGGGCGCCCTTTTCGCCGGTCACGGCGCGGATCGCCGTCAGCACGGCATCGACGCTCGGCGAGGCGAAGATTTCGCCGGATACGGCAGCCGTCAGCATGCCCTTCCCGACGAAGCCGGCATGGGAGGGCTCATGGCCGGCGCCGCCGCCTGAGATGATCGCCACCTTCGACTTGTCCCAGTCCGCACGCAGGATCACCTTGATGTCGGGAAAGCTGTCGAGGCGGGCAAGACGACCCTTGCTGCTCGTCAGAAGCAGACCGTCCAAGGCTTCGGTGACGATGCTTTCCCTGCGGTTGAAGAAGTGTTTCATCGATTGAGACCCGTCTGTTTGTTTTTCATGCCATCATCAAGTCTGTTTGCCGGTCAGGACAGGCGCTGTCCAGCCGCATCGAAATAAAGCGGATCGCGCAGCGTCAGGCTGATCCGGTCGCCCGGCGCGATCGCCAGATATGGATCTGCAAGTGTGACGAGCTTGTGATTGCCGACTCTGATGTGCAGATGGTTCTGGTCACCGAGATGCTCGATCCAGTCGATCTCGGCATTGGCGTCCTTGCCGACAATGATATCGAGATGCTCCGTGCGGGCGCCCACGGTCTTCGTGCCGGGCGGCGGCCCGCCGCCCGGCAAGAGGTCCGCCGGCAGAAGATTGATGTGCGGCTGGCCGAGACGGGCCGCGACATGCAGGTTGGCTGGATTGCCGTAGATCTCGCGCGGCGTTCCCACCTGCATCAGCCGTCCCTCGGCAACGATGCCGATGCGGTCGGCCATGGTCATGGCTTCAACCTGATCGTGGGTGACATAGAGCAGCGTCGAGCCGAGTTCCTTCTGGATGCGTTTCAGCTCCAGGCGCAGTTCGGCGCGCAGCTTGGCGTCGAGCGAGGAGAGCGGCTCGTCCATTAGGTAGATCGCCGGCTTGCGCACCAACGCCCGGCCGATCGCGACACGCTGCATCTCGCCGCCGGAAAGCCTGGTTGAGCGGTTTTCCAGCTTGTGGTCGATCCGGACCATGCGCGCCACTTCGCGCACGCGCCGGTCGATCTCCTGCGCACTCAGCTTGCGGACCGGCGCCTTCAGCGGGAAGGCGAGGTTTTCGTAAACCGTCATGTGCGGATAGAGCGAATATTGCTGGAACACGAAGGCGACGTCGCGCTCGGCGGGTGCCTCAGTGGCGACATTGCGGCCGCCGATCTCGATGCGGCCGCTATCGGGCTTTTCGAGGCCGGCGATCAACCGCAGCGTCGTGGTCTTGCCAGCGCCTGTCGGACCGAGCAGCACGACGAACTCGCCGTCGCGGATCGAAAGATCGAGGTCGGCCAAAGCCTGGGTGTCGCCAAAGCGCTTGGCGAGGTTCCTGAGGACGACATCAGCCATGCCGGGTCTCCTGATAAAGCGAGGATGGGACCGCGCGGCCCGAGGTGCAGTCGAAGAGCGCGAGTTTCGCCGGGTTGAATTCGAGGCCGACCCTTTCGCCAATCTGGAAGCTGCGATTGGCGGGAACGCGGGCCTTGATCATGCCGCCCGGGGTTTCCACAGCCACGACCTGATTGGTGCCGAGATATTCGCTGCCATAGACGGCGCCGCGTAGCGCCGAGGCGTCGCTGAAGCGGATATGCTCCGGCCGCACGCCGAGCGCCAGCTGGCTTTGGGCCATGTCCTGGTGGATCTCGGGAACGGCGACATCGACGCCGTCGAGCAGGATGGAGCGATCGCCGCTTTTCAGGCTGGAGGTGAAGCGCATGAAGTTCATCGACGGCGAGCCGATGAAATCGGCGACATACATGGTCGCGGGCTTGGCATAAATCTCCTGCGGCGTGCCGAACTGCTCGATGATGCCATGGTTCATGACGGCGATCTTGTCGGCCATCGCCATCGCCTCATGCTGGTCGTGGGTGACGTAGACGGTGGTCGCGTGGATGCGGTTGTGCAATTCGCGCAGCTCGTGAACCATGATCTCGCGGAATTCGGCGTCGAGCGTGCCGAGCGGCTCGTCCATCAGGAAGCATTTCGGGCGCCGGACGATGGCGCGGCCGAGCGCCACGCGCTGCCGGTCGCCGCCGGCAAGACCGGAGACCGAGCGGTTGAGAATATGGTCGATCTGCAGCAGACGCGCGGTCTCCTCGACACGCTGACGGATTTCGGGCTTGGGCATGCCCTGCGACAGCAGCGGGAAGCCGATATTCTTGCGCACGTTCATATGCGGGTAGAGCGCGAAGAGCTGAAAGACGAAGGCGATGTCGCGGGCGCTGGCGCGGTTGAAGGTGACGTCCTCGCCGTCGAGATAGATCTTGCCGCTCGACGGCAGCTCGAGGCCGGCGATCATGCGAAGCGTCGTCGTCTTGCCGCAGCCGGAGGGGCCCAGAAGCGCCAGGAACTCGCCGTCATGGACGGTGAAGCTCGAATCCTGAACGGCGACGAAGCTGCCGAATTCCTTGCGGAGATTTTCGATCCGGATGTCCGCCATGGTTCACTCCGGGAATTTCGAGACGATGATGAACATGACGGTGCCTGCGAGCAGTGTCACCAGCGAATAGGTGTAGAGCACCAGCAGGAAGGGCTGGAACAGCATCAGGAAGCCGAGTCCGATCAGCACGGTGGCAATGGTCTCCATCGGGCCGCGTCGCAGAAAGAACGGCCGTTTCGGGCGAGCAGGAGTGCGTGTTTCGATCAGGTGGGTCATTTGCGGACGGCTCCGAAGGTGATGCCGCGCAGCAGCTGCTTGCGCAATAGAATGGTGAAGACCAGGATCGGGATCAGGAAAATTGTCGTGCCGGCGGCGACGGCCGGCCAGTCCTGCCCGCCTTCGCCGATGATCGTCGGGATGAAGGGCGGCGCGGTCTGGGCCTCGCCCGAGGTCAGAAGCGCGGCGAAGGCATATTCGTTCCAGGCGAAGATCAGGCAGAAGATCGCGGTGGCGGCGATGCCTGTGGTTGCCTGCGGCAGCACGACCTTGCGGAAGGCCTGCAGCCTCGTATAGCCGTCGATCATTGCCGCTTCCTCGTATTCGCGCGGGATTTCGTCGATGAAGCCCTTGAGCAGCCAGACGGCGAGCGAGACATTGACGGCGGTGTAAAGCAGGATCATGCCAAAGGCCGTGTCCGACAGGCCGAGTTCGCGATACATCAGATAGATCGGGATGGCGACGGCGATCGGCGGCATCATGCGCGTCGACAGGATGAAGAACATCAGGTCGTCGGCGAGCGGTATCTTGAAGCGGGAAAAACCATAGGCGGCGAGGGTGCCGAGGAAGACCGCGAGGAAGGTGGAGCCGAAGGCGATCACCAGCGAATTGACGAAGCGCGGCAGGAAGTTCGATGGGCCGGCGATCACCATGTTGCGCTTGCGCGTCACCTCATCGCAGGTGCCGACCGGCGCCGGCAGCGAGGCGATATAATCAGGCGTCTGGCGCGTGCGCGTGGTGAACAGGTTGCAATAACCTTCCAGCGACGGCGTGAAGACGATCTTCGGGGGATAGCTGATCGAATCCGGCGGCGACTTGATGCTGGTCAGGAAGATCCAGACGAGCGGGATGAGGGTGATCAGCGCATAGAGGACGACGATGGTGCCGGCGATGCGCTTGCTGGACAGGCTCGGTTCGACGACCGAATGGGCTGAGTTGGCGGCGCTCATCGTTGCTTCACCTTGTTCAATGCCTTGACGTAGATGTTGGCGAGGCCGAACACCGCGACGAAGAGGATGATGGCGAAGGCCGAGGCCCGGCCGGTCGCCCAGCTTTCGAAGGCGGCGCGTTTCAGCGTGATCGAGGCGACCTCGGTAATCGAGCCCGGCCCGCCGCCGGTGAGCAGCGTCACCATGTCGAACATCTTGAAATTCTCGATGCCGCGGAAAAGCACGGCAAGCATGATGAAAGGCAGGGCCATCGGCACGGTGATCGACCAGAACTGCCGCCAGGGCGAGGCACGGTCGACCTCGGCCGCCTCATAGATATAATCGGGGATCGAGCGCAGGCCAGCGAGGCAGATCAGCATCACATAAGGCGTCCACATCCAGGTATCGACGATGATGATCGCCCAGGGCGCCAGCGTAACGTTGCCGAGCATCTGGATATCCGATGTCGGAATGCCTGTGACCAGCGACACGGCATAGGCGAAGAGGCCGATCTGCGGCTCGTAGAGAAAGCGCCAGAAATTGCCGACGACGGCGGGCGACAGCATCATCGGGATCAGAATGATCGTCGTCCAGAAGGCGTGGCCGCGAAACTTGCGGTCGATCAGATAGGCGAGCGTAAAGCCGATCACCGTCTGCAGTACAATCGTCCAGAAGACGAAATGCGCGGTGGTCTGCATCGCCTGCCAGATATCGGGATCGTTGAGAACGCGCTGGTAGTTTCCGAAGCCGACGCCTACGACCGGCGCATTCGGCCGATTGGCGCGGTAATTAGTGAAGGAGAGATAGACCGCCCAAAGCAGCGGAAAGATGTTGATCGCGAGCAGCAGGGTGATGGCAGGGGCAATGAATAGCCAGGCGATCGCCCTGTCGGAAAGGCCGCGGACGCGCCGGGCGACCGAGGAAGGCGTTGCCCTCGCGGTTGCATCGGCCGCCTTCTCGACGATGGAGGAATGGGAAATGGTCAAGTCTTCACCTGGTCTTTTTGGGGTACGGGTCTTTTGGGGTATGAGAGATCTGGCGGCCCGGCTCGTCTGCCGATCCGGGCCGCCATCCTGTCGAGGATGGCGCGCATCAGGGATGCCACGCGTCAGATCTTGCCGTCGTCCTTGAAGACGTCGCTCCAGTCTTTCACCAGACCGTCGAGCGCTTCCTTGGCGGTGCCGTTGCCGGCGACCACGTAGTTGTGAACGCGCTTCTGCATGGCCTGCAGCAGCGAGGCGTAGCTCGGCTCTGCCCAGAAGTCCTTGACGATCGCCATCGAGTCCAGGAAGGCCTGGGCATAGGGCTGGCTCTTGGCAAAGCCTGGCGCGTTGACGACGGAATTCAAGCAGGAAAAGCCGCCGAGTTCCCACCATTTGGCCTGCACGTCCGGCTGTGCGAACCACTTGATGTATTGCAGGGCGGCATCGCGCTTGTCGGAGTACGAGACCACCGAGATGCCTTGGCCGCCAAGCTGGGCGAAGTGGGCCTTTTCAGCCGGATTGGGGAAGAAGCCGATCTTCTTGCCGCCGACCTTCTCGTCCTTGTAGAGGCCGGGCCAGGTGAAGGCGAAGTTCATCTGCATGGCGACCTGGCCGGATTTGAAGGCGTCTGCGGATTCGACCATGTAGACGTTGGAGCTGCCGGGCGGGGTGCAGCAATCATAGAGCGACTTGTAGAATTCGAGGCCCTTCACAGCATCGGCCGAGTTGACGAAACCTTCCATGTCATAGGGCTTCTTCGGGTTCTCGTACTGGAAGCCCCAATCGTAGAGCACGTTGGTCACGCCCATGGTGATGCCTTCGGAGCCGCGCTCGGTATAGATCGAGGCGCCGTAGACGGTCTTGCCGTCGATCTGACGCTTCTGGAAGAATTCGGCGATCTGCTTCAGCTCGTCGTAGGTCTTCGGCGCTGCGAGATCGTGGCCGTATTTCTCCTTGAATTCTTTCTGCAGTTCCGGCTTCTCGAACCAGTCCTTGCGGTAGGTCCAGCCGACGACGTCGCCCATGGCGGGCAGCGCCCAGTAGTTCGGGGTGTTTTTCGGCCATTCCGAGTAGCCGACGACCGTCGCCGGCACGAAGTCATCCATCTTGATGCCTTCCTTGTCGAAGAAGTCGTTGAGCTTGACGTAGTGGCCATTCTCGGCCGAGCCGCCGATCCACTGGCTGTCGCCGATGATGAGATCGCAGAGCTTGCCGTGGGAATTTAGCTCGTTGAGGAAGCGATCGGCATAATTCGTCCAGGGAACGAATTCGAACTTCATCTGCGTGCCGGTCTTGGCGGTGAAATCCTTCGACAGCTCGACGAGCGCATTGGCGGGGTCCCATGCGGCCCAGCACAGCGTCAGTTCATCGGCTTTGGCGAGATTGGGCAATGCCGACGACATGACGAATGCCGTGGCCAGCCCGAAAAGGGCTTTCGATGTTTTCTGCATAAGTTCCTCCCAGAACCAAGGGCCGGCTCCCCGCCGGCGTAGCATGTTCACCCACTTCAGAGAATGCTCACATGAACTCCTCAATCATCATGTTTAGCAATATGTTTAGTGATACCAATTTTTATAAACATTGCAAGCGCCATTCGTTGCTGCAATGCGACAGGTGTCGCGCCACATGGGCAGATAGTTTTGGGGCCGATCTTTTTTCGGCAGATCGCGAAAAAATCTTTGGCGAGCGTACCGATGCAGCGACATCTGGCCTCGCTGCGACATCGATCGCACGATATGGACTGCACGCCGCTCCTGCTTTTCCCCGGAGCGGTTCAAGCTTGGCCTCGCTTCGGTGGGGCCTTTTTCTTGAATCCTTTCTTGGGTCGATAGCGGTCAGCTATCCAGCCGCATCGGGAATATTCCTGCGTAGTGCGAGATTTAGCCTTTCCGGCCGGATGCAACGGGCGTATTCAGCCAGTGCGCGGCTTACCAAGTCCGCGCTCGCCCGCGCGGCAGATCTCCGATCGGCTTCCTTCCCGTTTCCCTGCCGCGTCATCCGGAATTTTAATTGGCAGATCGATGACCACGGCAGAGACGAGCGAGAATGTGCAAGAGGCCGAAGGCGGCCGCCAGGCGAAGATCGTGGCACTGGTCGTTGCCGTTTCCTTCTTCATGCAGATCCTCGACGGCACGATCGTCACCACCTCGCTGCCGCAGATGGCGGCAAGCTTTAACGTGCAGCCGGTGTCGATGAGCATCGGCATCACCGTCTACATGCTGACGATGGCCGCCTTCATTCCACTGTCCGGCTGGCTCGGCGATCGGTTCGGCGCGCGCCGCATCTTTCTGATGTCGATCGCCGTCTTCACCGGCGCCTCGCTGTTTTGCGGGCTGTCCGGCAGCCTTGCGGAATTCGTGCTGTGGCGCGCCATCCAGGGCGCGGGCAGTGCACTGATGACGCCGGTCGGGCGCATCATCGTGCTCAAGAACGCCCGCAAGTCGGAACTCGTCCAGGCGATCGCGCTGATCACCTGGCCGGCACTGACGGCGCCGGTGCTCGGCCCGGTGCTCGGCGGCTTCGTCACCACCTATGCCAGCTGGCACTGGAACTTCCTGATCAACATCCCGATCGGCATTGTCGGCATGGCGCTGGTGCTGCGCTTCGTGCCGGAGCAGCGCGAGACCAATCCCGGCCGGCTGGATCTCGTGGGCTTTATGCTGAGCGCTGCGGGGCTGACCTTCCTGCTCGCCGCCCTCGAACTCTCGGTCAAATGGGACGGCGGGCTTTTGCCCGTGATATCAATGCTGGCGGCGGGCATCGTGCTGTCGGTCATGGCGACGCGGCATTTCCTCGCCGTCGACAATCCGCTGCTCGACCTTTCGGCCTTCCGCATCCAGACCTTCTCGATGTCGACATTGTCGGCGGGCACGGCCTGCCGGATGGCGATCAATGCGACGCCGTTTTTGCTGCCTCTGCTCTTCCAACTCGGCTTCGGCCTGAGCTCGATTGCCGCCGGCACCTATCTGCTCGTCTATTTCCTCGGCAATTTCAGCATGAAGGCGGTGACGACGCCGCTGCTGCGCTTCTTCGGCTTTCGTACCGTGCTTGGGGTTAACGGGCTGATCGCCGCGCTTTCGATCGTCTCCTGCGGTTTCCTGTCGCCGACGACGCCGCCGTTTTTCATCCATGCGCTGCTTTTTCTCGCCGGTCTCTCACGGTCGATGGAATTCACCGCGCTGAACACACTCGCCTTCGCCGATATCGGCCCCGCGCAGCGAAGCTCGGCCTCGACGCTGTCGAGCATGCTGCAGCAGGTATCGATGCTGCTCGGCGTGGCAGTGGCGGCGGCCGTGCTCAACATCGCCTCTGCTCTCAGGGGCGCCGGCAATCCCGTCCTTGCCGATTTCCGCTGGGCTTTCATCGTAGTCGGCGTGATCGGCGTCGTCTCATCGCTGCGCTTCCTGCAATTGCCGGCGGAGGCTGGAGCCGAAGTATCGGGTCATCGGAAATTCCAGAAAAATTAGCTTATCCACGGAACCAAACGGGTCGCTTGGCGTTGATGCATCTCATTTCAGGTTTTCGTTTTCCCATCTCCTTCAACGGCTTCCATAGGGATGCTCGCCAGCTAGGGTCATGTTCTGAAAATGCCGGATTCCCGACATCCTCCTTCCGCGCCGCCTGCGACAAGAGCGAGGGACAACCGCTGTTTACCCCAGGCGGCCAATGCAATACGACATTGCGATGCGGACGACTCGGACGCTTGCGGTCGGTCGTCGCTGCGAGAGAACGCCGGGAGACGGAATGAACAATTCTAGCGGCGATGCGGATGCCCTGATCCACATCCTCTATATCGACGACGACGAGGGGCTTGCTCTACTGATGCAGAAAAACCTCCGTCGGCGCGGCTTTTCGGTCGAGTGGGCCGAGAGCGGCGCTGCAGGCCTTGCGAGACTGGGCGAAGGCGGTATCGACGCCGTCGTGCTTGATCATGTCCTGGCTGGCGAGACCGGCCTCGATATTTTGCCCAGCATCGCGGCGATGCCGGATCACCCGCCGGTCATCTATGCGACGGGTTCGGACGATATCAGCATCGCGGTCGCGGCGCTGAAGGCCGGCGCCGACGATTACATGCTCAAAGGGATCTCGGCCGACTATTTCGACCTGCTGGCCGCCGCCCTCGAACAGGCGCTGGAGCGGACGCGTTTTCGCCGCGAGACGGCGCAGGCGCAGGAGATGATCCGCCAGCAGCGCGACCTTGCCGAAATGCTGCTCGCCGAAGTCAATCACCGTATCGCTAATAGCCTTGGCCTCGTCGGCGCGCTGATCCGCATGCAATCCTCGATGACCACCGACCAAGTGGCGATCGACGCGCTGCACGAAACGCAGATGCGCATCAACGCCATCGCCAGCGCGCACCGCCGGCTCTATACCAACCGCCAGGTCGGCTCGGTGCAGGTCGACGAATATCTGGACAGCCTGCTCACCGAACTCGAAACCTCGATGCGCGACGACAAGCGGCCGCACCGCATCGTACTTACCGCGCAACCGGTCAATCTGGCGACCGACAAGGTGATTACGCTCGGGCTGATCGTGAGCGAGCTCGTCACCAATGCCTTCAAATATGCCTATCCGGAGAGCGTGCCGGGCGAGATCCGCGTCATGGTCGACCAGACAGATGGCGCATTACGCGTCATCGTCGAGGATGACGGCGCGGGTTTCGATCCGTCGAGCCCGGCGAAAGGAACGGGCCTCGGCACACGCATTCTGACAGCAATGGCCGCCAGCCTGAAATCGGATTTCGCCTATGACCCCGGCCACGACGGAACCAAGGCGACGCTGGTGTTTTCGTTGGATGAGGGGAAGTAGGGGATTTTCCCTGTCCGGGCGCTGAGTTTGCAGCCCCCTCATCCGCCTGCCGGCACCTTCTCCCCGCTGGGTAGAAGGGGGAACGAGGCGCTGCCGCAAGTCTCTTCTCCCCTCGGGGAGAAGGTGGCGGCAGCTGGATGAGGGGGCCTCACGCCACGCCGTTTACCCTATATTTACAATAGTTTGCAGACGCCGCATTAACAAGCTTTACGCTAGGGGAGAGAAAGCATGACGACTATTCGTACGCCACGCGAAGTCTATGATTTCTGGTTCGTCAGATGCGGCCGGGAGCTGTGGTTCCGCGCGACGCCTGACCTCGACGCGGAGATCAGCACGGTCTTTCGCGACACCCATCTGGCCCTTGCAGCGGATGTTGGCGCCGAATGGCGGGCGGATGCGGAGAGCCGGCTGGCGGCTGTGATCGTGCTCGACCAGTTTCCCCGCAATATCTATCGCGGCACGGCGCTTGCCGTTGCGACCGACGGGTTGGCGCTTCGCGAAGCCAAACTCGCACTGGCATCCGGCGCCGATCTGTTGGTAGAAGCCGCGTGCCGCACCTTTTTCTACATGCCTTTCGAACATGCCGAAGACCTTGGCGAACAGGAGCGATCGGTAGCGTTGTTCGCCGCGCTTGGCGATGAAGAATATCTCGATTATGCGATCCGCCACCGCGACGTGATCGCTGCCTTTGGCCGCTTTCCGCACCGCAATGCCATGTTCGGGCGGGAGTCGACGGCGGGGGAACGCGACTATCTCTCCAAGCCCGGCGCCGGTTTCTAAGTCTTTCCAGGGAGCTTCCGCCTTTCTGTCGCCTTTCTTTACTAAGACAAGCTGGCATTCTATTCCGATGACAACCTTTCCCGGAGGCGCTTTTGCGGCTGAGACCGATCCTGCTTCGCACCATTCTTCTGCTGATGCTGGCGGTTGCCGGCGCGCATTTCAACGGTGCTGCGGCTTTCGCGCAGGAGCCGCAGGCACCGGCGTCCGCGCAGGCGCCGCTTGCAGATAGCCCGCTCGACCAGGCGACAAAGGAGATCGACAAGGCGAAGGTCCAACTGACGGCGCTTCAGGACGGCGTCAAACAGAATGCCGACAATGACGACGCCCTCGTCGGGCTTGCGACCAAGGCCGATGAACTCAGCCGCGCCGTTATCACCATATCGGTCAATCTCAGGCCGCGTTTCGACCAGATCAAGAACCGGCTTGCCGAGATCGGCGATCCGCCGAAGGACGGGCAGCCGCCTGAAGCCGAGATCGTCACCCAGGAGCGCAACGCGCTCGCCGCCGAACGCGCGCAGATCAACGCGCTGACGGGCGATGCCGAAAACCTGTCGATCACGGTGACGAAGCTCGTCAACGAGATCACCGAGATGCGGCGGCGGCTGTTTGCCGATACGCTGCTCAGGCGGACCGAGATTTCGGTCTCGGTGCTCGACGATGCCGCCAGCGCCTTCGTGCACGAGGCCAGAGAATTCTCGCAGGCCCTGTCCAGTTGGGCCACCTTCGTCTGGAAATTCAAGCGTTTCCCGATGTTTGCCGCGATCTTCCTGTCGCTTGCCGCGGCCCTGATCCTTCTCTCCGGCAGCTACCGGCTATTCGGCTCCTACCTGCAGCGCGACGAGGCTGTCGAGAACCCCTCCTATATCGGCCGGCTGTCGATCGCCTTCTGGTCGACGTTGATCCGCACGCTGGCGCTATCGGTGCTGCTCGTCACCTCGTTCTTTTTCCTTAACGGGTTCAATGTGCTGAGGCCCGACATCGCACCTGTCATCGGCGCGCTGTTCGGGGCGATCGGCCTCGTCTATTTCGTCGGCCGCTTCGTCAATGCCATCTTTGCACCGCACGAACCGCGCTGGCGCCTCGTTCGGCTTTCCAATCTCGGCGCGCGCTCGATCGGCTACTGCTTGCTGGCAATGGCGATCGTCAACGCGCTCGATTATCTGTTCGGCACGATCGGCGAGGCGATGGGCTCGCCGCTGGTGCTGACCGTGGTCAGAAGCCTGATCGCCGCGCTGATCATCGGCCTGATCCTGATCGCGGTCTCGTTCGGAAAACCGATGCTGGCGAAGAACGGCGATCCCGATGCGCCGGGAAGGCATTGGCCGCGCGGCATGGCGATCATCCTGCGGATCGTCGGCACCGGCCTCATCCTCACCGCGCTCACCGGTTATGTCGGGCTCGCGCGCTTCGTCGCCACACAGCTCATCATTACCGGCGCCGTCGTCGTCACCATGTATGTCGGCCTGCTTTCCGGCAAGGCGATATCAAGGCAGGAAAGCTTCGGCGACACCTTCTTCGCAAGCTTCCTGACGCGCCGTTTCAAGCTCGGGCCGGTGGCGATCGACCAGGCCGGCCTGCTTGTCGGTCTTGCCATCTATGCGGTGGCGCTTCTCGTCGGCATCCCGCTGATCCTGCTGATGTGGGGCTTCCATGTGCAGGACCTGCAGATTCTTGCCTACAGGTTGTTCACCGAGGTCAGGCTCGGCGGCATCAGCATCTCGCTGCTCGGCATCTGCACGGGAATCCTCTTGTTTGCCGGTGTCTATCTGCTGACGCGCTGGCTGCAGCGCTGGCTCGACGGCAATGTCATGGCCAGAAGCCATGTCGATCTCGGCGTGCGCAATTCGGTGAAGACGGGCATCGGCTATCTCGGCGTCGGCATCGCGGCGATCATCGGCGTTTCGGCGGCCGGCATCGATCTGTCGAGCTTCGCGCTCGTCGCCTCCGCACTTTCGGTCGGTATCGGTTTCGGCCTGCAGAACATCGTCTCCAACTTCGTCTCCGGCCTGATCCTGCTCGTCGAACGGCCGTTCAAGGTCGGCGACCATGTCGTTTCCGGCACGGCTGAAGGCATCGTCAAACGCATTTCGGTGCGCGCCACGGAGATTGAGACCTTCCGCAAGCAGTCGATCATCGTGCCGAATTCGGAGCTGATCAACGGCTTGGTCGGTAACTGGACGCACCGCAACAAGATCGGCCGCTCGGAAATTCCCGTTTCCGTCAGCTACGACGCGAATCCGCAGAAGGTGATGGATATCTTGCTGGAACTGACCGCCAAGATACCGCTCGTCATGCGCAATCCCGAGCCGCATGTCGAATTCCTGCGCTTTGGCCCCTATTCGCTGGATTTCGAACTGCGCTTCTTCCTCGCCGACATGGGCGACGGCATGACGGTGCGCAACAATCTGAGGATCGAGATCCTCCAGCGCTTCAGGGCCGAGGGCATCGAGATCCCGCTGCCGCGGAGCGATCTCACTATCCATCGGGACGCTCCTCCCGTCCTTCCCGTTGCAGGCAGGGATCAACCCAACGAGCAGGAAAAATCGGGGGATGTGCTCATGGAGGAGGAAGAGCGGCCGGTGCGGCAATTGCGCAGCAAGACGGCGGACGGCAATCTGAAAGGCTGAACGGGTCATTCAGCCATCATTCACAGCTATCTGTGCATGATCTCCACTATCGGGATCGCTGCCGGGGGCAGCACCGATCGTTCGAGGGGAGGGCGCGCCAGCGCCACCGCACATGATGGCAAGATTTGCCGCCGTTCTGCTTGTCCCGCTGCTTGCCGCACCCGCGGCTGAAGCGGCGTCCATCACCAACACCGATCCAGCCGCCGTCGTGCTCGTCATCACCGAGAGCGGCCAGCGCGTCGAGGTCGTGGTCGATGCCGGCGCTTCGGAAAACCTCTGCGCTTCCGGCTGCTTCATGGCGACGCCCGACGGCGACCGCATCGGGCTCGACGGCGGCGAGACTATCGACATCGTCAAGGGCTCGGCCGTCGTCAAGTAGCGCTTGTCGTAATTAATGCGCTCAAGCTTCTCCGGGATTGGGAACAGTTTCCGGCCGGGCAACAACCGGGCGCGTCAGCCGCATGATGGCGAAGAATGCGGCAACGGCGACGGTGCCGAGCAATGCAGCGATCGACAGCGACCACGATGCGCCGAGATTGCCCATCAGGAAGGCGAGCGCGAACGGCGCCATCGAGGAGACGACGAGACGCACCGACATGATTTGTCCTTGCCGCCGGCCGTAGCCATCGCTTCCGAAGAGCGCGAGCGGCAAGGTTCCGTAGACGATGCTGTTAAGACCCGAGCCGAGGCCGAAGGCGACGGCGAAGACCAGCGCACCGGGCACCGAGGGTGCGGTGGCGATGAGGATGACAAGGGCTGTCGGCAGCAGGATGGCGCAAATGATCGCGAGCATCACCTGCGACAAGCTCTCGCCAAAGACCATGTTGATGAGGCGGCTCAGCACCTGTGACGGGCCGAAGAGCGTTCCGACCACCACTGCCATGGCGCCGAGGCCGAGGGCCGACATCACAGGCACCATGTGAACCAGAAGTGCCGAGTTCACGACGCTTTCCAAAGCAAAGCCCGTCACCATCAGGATAAAGGCCGGCCTGCGCACCGACGGCGGAAGGCTCGGCTCGACGCGTTTTGCAGCCTCCTCTCCGGTCCGTCTCCTGGTTTGCCTGACGCCACGGGAGAGCCAGGCATGAATGGGAAGGCAGGCAACGAGATTGAGCGCGGCGAAGATCAGATAGACGTTCTGCCATGAGAGATGCGCATGTAGCGCCGTGGTGATCGGCCAGAATATGGTTGAGGCAAAGCCGGCGATCAGGGTCAGATACGTGATGCTGCGCTGGGCGACCTGCGGCCTGATCTGCACCAGCAGGGCGAAGGCTGCGCCATATTGCACCAGGTTCGAGGCGATCTCGATGCCGATCAATGCCACGACGAAAGCGATTTTTCCCGGCGCGAAGGCGCAGGCGACGAGGGCGGCGGCGGCAATCGCCGAGCCCGAGGTCATGATCCTGCCTGCGCCGAAGCGATCGATCCACGTGCCCATGAGAGGTGCGGCCAGACCGCCGATCAGAAGGGCCACAGAGAGCGCGCCGAAGATCCATTCCGATGACCAGCCCAGATCACGGGCCATGTCGGGGGCGAGGATGCTGAAGCTGTAATAAAGCGATCCATATCCGATGATCTGCGTCAGCCCGAGCGCGGCGATGGCCGCTACCGGCGGTCGTTCGGTGCTGACGATTGTCATAGGGATCTGAGGCTCACGCGCTGTTCGAGCTTTTCGACTTCTTCCTTCCGCTCGCTGTAGCGGTCGGTCAGATAGTTCGAGGCATCACGGGTCAGCAGCGTGAACTTCACCAATTCCTCGCAGACGTCGACGACGCGGTCGTAATAGGACGAGGGTTTCATACGGCCGTCCGCGTCGAATTCTTGGAAAGCTCTGGCTACCGAGGACTGATTGGGAATTGCGATCATCCGCATCCATCGGCCAAGGATGCGGAGCTGGCTTACCGCATTGAAGGACTGGGAGCCGCCGGAGACCTGCATCACCGCCAGCGTCTTGCCTTGCGTCGGCCTGATCGAACCGACCGACAGCGGAATCCAGTCGATCTGCGCTTTCATGATGCCGGTCATCGCGCCATGACGTTCGGGGCTGACCCACACCTGGCCTTCAGACCATGCCGACCATTCGCGCAGTTCCTGAACTTTTGGGTGGCTCGCCGGCGCCGCATCAGGCAGCGGCAGATCTTCGGGGTTGAAGATGCGCACTTCGCAGCCGAAATATTCGAGCAGCCGCGCGGCCTCCTGTGCGAGGAAGCGGCTGTAGGACACCGCTCGCAGCGAGCCATAGAGGATCAGGATGCGCGGCTTGTGCGTCGAGAACGCCGGCCTGAGCGCGTCCACATCCGGTTGACGCAGATGCATTGGCGATATGGCAGGCAGATCAGACAATGCGCTTGCCTCCGGCATCGAGCACTTTCTCGCCGTCTTCCTTGGTGAAGGCGCCCTGATGCGTTTCTGGCAGGATTTCGAGGACAAGTTCCGACGGCCGCGACAGACGCGTGCCGAGCGGCGTCATGACGAAGGGCCGGTTGATCAGGATCGGGTCTTTCAGCATCGCGTCGAGCAGTTGCTCGTCGGTAAGATCAGGGTTGTCGAGGCCGAGCTCCGCATAGGGCGTGCCCTTTTCGCGGATCGCCTCGCGAACGCTCAAACCTGCATCTGCAATCACCTTGATTAGCTGCTCCCGCGACGGCGGGTTTTTCAGATATTCGATAACGTTGGGCTCAATGCCGGCGTTCTGGATCATCGCAAGCGTGTTGCGCGAGGTGCCGCATTCGGGGTTGTGATAGATCGTAACATCTATGGTCATGAGGCGGATTCCGTCTTGGGGAGGGTTTCAGGACCGCGGGCCTCCATCAGCAGCCATCCCGCAAGCATCAGCGCCAGCAAGGCGCCGAGGACTTCAGCGGCGATAAAGCCCGGTAGATCGATCGGGCGGATCCCGGAAAAAGTGTGCGTCAGCGATCGAGCAATCGCGACGGCGGGATTGGCAAAGGACGTCGAGGCTGTGAACCAATAGGCGGCGGTGATATAAAGGCCGACCAGCCATGCCACGGCGTCGGCGCGAAAGCGCACACCGGCTAAGATGACGAAGACCAGGCCGAAGGTTGCCGTCGCTTCAGAGAGCCATTGCGCGCCGCCGGTGCGCACGGTTTCCGAGGCCTGCAGCACGGGAAGGGCAAACATCGCATGAGCGAGCATGGTTCCGGCAATGCCGCCGACGATCTGCGCGGTGATATAGGCGGGAACGGAGGAGGCAGGCAGTTCGCGCCGGAGCGCAAACACCAGCGACACGACCGGATTGAAATGAGCCCCGGAAATCGGGCCCAAGATCGTGATCAGGACGACGAGGATTGCCCCCGTTGCCAGCGTATTGCCGAGCAGCGCAAGCGCCGTATCGTCCGTCAGGCTGTCCGCCATGATGCCCGAGCCGACGACGGTTGCTACGAGCAGCAGCGTGCCGATCGCTTCGGCGACAGTCGTCGAGACGGGGGGAACACCGGCGCGCTCATGCCGGCAGGCTCCGGACCATCAGGGCGGCCGATGCCGGGCAGAGGCTTGCGGCCTGCCGCGTCGTCAGGATCTCGGCCGGCGCTTCATCGCGGCCGATCGGACGAAAGCCGAGCGATTGAAAGAAGGGGGCGGCTGTTTCTGTCAACCGATAGGCGGCGGTTGCGCCTTTCCTTTGGGCCTGATCGAGCAGGCCAAGGGTGATCGCATGGCCGAAGCCAAAGCCTTGCTGATCGGACAGCACGACAATGGAACGCAGGAGCACAGTCTCGCCATAGAGTTCCAGCCCGCCGAAGCCGACCGTCTCGCCGCCACGTGAAAACCGATAGAAGCTTCGGCCGGCGTCTATGAGGTCATCGACCGGAAGCCCGGCGCCTGCGAGCGCGCCGCGAAGTCTGTCGTCGTGCCCTTCCAAGGAGTGCTGGTTCAAATCGAAACTCATCAGCTCGCCTTGGGCTGTTTAGTGCTGGCGCCTTCCATCGTGCCGATCTGGTGCAGGTGCGATTCCAGGGCGAGCTTGTCGATCGAGGAAAGAGGCAGGCTCAAAAAGGCGCTGATCCGGCTCTTGAGGAATCGGGCGGCCTGTGCGAAAGCGCGGCCCTTGTCGACTTCGCTGCCGTCGACGGCAGCGGGATCCTCGACGCCCCAATGAGCGGTCATCGGGTGACCGATCCAGACCGGGCAGGCCTCGCCGGCGGCGCTGTCGCAGACAGTAAAGATGAAATCCATCTCTGGAGCGCCCGGCTCGGCGAACTCGTTCCAACTCTTCGAGCGGAAGCCGGTTGTTGGATAGCCCTGCGCCGCAAGCTCCTTCAGCGCATAGGGATTGACCTCACCCTTCGGCTGGCTACCGGCCGAATAAGCCTTGAATCGACCCCTGGCTTCGGTCTCCAGAATGGATTCCGCCAGGATCGAGCGGGCAGAATTGCCCGTGCAGAGAAACAGCACATTATAAGCACGGTCAGTGGTCATTGCAGTTTCTCCTCCATTTTAGGAGTGCAGCAGGCCGCGACCTCCGCGGCGGGTGCGCAGATTTCCGGGTGCCCGGAACAGCAATCTTCCATCAGAAAGCGAACCAAGCCACCAAGCGCCTCGTAGTTTGCGGTGTAAATGATCGACCGGGATTCACGCTGTTGCGCGATCAACCCCGACCGCTCCAGCTCTTTCAGATGGAAGGAGATATTAGAGGGAGAGACCTCCGCCTTCTCAGCGATCGCGCCTGCCGCCATGCCGTCGGGACCCGAAACCACGAGCATGCGGACGATATGAAGGCGGGTTTCCTGCGAGAGCGCGCCGAATGCGATGAGGGCTTGACGCTGATCCATATTTCAATAATCCTTGAATCATTGAATCATTGAAGCGAGGATTAGCGCAAATGGAAGTCATCGACAACAGCAAAATTCAAGAGAACGACATCGATCTCGGCCTGCTGCTCAATGTGCTTACCGGAGCCAAGGGTTCTCCGCTGATTTTCTATTATGGCGGCAAGGCGGTGAAGCCTGGCTATCATGTCACCGAGGTCAAGGCCGGCCAATTCTCAGGCCTGGATTGCGGCGCCAATCCAGAAGCGTGGGCGGAAATCTTCATCCAGCTCTGGGATATCGAGGAAGGCGACCGCACGCATATGCCGGCCGGCAAGTTCCATGCAATCATCCGCAAGGTTTCCGATCACGTGCAACTGGATGGTTCGGCGAAGCTGACGTTCGAAGTCAGCGACGGCGTGCGGCCAATGCAGCTTTATTGCGCGGCGATGCCGGTTCTTCGCGCCGGCGCTGTCCATGTTTCGCTTTCGCCGCGGCCGGCAAGCTGCAAGCCGCGCGATCGCTGGCTGGCAGAGGAAAACAGCAAGGCAGCGGCCTGCTGTGGGCCGCAATCGGCAGCGAGCGGCTGCTGCGCGTAAGGATACATAAGATCGCGCGGCAGGGCAGGGTGGCAGCAAGATCGGATTTGACTGACCACCAGTCAGTCATGGGTGCATTTCCTGCGCGTGCTGGGTCTGCCATCAGGCATTGATTGAGGGCTGGGCATCCCACCATCTGAGCACCCGCATCGCCCGGAGCGTCACCCACCGCGAGGGCTTGCCTTGCCCGTCATCGACCTCGAACCACACCCGACCTGCAGGGCTGTCGTCGAGCGGCCAGGTGCCGTCCTGCAAGCGTCTGGAACGAAGGTGGTCAATTGCCTCGCCGAGGCGCGGATCGGGGTGGGTACCGGTCAGGATTGCGCTGGAGCGGAAATAATCGAGCGCGCGCAAAATGTCATAGCGCCAGCGGTTCGGATGCAGGAGGCGCAGGAAGCGTTCGTCGGCCGGCTCGCCGGTGCCGAGGCGGCGGAAGAGGTTGCGGGCCAGCAGAAACTCCTCGCCCGTCCTGCGCGCCTCTCGAGACCGATGCGTGCCACCGGTCGCTCTCTCGTATTCCAGCAAGCCTTCCAGCACATTGATGGTGCTGGCGAAAGACGAGCGGACAGAGCCATTGATCCGCTCGCAGTTCCAGCCGCCGTCGTCGAGACGCTCGCCGGCCAGCCTGTCGACGATGGGCGAGACGTCGATCCCGAAATAGGCGCCGTCGGCGACGGTGCGGCCGTTGATGCACTCTTCGACTTCGCCTTCCCAATAGGGTTGGCCGCCTTCTTCCCAACGGGCGTTGGCGCTGATCAATTTGACAGTGCGCCTGGCGCAGCCGCAGGCGGGATCGAGACCGAACTCCCGCAATTGCGACAGCGAGAACGTCGTGGCCGTCCACGGCTGGCCATGCTCCTTCCACTCCCGAGGGTCGAAACCGGCGGGCAGGAAAGCGCCGCCTGCCCACTGCCCGTCCTCGTCCTGGCAGGAGAGCAGCCTGGCCCCCAGCCCTCGGTCTCGACTTTGGCCCGCTCGGCCATCCACTCCCGCTTCGTGGCGTCGAGCAGGTCGCGCATCACCTGCCAACGGATCGACGGGTCGGAGTCGAGAAGCCATGCGATCACCGGGTCGGATTGGATCATGAGGCGAACCTGTCGGCGGGTCGGGGTGAATGGTTTGTTTATAATCGCTTCTGCCAAGCGGTGCCAGCCGAAGGGGCGCGCGGGAAGTTGTCTAAATCCGACGTGGTCGCGGCGTGACGACGCAAGGAAGCAACGAAGCTGAAGATCAAAATCCTCGCATCGACCTACGATGCGACGTTTGTCGGCGAGAGCCCGTTCGATGCCGAGAATGCGGCACTTCGCGCCCGATTTCTTAATCATATCCGCAAAGAAATCGGAGGCGACCCCATCGGGCCGCCTCTTCATTTATATCCAGGCGCGCCGATTAATAATTATTCAAATCAATTGATGTATCAGCTTGATCCCGGGACAGATTTTACATCAAAGGTTTACTATGGCGTTTCTAGGTATTTCGGGGATGCAATATTCCGGGGAAATGTTTGCTGGTGCGCGTATTCTTGTCGCGGAAGATTCCAACGTATTCACATCGATGATCAGCAAACGCCTCAAGGAGCTGTTCGACATCGATGTCGAGATTTGCCGCAGCTTCGAGGATCTGCAGGTTTCCTACGACAAGTCTTCCGATGCGATCACGCTGGCGATCTCGAACATCAACCTGCCCGGCGCCGAAAACGGCGAAGCGCTCGAATATCTGGTCGATCTCTCCATCCCGACCATAGTCTTCACCGGCACCTTCCATGAAAAGATGCGCGACAAGCTGATGGCCAAGGATATCGTCGATTATATCCTCAAAGACAATATCTTCGCCGTCGACCTGCTGGCGGAATCGATCTGCCGCTTCCTCACCAATCATCGCCACCACGTGCTGATCGTCGACGATAGTGCGACTGCGCGCGCCCTGCTGTCGAGCCGGCTGAAGCGCTACAATTTCCGTGTCAGCGTCGCCGAAAGCGGCGGCAAGGCGCTGGAAATCCTGAAGGCCAATCGCGATATCGGCCTTGTCATCACCGACTACAATATGCCCGACATCGACGGCTTCGAGCTGACGCGGCGCATCCGCGCCAATATCGGCTCGCACGAGCTGCGCATCATCGGCGTTTCCTCCTCTTCGAACCGGCTGCTTTCGGCACGATTCCTGAAGGCCGGCGGCAATGATTTCATGCTGCGTCCCTTCATCGACGAGGAGTTCTACTGCCGCGTCAATCAGAACCTCGATACGCTGCTGCAGATTCAATCGATGCGCAAGGAACGGGCGGTTGCCTGACGGCTCTTCCAGTATCGGTATCGCCAGCGGGCCGGATATCACGTTCGCGGACAGTCGCAGAATTTCTGCAATTATAGGTAATGTCGCCGTTATTTATCCCCTTCACGCGCACACGCCTCTCGGTTATCGTCCCCGCCGGGGAAAGGGCCGAGTCGAGCCCGTCGGGGAGTAGGGGCTGTGGCTTTTCAAGCGGATTTCCAGCGAGATGGCATCGGGCTGCGCTCCGGCGGGCTCAAGATACTTCTGGTTGAAGATTCCCGGATGTTTTCCGCCGTGCTCTGTCACCGGTTCCAGACAGAGCTCGGCCTTGCCGTCAAATCCTGCCCGTCGCTGAAAGCTCTTCGCAAGGAACTTGCCGACGACGGTCACGGCTACACCATGGCCGTCGTTGATCTCAACCTGCCGGATTCGCCCTATGGTGAAGCGCTCGACTGCACGATCGAGCACGATATCCCGGCAATCGTCTTCACTGCGACATTCGATCTCAACACGCGCAACAAGATCATGGAGCGCAATGTCATCGACTACGTGCTGAAGGACAATGAATTCGCGCTCGACAATCTGGTCGCCACCGTCCGGCGGGCGATTTCCAACCGTAAGACGCGGGTGCTCGTCGTCGACGACGTCGTCTCGGCGCGCCAGGTGCTCGTCGACCTGCTGAAGGCACAGCAATATCTCGTCGTCGAGGCAAATTCGGGGCTCGAGGCGCTGGCGGCGCTCGAGGCCTACAGCGATATCGAACTTGTCGTCACCGACCACCATATGCCCGATATGAGCGGCTATGAGCTGACGCGGCGCATCCGCCATCGCTTCGGTTCGGACAGGCTGCGTGTCATCGGCGTTTCCTCCTCCAACGACCGCATGCTTTCGGCGAGTTTTCTCAAGGCCGGCGCCAGCGATTTCGTTTACCGGCCCTTCGTTGCCGAGGAACTGCAATGCCGCATCGCCAACAACGCCGAAACGCTGGCGCAGATGCGGCAGCTCCGGGCGGCGGCCGCCTGCGATTACTTGACTGGTCTCTATAACCGCCGCTATTTCTACGACAACGGCCCGAAGCTGGTGAATGCGTGCCTGCGGCTGAAGGTGCCGAGTTCCGTCGCCATTCTCGATATCGACCATTTCAAACGGCTGAACGACACCTATGGCCACGAGATCGGCGACAAGGTGCTGAAGGCTGTCGCAAACAGGCTGTTTACGATCTTCGAGGGCAGCGACAATCTTCTGTCGCGGCTCGGGGGCGAGGAATTCGCCATCCTCTTTCCTCAGATGGATTCCGCTGCCGCGACCAAGCTCTGCGACGAGATCCGGTCGGACATTTCGCGACTGAAAGTCACGGCCGACGACGAGGAACTCGGCGTCACGATCTCGATCGGCATCGCCGAGATCGCCGGTTACGAGACCTTCGAGAATTACCTCAACGCCGCCGACCAGTTCCTCTACATGGCCAAGCATAGGGGCCGCAACCAGGTCTATTCCGACGTCAAGATGACGGAGGAGGCGGCGCAATAGCGCGCACCTCATTTCAGCTCGCCTATCCGGAAACGCGAGCTGAAATGCGTCGGCGGTGCCGGTGGCGTTGCGTTGGGCTTTGTTTCCGAAAACCTGTTGACGATGGCGGCGTGGAACAAATGCCTGAGCCGCAAGTTTAGCGGATTCAACCGAAATACGGAGGATTCATCATGCAAGTCAGGGAAGCCATGACGCGCGACGTTCTGGTCGCTCGCCCCGACCAGTCAATCCAGGATGCCGCACAAATGATGGCAGACATTGATGCGGGTGTGGTTCCGGTTGGCGATCGGGACCGGCTGGTGGGAATGATCACGGATAGAGACATTGCCGTCCGCGCTGTTGCCCGCGGCAAAGGGCCGGATGCCAAGATTGCGGATGTGATGACTGCCGATGTGAAATACTGCTTCGAAGACGATGATGTTAATGACGTGCTTGAGAACCTCGGCGATCAACAAATTCGTCGCCTGCCGGTTGTCAATCGGAACAAGCGCCTCGTCGGCATCCTGTCGCTTGGAGACATCGCGGTGACGTCCAGTGACGGGGCTGCAGCATCGGCGCTTTCCCACATCTCCAGGCCAGGTGGCGCACACTCCCAGACCGGCGGCGCGAGAGGCTGAAGCGGCGCGGGAAAAGCCAATGCGTATCCAAGCTGCATTGATCTTTGCGATGGTCGCATTTTCAAGTTCAAACGTTATTGGACAGACAAAAGAACAACCGTCGGCCGGCTCGGAACGTTGCACTGCATCGCCTGCAGATCAAAACAATCAGTCGGCAGCGGAGGACGCCGGGAAGGCGGCCAAGGACGGTTCGCTGTCGCAAAAGATGGACGATTGCCAAGGTGTACTGAAACCGCCCCCGACCGGAGACAGCGATTTCAGCAAGCCCGCGCCTGAGGAAGGCAAGACACCGGTCATTCGGCCCGACAATCTACCCGGGCAGCAACAACCGAAGTGACGGTTTTGCTGCCGTTAGATCGTTACTTGTCCAAGTGGCCGCGGCGGTTGCGGCCTTTCTTGATGTCTCACGCGGCGACCGCCTGTCTTGCCGTCGCCATGGTCATCTTGCGCTCGGCGCGCTCCTGCTGCGGCGAGCGGTGGTAGAGTTCGCGATAACACTTGGAGAAATGCGAGGCCGAGACGAAGCCGCAGGCGACGGCAACCTCGACGACGGGCATCGAGGACTGCACCAGGAGGTGGCGCGCACGGTCGAGGCGGATTTCCAGATAGTAGCGGGCCGGCGAGCGGCCCATCTCCTGACGGAACAGCCGCTCGATCTGGCGGCGCGAGAGGCCGGCGCCGTCGGCGATCTCGATCAGCGACAGCGGCTCGGCGAGATTGCCTTCCATCAGTTCGATGATCGACAGTACCTTGGCGTTCTGCACGCCGAGGCGGGCGCGCAGCGGTAGACGCTGGCGGTCGTGCGGGTTGCGCACGCGGTCGGTCAGGTGCTGCTCGCAGATGCGGTTGACGAGGCTTTCGCCGAAATCCTCGCCGACGAGGTTGAGCATCATGTCCAGAGAGGCGGTGCCGCCGGCGCAGGTGTAGAGATTGCCGTCTATCTCGTAGAGATCGGCATAGACCTCCGCCTGTGGGAAGGCTTCCGAAAAGCCCGGCAGGTTTTCCCAGTGGATGGCGCAGCGCTTGCCGTTCAGGAGACCGGCCTGGGCAAGCACATGCGCGCCCGTACAGAGGCTGCCGACGGCGACGCCGCGATTGTAGCATTCACGCAGCCAGGCATTGACCGACTTGTTGTTGAACTGCTCGACATCGATGCCGGAACAGACGAGCACCATGCCTGGCCGGTTTTCGCCGCCGAGATGACGGCGCTCCTCGGCAAGCGAGGAATTTGCCTCGACGCCGATGCCGCAGGAAGAATAGACCTTTTCTCCATCGACGGAGGTCAGCCGCCAGGTATAGGCCTGGTAGCCGAGCATGCGATTGGCGATGCGCAAGGTATCCACGGCCGCCGAAAAGGGCAGCATGGTGAATTGCGGTACCATAAAGAAGACTACCGAACGCTTCTTGATCTGCATCCTGTTCATAGCGAAATCCATGCTCGAGGGGCGATGACACATTCGTTGCGCGGAATGCGTCGCGCCGATGTCCTGAAAGCGACACTGGCATGGAAAAATGCGGCCGGGAAGAGCAAATATGCGACATCGCCCGCGATTTGGCCGGTGAAACCGCCGGAATGGCTGCGGGCGGGGCAAAAGACAGGCTCATAGGCGACTGAAATTCAATGTTGAAAATGGCTTAGGAATGGATGGTGAGGCCACGAAAAAGGCGGCGTTGCATGGTGCAGACGCCGCCCTTATTTTGGAAGGAATGTCGCATTCATTATAGCGAGCTGATGTCGTTGCGCTGACGTTGAAATTTCGTCAAAAGGACTGCGGGGAGCATAACTGGCGCTGCATGACGCGCGCCAAGATGGTGCAGTGTCTCCTGAAGAGCATTTTAGTCGCAGCTTCCGCGACGACTCGTCACATTTGATCCAAGAGGCAGCAGTGAATGAAGGACCTCGCTTTTCAGGGAAAGTGGCGAAAATATCAGCAGAAGATACTTGATGATCTGACAAATCTCATTGGCGATGACGGGTTGCATATTGTGGCGGCACCCGGCTCCGGTAAAACGGTTTTAGGTCTTGAAGTGATGTGCAGGCTCGGTGAGGCGACTTTGATTCTGGCTCCGAGCAAGACCATTCGGGACCAATGGGCGCATCGGCTGCGCACGATGTTCTTGCCCGCCGACCTTGCCGAACCGGAGTGGATTTCCCACGATGTGAAAGCGCCCGGAACCGTCACGATCATCACCTATCAAGCTCTGCATGCGGCGCTCTCGGGCCATCCGTCCGAAGAAGAAATCCTCGACGGTGAAGAGGAGGGCAGCGACGGGGCGCAATCCGGCGAACTAGGCAAGCAGGAAACGGAGAAGGCGAGAAAGAAAATCATCGCGAAGCTGCGCGAGGAGAAGGTTCGCACCCTTGTGCTCGATGAAGCGCACCATCTTAGAAACGAGTGGTGGAAGGCGCTGACGATGCTCAAGGAAGCACTAGGCCAGCCCACTGTCGTCGCGCTGACAGCTACGCCTCCTTATGATGTAGATCCTCAGGAATGGGACCGCTATCAGGCGCTTTGCGGGCCGATCGACGGCGAAATTTCCGTGCCGGAACTTGTGTTGCAAGGCGATCTTTGCCCACACCAGGATTATGTCCACTTCAGTCTGCCGAGTGCATTGGAAGCACAGAAGCTGACCGAGTTTCGCGCGCAGATCGGAGACTTCATCGAAACGCTGCAGAGTGCAGAATTCAAGGAGGCAATTCTACGTCATCCATGGATTGCGCAGCCGATCGAGAATGTGGAGCATATACTGGACGACGCACGCTTTTTCTCCAGCATGCTGATCTTCCTAAATTCACAATATGTCGACTTGCCGCAGTCGATTCTCGACATTCTCGGCGTCAAGGCGCGTGAAATACCGGATCTGACGCTTGAATGGATAGAGGTAATGTTGAACGGCGTTATCTACACCTATCGCAATGATTTCGAAGAAGCTGAAGAGGCAATCCGCTGCCAGCAAGACAGGTTGAGGGAAATTAGGGCACTGGAGCACAGCAGAGTGCGACTGACTGATCCACGATCGGTTCAGAAGCTGCTGGTATCAAGTGTGAGCAAGCTCAACGCGATCGTCGATATTACCCGGCTCGAAAGCGCGTCGATGGGTGACGAACTCCGTATGGTTATCCTTTCCGACTATATAAGGAAGGATGCGCTGCCCACTGCCCCCACGGACCTTCAGCCCATCGAGAGAATGGGCGTTGTGCCAATCTTCGAGACGCTGCGGCGGTCCGAACTTGATCTCAAGCTTGGAATTCTGACCGGGAGTCTGATTCTCATTCCTGCGGAGTCAAAAGGAATTCTTGACGAGATCGCAGACCGTCTTGGCATCGGTGCCGAACACATCCGTTATCAACAGGCGGCATTCGATGCAGGCTTTCTGAGCGTGGAACTCTGCGGCGAGCGGAGCCGCAATATCGTGCATATAATCACCGAGTTGTTCAGTCGCGGCGGGATCACAGCCCTGGTCGGCACACAGGCTTTGCTGGGTGAAGGATGGGACGCGCCGTCCGTAAACACTTTGACCCTGGCAAGTACGGTGGGATCATACGTACTCTCCAATCAGATGCGCGGTCGTGCCATTCGCATCGATCCTCGAAACCCTCAGAAGGCAGCGAACGTCTGGCATCTGGCGGTCATCGACCCTGAAAAGCTCGAGCAGAGAATATTGCTGCGCTTCGGGAGGAAATCGACCGCTAGAAAAGCGCCCGATCCCTTTGACACTATGACAATAGACCTGGGCAGCGACGTCGATGCGCTGAAGCGCCGATTTTACGCGTTTGAGGGTTTGTCCTTCGGCGAGCCTCCGCTGATCGAAAGCGGTTTTCAACGATTGATGCTGGGTACCGCCAAATGGAATGCGCGCGGTGTTGATGAGATCAACAAAATGATGGAACGGAGGGCTGCAGACCGCAAATCACTGAAATCCCGCTGGCATAGCGCGCTGCACAGCAAACGCGCCGTTGCCAGGATGCAAGAAACATTGGAGAGCAACTATGCCCCTAAGGGGCTGGTTAACTGGAATACGACAAAGTTTCTGTTTGCGCACAGCGCCGCGCTCGCCGGTATGATCTTGAACGGATTCTTGCACAGCTTTCGCGCTACACACATCCGATCGCTCCAACAACTGGAGTTGGTCCTGTTCGTTATGTTCGCATTACTGGCCATCTTCTGCTTGCCGGGCGCACTGAAAGCTAGCCTGTTGCTGCTGCGGAACGGCTCGCTGGAGGGGAGCATGAAGCAGGTGGGAATAACCGTTCTGGAGACGCTGCATCATATGGGCGTGATAAGGACCGAGTTGGGAAAAGTGAGTGTCGAGGCGACGCTCGACCAAAACGGCATCATCTATTGCCGGCTTGAGGGTGCCACGACAATTGAGCGGTCCCGCTTTCTCGACGCTCTACGGGAAGTCCTCGTTCCCCCACAGAATCCCCGTTACATTCTCGTAAGGTCGTCAACATTCTGGCGGATGAATCGGGTGGATTATCATGCAGTCCCTTCGATCATCGGCCGAAAAAGAGAGGATGCCATCTATTTCGCTGAACTTTGGAATCGTTACGTCGGTGATTCGGAACTTGTCTACACGCGCAGTGCCCAGGGTCGCCTGAAACTGCTCCAATTCCGCGCGAAATCATTCGCTTCCGCGTTTACAAAGAAAACCGATAGAATTAGCCGGTGGGAGTAATTGGAAAGCCTGATGGGGCTCCCGCCTGCCGCAGCGCGTTTGCACCTGGCATGCAGTTGCGGCGCCGTCCAGTGCCGGAAAGGCGAGCGACATTCGACAAGCAGATTCGGGCATTCAGAAGATGAAAAAGGCGGCGTTGCACAATGCAGACGCCGCCCTTATTTTGGGAGGAATGTCGCATTCATTACATGGTCCGGTGTTTGCTGTCATCCGTGCTCGGCCAGCCGATGTCCTTGCGAATGTCGAAGGGCATGGCTTCGATTTCGCGGGCCGTCTGCCAGCGCGTCCAGGCGAGCACGAGCTTACGGGCATAATGTGCCAGATCGAAGCGGCTTTCACTGGAGGTGAGGGACTTACCACCACCGCGATAGGTGAGCGTGGTCATTTTCCGGTTCCTTTCTTGGGTCAGGGGCATGGTCGTCATTGGGAGGTTCGTCCATGTCCATGATCCTAATATGGGCCTTGGAAACTCATCATTCAAACGAATAGAACTTATGGATAACATCAGAGATATTGAATGATCGTCGCGCGGCGGCCAGCCATCGGCGACACCTTTACAGTCTGTCGCGGACCTTAATCCCTGGCTTTCCCGCGCAAGGAATCGCAGATCTGCAGGCGAAAATGATCCCGAGCAGTATGAACGGTTCCGGACGACATCACGATCTATTTCTTTGATTTAGATCAGATCCGATTTCATGCCGACCGGGCACTAAAATCGTCCGCACCTAGTGTGCAGCGGTCGGGGTAATGATCCCGAGATTGCCAAGCCCGACGACGATCAGCTGGACTGCCACTGCGGTCAGCAGAATGCCGAAGACGACCTCCGAGACGATCAGACTGGCAGGCTTCATGCGTTTGGCGAGCTTGTCGATGTTGGTGAACACCAGATAGTCCAACGCGCCGACGATCAGGATAAGGGCAATGACGAGTATCGCGCTGGCGATCGAGACGACTTCGCCGGAGGCGATGATGACGACGGTGATGCCGACAGGATTGAGCAGGTAAGGGACCGCAAGCGGAAAGACGGCGATCTTTTCGGGATCGACGGGCGCCGCAATGTCGTCATGCGGCTTCTCTGTTGGTCCTGATGCCATCTTGATCGCGATCAGCGCCAGGATGATGCCGCCGGCGACGGCGACGGCGCCGCCCGTGATATGGAGAAGCCGCATCAGCAGAGCACCGGTGGCAAAAAGGATCAAGGCTGTGACCACTGCGACCAAAACCATCTGGCGGCCGATACGCGCCTTGGTTTCGGTATCGAAGGCATGGGTCTTCTCCAGAAACGGCACCAAGGCGATCTTCGGCCCCAGGCCGATCAGAAGGAGCAGGAGAAGTTTTCCGACGAGTGCGGCATCGATGACTGTGAAATCCATGGAACGTACCCTCTGAGATTTGTGACCTGGAAATCGAGATCCTCCCAACTCAGGGGAGGGCGGGCGACGAAGAGAACAAACGAGCTGTCAGCTTTTCTGACGGATCGCTCAGCGCGGGCACACGTCCCAGAAGCCCGTCGTCTTGGCGGGCGAGGTGTAGTACCAGCATTGACCGGACTGCGGCGGCGTGCCTGCCAGTGAGACGGCGGCAGCTCCGGCGACGAAGCCGATGGCAGCACCTGCGGCGATTGCCGTACCCGGGCGCCAGTAACGGCGAGGGGCGACGACCACGACGCCGCGCCGGACGGGCGGCCGAACGGCAGGACGGGTGCTTCCGACTGCAGCGCATCCGCGCGGTCCGCAGGCCGCAGCACCGCAGCCTCTCGGACCGCATGCCGCTACGCCGCGACGGGCTTCGGCCGTCGTGGGAACGAGGACGGGTGCGCAGACCGTCATGATGACGGCAAGTGTCGCAAGCATGTGCGTAGGGATAACCAGGATCTTCATTTCATTTCCTCCCATTGCTCTCGTGTGTGTTCTTTTCCTCGAAGATTCCGCCCTCAGGCCGAGTTTGCGGCCGCGGCTGCGTTGTGTGCTGCCAGCGTCTGCTGGGCAGCGGCTGCGACAGCGTCGTCCTTGCCGCCCGAGACCTGAACTGTGGGCACGGCGAGCTTGATGCCGTTTTCGTTGAACGCCTCATGGATCATCCGCAGAGCTCGACGCTTCAGCGTGAACTGTTGGCCGGGAAGGGTCATGACCTTCATGCGCAGGAGCAGGCCGGAGTCCCCCAGGCTATCGATCCCCTGCATCTTCAGCGGCTCGAGCGTCGTCGGTTTGAACTCCGGATCCTCGAACAGCTCCAGGCCGATCTTCTTGATGATCTTGCGGGCCTTCTCGATGTCGGAATCGTAGGTGATGGTGATCGTCATCTTCTCGATCGCCCAGTCGCGGCTCATGTTCTGGACTGCTCCAAGCTCGCTGAAGGGCACGATGTAGACCGCGCCGCGCTGGTGCCGGAGTTTGATGGATCTTAGGCTGAACGACTCGACGGTGCCCTTGTAGCTGCCGCTCTGGATATACTCTCCCACTCTGAAGGCGTCGTCGAGCAGGTAGAACATCCCGCTGATCACGTCCTTGACGACAGTCTGCGCCCCGAAGCCGATCGCAACGCCAACCACGCCGGCGCCTGCGATCAGCGGACCGATTTCGACCCCCAGCGATGACAGCGCCATCATGATCGCGATGGCACTGAAGAGGATCATGAGGAAATTGCGAAGGATCGGCAGCAGGGTTCTGAGACGTGTGCGCCGCCGCTCCCGCTCGCTGCCGATTTCGAGGACGGCCTCGGTGTCGCCGAGCTTGCGATCGATCAGCACTTTCACGACATTCCAGGCAAGATCGACGACCAGAAGAATGATCCCGGCGCTGAGGAGGCCACGCACGAGGCGTAGAAGCGGCGAATCCTGCATCGTCATTTGCGTCAGCCTGATATCGAGCGCATCGGCAAGAAGGATGATGGCGCCGACGATCAGCGCTGCCCTGATGCCGCGCTCGACGATCACCGAGACCACATTGCCTTTCTTGTGGCCGTCCACTTCGTCCGTGGAAGAGCGCAGAATATTGTTAACCGACGCCTTGGTGAGGGCGATGGCACCGGGCAGCGCGGCGCAAACGACCGCGATCCAGAACAACCTCATGGCGCCGACCACCCACAGCAACCAGACGGCAACGAAATAGACTGTCCAGAGCCAGTTCCGCGCCTGCAGGCCGATCCGGCCGGCTTGACCGGCAGCCAATTGAACCGGACGTCTCCAGACGGCTTCGATACCGATGACGAGGAGCACGAGGCCGAGGGCATAGGCGACGAGTTGCCGGGTCGGGTCGGAAAAACCGAGCGTACCGAGCAGTCGGATCGTCACCCAGCCAAAGGCATACCAGCCGATGAGGTAACCGAGGCGTTTTGTCCAATGGCCGGCGACATCCGCAGTGATCGGCACGACACGAAACCGACCTTCTTCCTCGGCGTTTGGCGCCAAAAACACCTCGAAAAGAGCGCTCGCCAGACGGAAGATCACGATCGCGAAGAGGTATCCCACGACCACTTCCCTGATAACAGGTGGCCATTGGAACATCAGGAAGAAGCCGATGCTGCCGAGGCCGAAGGAAAGGACGTAACATGCCGCCCACAGAAGCCTCGCGGCCAGTGCGATCATCCGCTCGCGAACCGTGGCAAAGGGGGCGCGCGCCATCCATGAGCGCCAGCCGGCGCTGATCCACCAGAACAGCCATTGCGCGGCCAGCCCGACGGCGACGAAGGCAGCGACCAGGAAGATCGGCCGCGTCCCGCCATTCGCCTGGATGTCCCGTTCGAGCACGGCCCCGCCTCGCATCGTCTCCAGGGGAAAGGACTGGATGGCGTCGAGAAGACTAGAGGCATGGGCACGGAATCGCATCGTGAATTCCGAGAATGAAGGGTCTGCGTTCCGGGTTTCCAAGGGCGGTTCCGCCGCGGTCTTGGCTGCTGCCGATTGCTGCTGCAGGAAGCGCTGGACATCCGGATCCGAGAACATGCCGATAAAGCGCTGAACACTTTCTGGCTGTGGGCTCGCAGGCGTCACGCTCTGCGCCACAGCAATCGAGGCACAAAGGAGAACGGAAGCCAGGGCAAGCGCCGTGAGAAGTGGTTTAAACATGCGGATCTTGGAAAGTAATGGCATTGTTTATCCTGATCTCTATGAACCTCAGTTTGCCGGTTCCTGAACCGTTATTGCCTGCACGACTCCTTCGATCGGCCCGCGGCGGTGCACTCGGAGGCCTTCGGCGGTGTACCCACAGGACCCGCGAGGCCGCTGACCTGGCCGGCATAATTATCTCTGGTGTCGGCGTCGACGACGGCGACCGGGGCGGCAAGGATCAGGCCGGCTGCGCTGCCTGCCGCCGCCGCCGTGCTCGTCGTCGCGGCAACGATCTTGTCCCCTAGCCCGACCTTGCTGTCGGTCAGCGTCTGTCCGTCGGAAATCCGCGCGCCGATGAGCTGTACGACCTCGGGCGATTCTGCGAATTTTCCGTGGTTCAACCTGTCGCCCGCCTTCACCTTGGTGAGATCAATCACTGTGATCTGGCTGTCGGCTAGTTCCTTCTTGAAGGGAGCCTGCTCGGGATCGATGGCGCCCAGTCTGGCGACGTCGCCCCATACCCTGCGGGATACCGCGAGCGCGCGGTCGTCTCGCGAAACGAACAAGGTGAACTTCGGATGCTGCTTGCCCATGTCGACGATCTGCTGGCGGAAGACATCGACATCCACGTCGGGCGAGGCCAGCATGACATTCTCGAACTTGGCGGGAAGGCGGCCGTTGCGGATCGCCATTTGGCGAAGTGCTTCCAGCGCCAGCCAGTTGCCCATGGAATGCGCCAGGATCGAGACTTCTTTCACCTCTGGATCCCTCGCGAGATACTGGAAGAGGGTCTCCAATGCGTTACGCGTGTAGTTCGTGCTCTCCCTGTCATAGCCATATGCAAGCAGACTGCCGCGCGACGGCCATGTCACCAGCACCGGCGCACTATGGACGCCGGAATCCTTGACGATCTGGGCGAAGCGATAGACGGAGTCTTCGAAACGGTTGTTGAAGCCGTGGATGAACACGAGCACGCTGCGATCGCGGCTCTTCCTGACTGAGGCGCTTAGCCATTTCTTGGCGTCGTCGCGCGTGATCTCATCGGCTTTCAAGGTTGCGAAGTCTGTTGCCGGGTTGGAAGGAAGCCTCATCGGCCAGGCGACTTCGCCGACCTTGCGGACGTTTGCAGGGGGAATGGATACGGTGATGTCGGCAAAGGCCGGGGCGAGCGCGCGCTCGCCCGTGAACATCTCGCCTTTTATCGTGGAGCGGCTGCGCGTCGTGGCCACGAGCATGTCGACTTTGGCGGCGTTCGGCGCGCTGTCGGCAACGGGGATGAGCACGTTCTTCGCGTGGCCTCCACATCCGGATAATGCGCAGAGCAGCAGGAGAGCCGAGATCCATTTCAGACCTGGGGAAGTGCCCGGTTGAATTCGGCCATCGCGACATCTTGTGCTCACTGCTGTTCCTCGTAGCCACATCAAGTTTGAGCCGGCCTCGCCGCCGCGCGCTGTGGCTGTCGAAGTCGGCACTAAGGCGAGACTATGCGAAGATGAGATGCCTTACCCGTATGATCGGGTATGTTACGGTCGGGGAGGCAGCATCAGCGGGGTTGCAGATCCGAGGTGTCGGCGGTCCACGCCATTGCATTCGGATCGGGCACGGTCATTCCCGCCTTGCGAAGTCCTTCGATCAGACGATCGCGATCTTCAGGCTGCATGTTGCGCATTGCGAGTTCCGTTACAACGTTCGGCAGGAAGTCAGGTCGCATGCTGACGAACACCTGTCCTTCCCGGCGGGCGTCGTCCATCATGCCAGCCTCCGCGTAGATGATGGCGGCGACAACATGGAAGAGAGGGAACTTCTGCGTGTTCGCCTGTTTGATTTCGAGCACGGCGGTGTGGTTGTCGCGGAGCATGTAGGCGGCCAAGGCTCGCGTTCCACGGTAAAAGCCGCCACTTCCTGGGTTCAGAGCAATGGCCTGGTCCAGAAGGTCTGCTCCGCGCTGCCACTGGCCAGCTATCGCAAGCCGGGTTCCGAATTCGCCCATCAGTTCGGTGTCGTTGGGGTTGGTGGCGAGCGCCAGCTCACCCACACGAAGTGATTCAGCAAGCTGCCTGTCGAAGAACAGCGCCGTCATCAGGGCTTGAAGTCCGCGCGTATTGTTCGGATCGATCTGCGTTGCGCGCCTGGCGGCATCGAGTGCACGCTGTATGGCTGTATCCTGCCCTGATGTTGGATTGAACTTGTACCGGTCCTCATCGAGATAGACGATCGAAAGCATTGCCCAGGCGGTCGCGTAGTTCGGAAACCGCGCGAGCGCGGCCTCGAGGCAATCCCGGACGCGCGCATGCGCCTCGGCGCTCAGTTCCGAACGATAGGCATAGAAGCGCAAAGTGCACTCATACGCACCGAGGTTATCCGGCGGCGGACTGGCGGCGTCGACCTGTGCCATCACCCCGTAGGGCTGGGCGATGGCGGTCGCGACCTTTCTGGCAACATCCGTCTGGATCGCAAACAGGTCTCCCGATGCGAGATCATTGTCATAGTTCTCCGACCAGAGGATTTCGCCGTCCGACGTATCGAGCAGCCTCGCCGTCACACGAAGGCGCTTGCCGGACGTGCGTACCCCGCCGGCAAGGAGATAGCGTGCGCCGAATTCCGCCCGGATCTCCGATGCGCCCACATCCGCTGGGAGGGACTTGGACGTTTCGCGGCCGAAAACCTTGATCTCCTTGAACCGTGGCAGGATAGTCATCAGTTCCTCGGTCAGGCCGGCTGTGTAGAGCTGCGCCTCCGGCCCTTCGCCGAGATTGGCAAACGGAGCCACCACGAGGGCCGGGCGATCGGGCGACAGGCTTGCAACGCGTGCCAGCGACGGAGCGGGAGACCGCTCCGCGATCCAAAATAGCGAAATAGCCACTGCAGCGAGCGCAGCAGCACCCGGCAACAAGACCCGCCTTGCGCGCCACCAGCCTCCGCGGCGGACCTCAGAGGGCGATGTTTCGCCAGCGTCCTCGTCTCCAGTGTCGACTGATGCCGGACAGGACCAGGCGAAGGTTGGAACATATCCGCCTTTGGGAATGTCGATCCTGACGGGGTCATGCTGCCCGGCGACGAGATAATAGCGCTCAAGCGACCGCCGGAGCCGTCCGGCCTCGATCCTGACCACAGGATCGTCCTGGGTGAAGCCGGGATCCCGGCCGAACACCTCGATCGCGATCGAATAGGCTTTGATCCGGTTGCCCCGGCCCTCGAGGGTTTCCGAGACGACATAGCGGAGAAACGTGGCGGCGCGACCGACGCCGGGAAATTCAGGGCTGGAGACGACACGTTCCAGTTGTTCCCGGATGTCGTCGGCGTGAGGCGCCGGCCTTGAAGAAATGGGTGCCGCAGACCCCTCTGCTGGTATCGACGTCTGCATGTCTGTCCCCAATCCCCCATGGAGTCATATCACTGCCAGACCGTATGTTACGGTAACATACTCCACGAACCGATCGCCGTCCATGAAGATCGGGATCTGGCACACGTTGCAGTGGCAGCATTCGAAATGCCGGTAAGGAGTGAACCATGGACGAAGGCGTGACCGCAGTCCGTCGGCAGTTTCCAGCCAGGATCAAGGCGATCGACGATCTCTCTTCCCGCAGTGAAGACTTTCGGGAAATCTGCAGGGACTTTGCCGACGCCCAATCGGCGCTGCAGAAATGGAACGTCTCAACCGATCCGAAGCGCGACGAGCGTGTCGCCGAATACCGAGAGCTGATCGCAGAACTCTCCAAGGAGATAGAGGGCGCACTTGACGCCTCGGTACCGCCAACCGCTCGCTGACGAGGCGAGACCAAGCACGCGGAGCCATCGAGGGGCGTATGTTACGGTTACCTACTTGCGTTCCATCGCCCGGTAACGACCATCGCGACAAATGTCCGGCGCTGAAATTTTGCGCTTGCACGAAACGAAATGCCTCCGAAGGATATTGCCGTGGTTTCCGAAAACTTGGACGAGCCTGCCATTTCCCCAACGCCTCGGAATCCACTCCGCAGGATAGCCCTCATCGTCCTCCTGCTGGCGCTCGCCCTGTTCGCCCTCTCTGTCTTCATGGAGCGGCGGACGCCGTCAACATCGCAGGCTCAGGTTCAGGCCTATATCGTCGGCATCGCGCCCGAAGTCACCGGCCGGGTGGTGGAAGTGGGCGTTGCCGACAATTCGCGGGTCGAGGCCGACCAGATTCTCTTTCGCATCGATCCCGAGCGCTACGAACTCGCGGTCAGTGAGGCCGAGGCGAGCCTTGCAAGTGTCGGCCAGTCAATGGGCGCGTCAACGGCTGCTGTCGATGCGGCGCAGGCAAAGCTCGTAACGGCCCAAGTCGATCGGGACAATCTTCGCGAACAAGCCGCGCGCGCCGCAGAGCTGCAAAAGAGGGGCGTATATTCCAAAGCGCGGGCTGATTCAACCAAATCGGCTTTCGGTCAGTCAGAGGCGGCCGTCACTGGTGCTGAGGCTGAGTTGGCCAAGGCCAAGGAGCAACTCGGGCCGAGCGGAAATGACAATCCGCAGCTCCGGGCGGCCCTGGCGGCGCTCGAAAAGGCACGACTCGATCTGCTGCGGACCACCGTTCAGGCACCTTCGGCCGGGGTCGTGACCAACCTCCAACTTACAACCGGTAAGGTCGTGTCGGCTGGGCAGTCGGCCATGACCTTTATCGATGTCGGAACGATCTGGATCGCCGCCGCCTTCAAGGAGAACAGCCTCGAGAACGTCGCAGTCGGCAACCGAGCGGAAGTCCTTTTCGACGCACTTCCCGGTCGGGTGTTTCCGGCGCAAGTCGAGAGCGTTGGTTTCGGCGTATCGCAAGGCAGCACGGACCCGAACACCGGATTGCCGACGATCCGGAGCGATAGCGGCTGGGTCCAGGAGCCGCAGCGGTTTCCAGTCCGGCTCATTATCGAGGAGGCGCAGAGGCCCAAGGGCGGCGTCCGCTACGGATCGCAGGCGACCGTCGTCATCTACACCGGCGACAACCCGGTCACCAATGCCTGGGGATCGCTCTGGATCCGCATCATGTCGGTGCTGACCTATGTCCGCTGAGAGGAGCCCCGCGATCGAGGAGCAGAAACGCAAGGGGCTGCGGGTTGCGTTCGCGGTCTCGATCGGCTTCACGCTCGCAGTCTATGCGGGGGCCATTGTGCCCTTCCTCGGTCCGCTCTTTGCCGCCCAGTTTCTGCTCGGTAGTTCGCGGCCGATGCCGCTCGGCAAGACTATCGGGGCGGCGATGGTCGTCCTGATCGCAGGGATGGCGATGATGGTTCTGACCGACGTTCTCGGCGACCGTCCGGCACCCTTTCTCCTGATCCTGGGGCTGACCTATTTTGCGTGCTTCGCCGCGCAGTCGACGGGAAAGGGAGGAGCGGCCGTCTTTCTCGTGCTCGTCGTTTCGATCATCGTGCCTCTGCTCGGCATCCTGAACAAGGAACTCGCCAATTCTATCCTGTCCATCCTGGTCGCCGGGGTGTTGTCCGGCACGGCTCTGATGTGGTTCGCCCATGCAATCTTTCCCGAGCCGTTCGCCGCGGAGGTTGAGGCGGTGGCGATCTCCGAGCGGCCGCCGGCCTTGGGTCGGGCGCTGGCAAACACGGTTATCCTTCTGGGCTCTGTCGTGATCTGCCTGACGAGCGACAACCTGACCGCTGCGGCGGTCATTCCGATAACCGTGGCGTCGCTGCTCGGGCAGCTCGACGTTGCCGCGAGCGCGCGGGCGGCGATCGGGCTCGTGCTCGTCAACCTCTTCGGCGGCGTGCTCGCCTCCGTTGCGTATGCCGCGCTATCACTGCGTCCCAATCTTTTCTCGATCTTCCTCATCGTTCTCATCGTAGTCCTCCTCATCGGAGGGCGCGCGGCCGCCCGCTCGAAGGACGCACCGATATTTGCCGGCGCCCTGACAACCTTCCTGATTCTCTTCGGCCTCGGTGTCTCGCCTCTGCCCGGCAGCGCCGCAGAATCCTTCGCCACCCGCATCGTCTATGTCGCAGCAGCCTTGATCTACGCGCTGCTGTTTGCCGTCATCCTGTGGCCGCGGACGGGGGGGAAACGAAGAGGATATCGGCATGACTCAGGCGTTCTCTGAGAGCAGCCTATCTTGAAGACGTCGGCTGCTTTGAGTTCCGCGATGTTCTTGGCGCTAGCCGCTTCGGCGGCTTCAGTTGACGCCACCGAGAGCAGAAGACTTCATCAATGTTCGCAAGCACTGCGAACTCGCCCATCTTTGGAAGGATCCACCCGACCCCAAGGGCTTCAGCGAATGCATGAAACAAAGGCGCTATCGCCTCCATTTCTCGCCGACCTGCCAGACCCGGGAGCCGCAGGGCGCAGTGCTACGACCTGCAGCGGTGACTGCCGATGCGTTAGCATCAGGTCTTTGTTTTCAACCCGGCACGGTCTCGGCGGTCATCTTTGCCTCCCTTTGTCGTTCCGAACCACGACGAGCCTCAATGACAGTGCTTGCCGACCAGGCCCCCGCTGTCCGAACTTTAAAATTGAGTATGCAGGTGCAGCCTCCCTCCTGCCGGATCGGGCCGTCGATTGCGGCATGCGGATCCAGGACATCCGGAAGGGAAGGTTGCTAGGGCTTGAGATCGCGGGCTTGTCCGGATGCCCTGAGCTCCTTAAGTGTTTTGCCCAAACAACTTCCGCCGATTGGTTCACCTAACGCTTTAGCGGTCCCGCCGATCGATATCGTTCCCGCAACCTTGCTCGGATTGATGTAGGTGGCCATACCATCTGCATCCAATCTCGTGAAGTAGAAGGCTTGGTGCAGGCCTTTATATTCGCAGGTTATGACCATCGGAAATTGTTCGAGCGGCTCGGCCGCCTGCGCTTTCGAAACGGATATGCCGGCCAAGGGAAGAATGCAGGCAATAGCGACGGACAGCACACGGATCGACGGATAGATCATCACACACTCCTGTTGATTGAAAACATCAGCGCGCCGGACAGCCAGCGCTGTTCCGGTGCGGTGTCGTCTCACACGGCCCCGATCATCGCATGTCCTCGGCGATCACATCCGGGACTACGTGCCGGATGCTGTTGTCTTCGACGTAGCCGCCGGGCCGCTTCTGACGCTTCCCGAGGTCCGGCGCATCGAACTTCACCTTTTCATACGGAATCGATTTCAGGATGTGCGAGATGCAGTTGATGCGCGCGCGCTTCTTGTCGTCTGACGGCACAATCCACCATGGGGCGTGCTGGCGGTCCGTCGCCCGGATCATTTCGTCGTAAGCAGCCGAGTAGTCCCACCACCGCTGGTACGACTCGACATCCATCGGGCTGAGCTTCCACTGCCGCAGCGGATCGTCGATCCGCCGTCTGAAGCGGCGATCCTGTTCCTCCTCGCCGACCGTCAGGAAGTACTTCAGCAGGGTTATGCCGCTTTCGACTATCGAGGCTTCGAAACCCGGAGCCAGCTCGAGGAAACGCCTTGCCTTTTTCTCCGAGCAGAATCCCATCACCCGGTCCACGCCGGGGCGATTGTACCAACTGCGATCGAATATGACGATTTCGCCCGCGGCCGGCAGATGTGCGATGTAGCGTTGCATATACATTTGCGTCTTTTCGCGATCGGTCGGGGCCGGCAGCGCGATCACGCGAAAAACCCGTGGACTGACGCGCTCGGTAATTCGCTTGATCATCCCGCCTTTGCCGGCAGCATCCCGGCCCTCGAAGATGATCACGATGCGAGCGCCCGATTTCTTCACCCAGGCCTGCAGATGCGCGAGTTCGACCTGAAGTCTTACGATTTCCTTGTCGTAGTTCCAGGACTTCTTGCGCTTCTTTTCGTCCACTTCGGTGTCGTCGTCCTGCCGTTTGTTCATCACTTCCTCCATGACCCCTTATTGATGACCTCCGGCCAAAGGCCGGTCGCTTCCTTCCCCCAGGCGCGCGGCACGCAGCGCGTCTTCCGTGTCGTCAAAGAACTTTCCGGCTCCGATGCCGCCGACGACGCCGGCGCGGCCCAGCAGCTCCGTGGCCTCAGCGTTTAGGTGAGCCACGCCGAAGGCGATGCCCCGCCCGGAGAGGTTTGCCTGCACGGCATCGAGTGCGGCGGCTCCGGTGCTATCGATATGCGCAATGGCGCTGGCGTCGAGGATGAGCCAGCGTGTTTCGGCCGGCAGGCCGTCAGCGATGGCGCGCAACCGGATGCGGACATAATCGGCGTTGTAAAACAGCAGATTGCCCTGGACGAGACATATGGAGATGCCTGGAACGCCCCGGGCGTCCGGAAAGCGCTGCATGTCGTAGAAGCCATCGCGCCCGGCAATGCGGCCGAGAAGCGTGTCTTTCGGGAACATCGTCTTGCGCAGGAGATAGATCAGGGTTGCGGCGATCGCGACGATGACGCCGTTCAGGACTCCGAAGCTGATGGCTCCGAACATGGCGATGAGGGCGAAGACGAACTCCGCGCGGCTGATGTGCCATATCTTTCTCAGCTCGCTGACGTCGATCAGGCTGATTGCGGCTGCCGCCAGGATCGCCGCCAGGGCAGGGATCGGCAGGATGCGCAGGGCGCCATTCAAGAACAGCAGCGCCGCCATCAGGGTCACGGCGGAAACGAGACCGGCTGCCTGCGATCTGCCGCCGACTGCAAGATTGATCGCTGTACGCGAGTCGGAGACGGCGATGGGAAATGAACCAAACAGGCCGGGGGCGATGTTCGCCGCGCCCAGCCCGATCAGTTCCTGGTTGGCGTCGACCTCCTCGCCGGAGCGCGCCCCGAAGCTTCGTGCGGCGACGATACTCGAGCCAAAACTGATCAGAAAGACGGCTGCCGACCCAAGGACGATCCTGTCCATGGGCATTTGAGAGAATGCATGGAGGGAGAATGACGGCAGCCCGGTGGGGAGATCGCCAACGACGCGGATGCCTGCGGCTTCAAAGTTGAAGATGGCGGAGAGAATGACGGAAACGACGACAACGACGACGGGTCCCGGTACAGGCAGCCGCGTGGCTTTCACGATCCACAACAGTGCGAACATGGCGAGCCCGAACAGCAATGTCGGCCAATGGATCAAGGCACTCTTGCGAATGATCTCGGCAATCGGCGGCAGGAGACCGTCGGACTCGATACGCACCCCGGTAAAGCGGCCGATCTGCCCGACAAGGATGGAGATGGATACGCCGGCAAAGAAGCCGACCAGAATCGGGCGGGATAGAAAGCTTGCGAGGACGCCCAGCCGCAGCAGCCGTGCTGCAAAATAGAAGGCTCCGACGCCGAGCGCCAGGGCAGACGCGATCGCAACCGGATCGGCTGATGTGCCGGCAGGTTGGGCGGCGATGACAGTTGCCATGACTGCCGCAAGAACCGCCATGGTCCCGGCGTCGGGCCCGACCACCAATAACCGCGATGGCCCGAACAGGGCGTAGGCAACGGGCGCGACGATACTCGCATATATCCCGGTTTCCGGGGGGAGGCCGGCGATGGCGGGATAAGCGATCGCACTCGGCAGGCCGACAGCTGCAATCGACAGCCCCGCAGGAATATCGCTTCGCAGCCAGTCCGCGCGAAATCCCTCCAGGCCCCTGAATATCGGCATATGAAAACTTTGAAGCATGCCACTCCCCCCGGAATTCATTCATCTGCTGAAGCGAACTCAGGCTAGCAGTGGGGTAGCCTCCGATCGCTCCATCAGCCGAACGGTTGGCCGCGGGCGCTGATGTGCCGGCCGAACCCATGGCTGACGAACCGCATAGGTGCGCAGCGGCCTAGCCGACTGGTGCCTCCCAATTCAGGAAGAAGCCGATGTCGCCCGGCATGCCGCCCGGAAAACTGATGACCATCGCCTTCAGCTTGTAGCCGTGAGGCCGGGCGACTTCGATGAAAAGATCATATATTTCCTTGGCTTTTCCTTGAAGCGTCGTCGGCCACTCTGGCCGGGCACTGTTGATCGCGCGGCCGCTATCCGTGCAGAAGCTCGACGGAAAGCTATAGACCATGGCCTCGGATTTGCCGTCGGCGGCTGCCTTCATGATGACGCGCCTGATAATGTCACGTTCCTTGTCGCCGACGTGTTTGCGGAAGAAGTCATCGACGAACTCCGCGTGCTTTTTTGCTTCACGCGCTTTGATTTTGTCCTCACGCTCCATTTCTATCAGCTGCAGTTCCAGAGCTTTCTGTCTCAATTCTTCCGCGCTAAGCATCTGAGGATTTGACTTTTCACTTTCAGCCATAACGTTGCCTCCCAATGGCCGACGGCCAATACCGAAAACTACAGCATCGATAAGTCAAACTAGACCGTATGATACTGTAGGTTCTGGTTACCTACAGCCTGCCGATATTTTAGCTGTCAACACCCTCCAACTGGGATGAGTATGCGGCATGAGCGAAATGCATGAAGCAGGAGTGTGTCGGCTCTATCTCTCATTGACGTGCCAAACGGGGGCGGCAGCGCACCGCGCCGAGATGGAACGTTAGGCATCGGTTTCGAAACCGGGGTACAGCGTTATTCCGCCGTCGATATAGATCGTCGCTGCGACGATGTAGTCGGTGAAATCAGGCGCAAGCCGCACCGCTGTCCGGCCGATCTCCTCCGTCGCGCCGATGCGTGTACGGAATGAGCTTCATCAAGTCGGCACAGTTTCCGAGGTTCGCCACGCGCAGGTCTTGGTCGGCGTGCGAATGGCGCCCAGGGCGATGCTGTTGGCGGATGCGTTTTTTCGGCGTGCCAATAACTTCGTGATCAAGCGGCCCGCCGTCGATTTTAGTTTGCGCGCTGAACTCCGCTTTTGCAAGTGTGTTACTGTAACATACGTCCTAGCGACTACGCCTGGGGCTGTCTTTGCGATAAATTTGGAGCAAAAGACTGCTTGGCCGATGTTTAGCTATCAATACTCCTCCACTCGGAGGAGTATGCGGCACCAGCGAAAATACAATAGTCGACAGCCTACACACCATGTCTGACCGCAAGGAGGATTTGAGATGGCTAGACCTTACGCATTGTTGCTCGCCACGGGCCTGTTTCTGCCTTTTGCAGATTTCCTGTTTTCGCCACATCTGACGCTGACAGCCGCCGCGCAGCAACCGGCCACTGCCGGTCCCGTGGCAGCGGAAGACGAAGCGCCGGCGCCGCTGAGCGAGGACGAACTCGAAATCCTGGTGGCGCGGATTGCGCTTTATCCGGACGAACTGGTTGCGCTCGTCACATCGGCGTCGCTCTATCCGCTGCAGGTGGTGGAAGCAGCCCGGTTTCTCGAAACCTTGAAGAAGCAGCCCGAGCTCAAGCCGAAGACGACGTGGGACGGCAGCATCGTATCACTGCTGAACTATCCCCAGATCGTTACGATGATGAGCGACGACCTGGACTGGACGCAGTCGCTCGGAGATGCGCTCTCCGTCCAGCAGAAGGACGTTCTGATCGCCATACAGCAACTGCGCGACAAAGCGGTCGCCGACGGCATTATCAAGACCGATGACAAGATCAAGGTCAGCCAGGAGAACGACAACGTCGTGATCGTCTCCGCCAGTCCTGACAAAATCTACGTTCCGCAGTATGCGCCGGAGATGCTGTATGAACCGAACTATGCGGCTGAGCCTATCGGCTACTATTCAGAGCCGTATCCGAACTACTACTATCCGACCGCCCCCTTTTTTGCGGGCGTGGTGACGGGAGCGGTTTGGGCCGCCGCCGTCGACTGGAACCGTTGGGGCGTATGGGGCGGGCGCTGGAACGGCAACGTCGATATCGACTGCAACAATTGCCTCAACAACATCAATGGCAAAGTGAATATCAACGACGTCGACTGGAAGAATGTCGACCGCAGCAAGATCGGGTTCGACGGCGGGCAGCTCAACAATATCGACCGCAACTCCTTCCGGAGCAGTATCGAGGCGAATCCCGGCAACAGGGTCGGAGCCAGAGACAACGACCGTGCGAACACGATCCGCGACCAGCCAGGCAAAATCAGCGTCAACGATGTCCGCAAGAGCAAGATCGATGCGGACAGGATCAGTGCTGCCCGCAACAAGCCAGGCAATACGGGAGCGGCTCCTGGAGGCGGGAAGGCAGCGCAGGCCGCGCAGAACCGCAGGCCCGACGCGAGGCCGACGAACAGAGCTGGCGAAAAGGCAAGGTCCGGGGCCAACGCCAAACGTCCAGTCGCAAAGGCGAAGCCAGCGTCCCGCGTCGACAACCGGCCCAGAAAGCCATCAGCCCTCGGTCAGGTCGACAGCGGCAGGCGCGCTGAGATGCAGTCCAACCGCGGCAGACAGGCCATGGCCGGGAGCAATCGCGGCGGCGGTAGAGTAATGCACGGCGGTGGCGGCGGCCGCGGTGGCGGTGGTGGTGGCCGCGGTGGTGGCCGCGGCGGCGGTCGTCGGTGACCGAAAGAAGGAGGAAAGTGATGACCAAGTCAGTCAGAAACATGCTTCTGGGTTCTGTGTTCGCTCTTGCGGCTCTCGCCACCAATCCGGTTTCGACATCTGCGGCAGAGCCATCCGATGCGACCGTCATCTCGGGCTTCGCTTCGCAGAGCGATCCCCCGGTATTCGAGACGCCGGAACAAGCCGTCGAGGCCTTCAAGGCGGCCTTGTCGGCTGATGATTTCGACAAGTTTACGGCGCTGCTGGGAATTGATGCGGCGAAAGCGAAGGCAGACGAAGGCGTGATGGACACCTACGCACAGATCCGGGACGGCACAAGCAAGAAAATCGTCGTGAAGGACGTCGATGGCCGCAAGATCATCGAGATCGGCGACAAACTGTGGCCTCTGCCATTTCCGATCGCGAAGGGCGACGATGGCAAATGGGGTTTCGACACCTATGCCGGGTTCGAGGAGATCATCGATCGTCGCGTCGGCGAGAACGAATTGCAGACCATCGACACGATGCGGGCCTATGTCGACGCCCAAAAGGAATATTCTTCCGCCGACCACGACGATGACGGCGTCCTGGAATATGCCCAGAAACTGATCAGCAGCGACGGCAAAACTGACGGTCTCTACTGGTCGCCTGATCTCGGCGAGGGTGACAGCCCGGCGGGCAACGCCCTCGAAGACAATGCGGCGCTTGATAAAGCGAAGGCCGGCGAGGGCTATTACGGCTATCGCTACAGGATTATCGAAAGCCAGGGGCCGAACATCGCGGGCGGAAAGTTCGATTACGTGATCAACGGCAACATGATCGCAGGATTCGCACTGATCGCCTGGCCGATCCGGTATGGCGAAACCGGCGTGCACACGTTCCAACTGAATGCTAACGGCACGGTCTACCAGGCCGATCTCGGTCGGGAGACCGAAAAAATAGCCGCGGGCATCAGGAGCTTCAACCCGGATGACAATTGGGACGTGACTGATGATTGAACACGGTCGCTCGTGTTTGGAACCAAGTCCGCTCCACGTCGTTGCCGCTTCGTATCTGACAATGATGCAAAGGAGGAAACGATGATTTCCGCAGATCAGATCCGTGAACATATGGAAGTTCGGGCTGCCGACGGCACCCATGTCGGCACAGTCGATCATCTCGACGGCCCCACGCGCATCAAGCTGACGAAGACCGACTCGGGAGATGGCAAGCACCACTTGATCCCGCTCGATTGGGTCGACCATGTGGACGCCCACGTCCACCTGTCGAAGAACGCCAGGGATGTCCGAAGCCAGTGGGCCACCATCAACTGACAGCCTGTCGGCTGCGGCTCGCGGGCCGCAGCCTCCTTGAACAGAATGATCAGAGCATGATCTCGTCCGAAAACCGCTCACATTTTTCGGCATCAGGCCCTTAACGGAGCCCGCCAAGCAAAAGGAGATCGATATGCCAGCCAAGTCCAAGGCCCAGCAGAAGGCGGCAGGCGCCGCGCTTTCGGCCAAGCGTGGCGAGACGCCCAAGAGCGAACTCAGAGGCGCCTCGAAACAGATGGTCGAATCCATGAGCGAGAAACAGCTCGAGGAATTTGCCTCAACCAAGAGGAAGGGCAAACCTCAGCACGTTTCGAAATGAGAGATGTGGAACCGCCGCCGGCGTGTCACCGTGAAGCTCATGTCGTGGTCGTCTTCATGGAGAAATCCGCGACCTCATGCGTGTTCGAAAGCGCGTTCAGGATCGCGCGTGCCGATGCGTCTGGGTCCCTGGCGAGCCATCGCAGCTCGAACGTCACCTCGGCGCCGCTATCGGCGGTTCGGTGGAGTGACAGGAGGCCTGCATGGCATCTGAGCGGATTCAGTACTCCCGATAGGTCGGGGATATTGCCGTTCGAGGCGCGGACGACAAGCGTCGCCTTCTGTTCGCAGCGCAGCCATGTGTCCAGCCGCTTCAAGGGCGACAGGACGATAAAGCCAACCGCCGTCGCCGCGATGCCGGTCAGGATCTGACCGCCGCCGAAACAGAGGCCCACCACCGTCATGAACCACAAGGTCGCCGCCGTCGTGACCCCGGTCAGTATGTCGCCGCGTTTGAGGATCGCTCCGCCGCCGATGAAGCCGACGCCCGTCAGGACGCCGAGCGGAAAGCGCAGCACGTCCATCTGCGTGAACGAGCCAGGCGTCTTTCCGTATGTCGACAGAAGAAGGTTTGCCTGGATCATCGCCAGGCAGGCGGCAAGCGCCACCAGGATCGTGGTTCTGAAACCTGCCGCATGACCGCCGCGCTCGCGATCAAGGCCGATGAGGCCGCCGGCAATCAATGTCAGCATGATCCGCGCGCCGATATCCCACCAGCCTGGCGTCAGCGGCATGGCATCCGTCAGGAGCGAAGGCATGTTTTGGTCCAGACTTTGTCCTGGCCCTCTCGCTGCTCGCCGGGCATTTGCTCCTCCTCGGCCGTGGTTATCAGAGTGTATCCGATGCGCCACGGCGCACCGTGGTATAAACGCCATGCGGCGCAGGACGTTCCTAACGCTCCCAAGTTGGGGGCGTGACAGGAAAAGCGGCCGTCGATGGGCCCGATTGGCGGTTCGTCTGCAGTCGGTGTATGGTTCCAACAGAGATCTGGGCAATCGCCCATCAGCTACGAGACCGCATCGCGCTAAAACGGAGTCCGAGATTGGCCGTCGCTTTCACCAAGGAAGAGAGTTTCGAAACCGCTTCGGAAACCCTGCTGCCCGATCGTCCGATCTCGCCGCATCCGAACCTCGTTACGGAAGCGGGATTGAAGGCTCTGGAATTGCAGTTCCAGCAGGCTCGCGAGGCCTATGATGCTGCGAACCCTATCGAAGACGTGAACGAACGGCGGCGGCAGACGGCCAATCCCTTGCGTGATCTTCGCTACTTAGCCGCAAGACTTCGCACCGCTCAGCTCATGCCTGCCCCTACGTCAATCGATACCGTCGCCTTCGGCAGCACGGTGACTTTCCGTCGTGACGACGGGCGTGTGCAGACCTATCGCATCGTCGGAGAGGACGAGGCTGATCCGAAGGCCGGGTGCATTTCCTATGTCTCCCCGGTGGCGCGGCTCCTGATGGGCAAGGCTGTTGGGGATATGGTGGAGACAGGCGGCCAGGAACTGGAGATCATCGCCGTAGCATAGGAGAGCGCTATTCGCGTAGAGACCAGCGAGTTCGGTAGCCGCACCGCTTACGTCTGACAAAAGCGCACTCGGTCGCTGAGATGAGTGAAGCCTCAGAGATTGCGTTTCGCGACCTTGATGACCTCCCGTGTCAGCTCCGCCAAGCGATCGGCGGCAAAGCGGTTTATCTGCCAATAGAGCGGGACGTCCAACGGCGTATCGGGAACCAGCTCCACCAGCCGTCCCGATAACAGATGCTCGCGGGTCAGCTGGGTGGGGTTCATTCCCCAGCCCATGCCCGAGAGGCTGGCTTCGACGAAACTTTGCGGCGACGGCAGCCAGTGGGTGGGGTAGTCGAGATCGTGTCCGAACATCCGCCTGATCCAGCTGCTTTGCAGCCTGTCCTTCTGATTGAAGGTCAGCGCCGGGGCGCTGCGGATTGCCTCTGATGTCACGCCATGCGGAAAGTGACGGGCGACGAAGTCGGGGGTTGCCGTCGCATGGTATCTGAGAACGCCGAGTGCAAAACGCCGGCATCCGCGGACCGGCTTTTCCAGGCTGGTGACGGCGGCGATCACCCGCCCGCGCCGCAGCCATTCGGCGGTATGGTCCTGGTCGTCGACGGCGACGTTCAGCAGATAAGAATAGCTCCTGGCGAAATTCGCCATGGCCTCGACGAACCATGTCCCGAGGCTGTCGGCGTTCGTCGCGATTTGAAGCGTGACCCTTTGGCGGGGTTCGTCGGGATCGACGAGTGCCGGCAGCTGCCCGAAGAGTTCGGCTTCGAGCATGCCGACATTCTCCATATGGCGGCAGAGCCATTCTCCCTTTTCCGTCGCCGTGCACGGCGTGCCTCTGACGATGAGGACGACGCCGAGACGTTCCTCGAGCTGCTTCACGCGCTGGGAAATGGCCGAAGGCGTCACGTTCAGCACGGTCGCGGCTCTTTCGAAGCTGCCTGTCTGGACAATGGTTGCAACTGCGCGAAGAGCGGGATAGTCGAGCATGGATTAGTCTTGCTTCATTGGAGTAAGGTGGATTAATTAGCCTAATTCGCCTAATCACGATAGCGCAACCTCACCGAAATGAGGGGCGTTGGCTGAAGAGATGAATTTTTCGATCTATGGAACCGGCCTGATGATGGGCCTCAGCCTGATTGTCGCCATCGGCGCGCAGAACGCCTTCATCCTCCGTCAGGGCTTGCGCAACGAACATGTCTTCGCCGTCTGCCTCGCATGCGCGGTATCGGATGCCGCGTTGATCGTGCTTGGCGTGACCAGCCTTCAGCAAATCGCTGGGTTGATGCCCTGGCTCGATCCTGTCATGCGCTACGGCGGAGCCGTATTTCTGGTGTGGTACGGGGCAAGAAGCCTCTATTCCGCCTTGCGGTCATCCGCCGCTCTCACGGCTGGGGAAGCCACAACGTCGAGTTTCCGGCAGACACTGGCGACCTGCCTCGCACTCACCTGGCTCAACCCGCACGTCTATCTCGACACGGTGGTGCTGCTCGGCACGATATCGACACGATATCCGGGAGAGCAGGCTTCATTTGCGACAGGGGCGGTGACGGGTTCCTTCCTGTTCTTCTTTTCGCTCGGATATGGCGCTACACGGCTGCGGCCGATCTTCTCGAAACCCTCATCCTGGCGCGTGCTGGAAACGCTCGTCGCTTTCACGATGTGGATCATTGCGTTCAAACTGCTGGGCGGGATGTGATCGCCGTTCGACTGTCGGTCGGCCGCTGCGGCGCAGGTCGAGCGGACGTTGCAAGTGGACCGCCATCGATCTGGCCTGAGCGGATTCAAAGTGATGAAGCGTCTCTACCGGGTCCCATCGCATGCGCGGCGCTCCGGGAGGGTTAACTCCATTTCGCGCTGGCAATCCGCCAGCAGATGTGGCGGAAAGCGCCTTAACTCCCGGAGCGCATGCTCATGGTTAGCATCCCTGCGTCTCTGCGCCTTGAATGCGGAAAGGGCCTGTACGATATTCCAGATGCTTGTTTGAGACATGTTGGGCCTCCTTGGCTGCATTTTGCTGCCGACACGCGAAATATCGGGTTCAATTGACATTCAATCAAACAAAATGATATGGGGTTATAAATCAGAAAAATTGAAAGATGCGACGATGAGCATTCCCTTTCGCCGTCCCATTCCGCTGCTCGACAACGATGTATTGCGTACCTTTGTTGCCATCGCCGAGACGGGCAATTTTTCGACCGCCGCCGAGGCGGTCTTCCGCACACCGTCGGCGGTGTCGATGCAGATCAAGAAACTTGAAGAGCAGCTTGGTGCGACACTATTTTTGCGCGACGCACGCTCGGTATCCCTGACGCGCCACGGCGAGATGTTGCTGTCATATGCTCGCAACATCCTGGCGCTGTCGAACGAAGCGGTGTCGCGCTTCATCATGCCGGAGCTCAGCGGCGTCGTGCGGCTCGGCGCGCCGGAGGATATCGGCGAACGGCTGCTGCCGAGTATTCTGAAGAGTTTCGCCGAGAGCTATCCCGGCATCATGGTCGACGTGACGATCGACATGAGCATGGGGCTGAAGAAGCGCATGGAGGAGCAACGGCTCGACCTGGCGTTGATCAACTGTGCGACACGGCCGTTCCCGACGGGCGGTGAGGTGGTGTTCCGCGAGCGGCTGGTCTGGGCCGGCGCCAAGTGTGGTTCGGCGCATCGCCGCGATCCGCTGCCGATCTCGATCTGGGAGGATGGCTGCATCTGGCGCCAGGAAGCGCTCTCGCAGCTCGAACGCAACAAGCGGCATTATCGCGTCGCCTATCTCAGCGGCCACACGATGGCGCAGCGCGCCGCCGTGCTTTCCGATCTCGCCATCGCACCGTTGCCGCTTTCCTATGTCAACGAGGACATGGCGATCCTCGGGCCTCAGGAAGGGCTGCCGGAGCTCGGCGCCTTCGATATCCGCCTGCTGACCGCCTCGCAGGTATCGGGGCCGATCGAGACGGTGGCCGACAGCATTCGCGGCGCCTTTGCCGAGAGAGCGAAAGCAGTCGCCGCCTAGCAGCATTGGACAGGATTATGCGCCGATCGAAAGTAGGTAGCGCGTTCTATGGAACGCGTGTCTCTAGCGGGTATCCTTATAGCCAGTGAACCTTTTGGTTTGTCGTGCGTTATTGGCGCGGGACGGCAATTGTCGCCGTTCGGGGTTGATTTCAAACAAGGATATCCGAGATGACGACAACGGCCAAAATTGCCGCAGCCTTGATGGTTCTTCTTGCCCTTTCCTCCTGCGGCAACACGATCCGCGGCATAGGAAAGGATACGGCAAATACCGTGAACGCCACGCAGGATGCCGGCCGCTCGGTCGACCGCGCCGCGAAGAAGTAATGACGATTCAGCTTTCTTCCGAGGATTGCCGGATCAGATATTGACCGCGGGATCAGATATCGGCCGGGGCCGGATCAGATGACCGAGTTCGGATCATTCTAAGGGGTGACTGGGGGATAAGCCTTTTCCAGCCCGCCGGATCGGTCGAGACCGGTCCGGAAGGCCTGGTAGGCGGGATGCTGGCTGGAGCGGGCAGCTTCCGTCAGCCGGATCTGCAACCGGTCCGGCGCCTGGGTTCCGAGCCAGATTCCCAGATTTTCGAGCTTCAGCGAGTTCAGGAAACGCGATCCGGCGGCAAGATCGAGATGGCGGCGCAGGCCGTCGAGCAGGTTGTCGTCCTGGGCAGCGTTTTCCATGAGCAGCGCCAGATACGACTTGTCGGTCTCCGACAGCGCGGCGAGCTTTTCCGCAACGGTATCGCGGTCGGGAAAGGGAATCATCGAATCGTCCATGCTTGATCGTGTTTTTGCCGTTATAAGCTCGCCTTGACCTTCTCGGCTACATCGACTGGCACCCATTTGGTCCACAGACTCTCGTAATTGCGAAGAAAATAGATCGCGGCATCCTCAATGCTTTCGCGGTTTTCGTCCTGCCAGGCGAGCACCTGATTGATCGTCGCATTGTCCCATTTGCGGGTCTTGAGATAGGTCGTGACAGGCCCGGCGCGGCTGGCGAAGGACCTGGTCATCAGCGTGAAGGCGCGCGAGACCGGGTAGGAGTTGACCTCGGGCCTGGCGCAGCCGGCAACTGCGGTACAGCGGTCCCATTCGCTCTTGTTGTGGCCGACGCCGAAGCTCAGGCGCGTCATGTCGTATTTGCCGAGGATGGCGGTCGGCGCCCAGTAATAACCGAGCCAGCCGACCTTGTTGTCGAAGGCGCGGGCAATCGATGCATCGAGCCGTTCGGGACTGCCGGTCTCGACGAGCTCGAAGCCCTTCTTGTCGGCGGCAAGCGCCTTGAACAGATTTGTGGTCGATATCTGGCAGCTCCAGTCGGCGGGGCAGTTGTAAACTGCGCCTTTCGATGGGTCGTCCTCGGCGGGGAAGAGTTCGGGATGTTTCAGCGCGTCTTCGACCGAGCGGATGTCGGGGTGGGCGTCGGCGATAAATTTCGGAATCCACCAACCCTCGACGGCGCCGTCAGCCAGGATTTCGGCCCCCTCCACTAACCGGCCGCTGTTGACGGCCTGATCGAGCAGGGACCTGACGGAATTGATCCAGTATTCCGAGGCGATGTCGGGGGTGCCTTTCTCATTCATCGAGGCGAAAGTCGGCAGAGTGTCGCCATCGACAATGGTGACCGAACAGCCGTATCCCTTTTCCAGGATGATCTTGTCGAAGCTCGCCGCGATGCCTGCCGAGGCCCATTTCATTTCGGCGATCGAAACGCTGCCGCACTCAGCGGCTTCAGCCGGCGCGACGGTAGAAAGAGCCGCGGCAAAGACGGCCGGAATCAGAAACGTCTTCATCGTCATTCCCCGAATTCTTCTTAGGCGGACGCGCAGGCTCTGAAATCCACCGCCAAATCTCTCCGGCACCCGAAGGGACAATGCCTGCCGGGCGATACCGCGACAGGCTTTCCGGTTCATGGGCATGCCATGTTCAATAATGGAGCATCTTGATGAAGCCTACGCGTTCGCTCGCAGAAATCAACCATCTTCTGCTCATGGTTGCGTGACTAAATTATTGAATTCGAAGAATTTATGTCAGCATCCCGAAAATGGCGCCCTCCGGCGAAATACACGCTCTTCGCGACCGGCGGCGGATTTTCGGCAGATATTTTGGCGAGAATGTCAAAAAAGATCAAAATTAACATTTGCGTAAGCCTTCAATAACTCTCCGGTAAGAATGTGCGGTTATCAGTTAGGGCGTGGCAGCAATGACCGCCGCTTCTCCGGTTCAGGTAGTGCGTACCGGAGAAAGCGAGCTTCGCCGTGTAAGGGCGAAGACGCCTGAGTTTTCGGCAAACCGCGCAGAGCCAAGGCCATGCGCGGTTTTCGCGTTTGCGTGGGAACTTGCACCGAGCCAAGTCTTGCGCCGGGCCAAGTCTTGCGCCGGGCCAAGTCTTGACCCGAGCCAAGCTTGACCCGAGGTTGCCGCCCATTGTAGGCCTCGCCTGAACGAGAGGCGAATGCGGGCCATCATGGCAAGAGCGATCATGCTGCAGGGGACCGGCTCCGATGTCGGCAAGACGGTTCTGGTTGCGGGCCTTTGCCGGTTGGCGGCCAATCGCGGGCTGACCGTCCGGCCGTTCAAGCCGCAGAACATGTCGAACAATGCGGCGGTCGCCGATGATGGCGGCGAGATCGGCCGGGCGCAGTGGCTGCAGTCGTTGGCCGCGCGCGCGCCATCAACGGTGCACATGAACCCGGTGCTGCTCAAGCCGCAATCGGAAAATGGCAGCCAGATCATCGTGCACGGCAGGGTATTTGGGCAGGCGAAAGGACGCGATTACCAGCGGCTGAAGCCTCAGTTGCTCGGCGCCGTGCTCGAAAGCTTCGAAAGAGTGGCCGATGGCGCCGATCTCGTCATCGTCGAGGGCGCCGGATCGCCCGCCGAGATCAATCTCAGGGCCGGCGATATCGCCAATATGGGCTTTGCGACGCGTGCCCGCGTGCCGGTCGTGCTTATCGGCGATATCGACCGCGGCGGCGTCATCGCCTCGCTGGTCGGCACGCATGCGATCCTCGATGATGGCGACCGGGCGATGATTGCAGGCTATATCATCAACAAGTTCCGCGGCGACGTCTCGCTGTTTGACGACGGCATCCGCGCCATCGAAGGTTTTACCGGTTGGCCGTGTTTCGGCATCGTGCCGTGGCTGAGGGGGGCTGCGCGCCTGCCGGCCGAAGATTCGGCCGTGCTCGAACGGCTGGCGAGGGGCGGGACGGGCGCGCTGAAGATCGCCGTGCCAGTGCTGCCGCGTATCGCCAATTTCGACGATCTCGATCCGCTGAGGACCGAGCCGGATGTCGAGCTGGTCTTCGTGCGATCAGGCGAGCGGCTACCTGCCGATGCGAGCCTCGTTGTGCTTCCCGGCTCGAAATCGACGATATCGGATCTCGCCGACTTCCGCGCCCATGGCTGGGATCACGATCTCCAGGCGCATGTCAGGCGCGGCGGCCGGGTGATCGGCATCTGCGGCGGCTATCAGATGCTCGGCCGCATGGTGCGCGACCCTCTCGGCATCGAGGGCGGGACGCTCGAGACGCCGGGGCTCGGGCTGCTCGACATCGAGACTGAGATGGCGCTGGAAAAGACCGTGCGCAACAGCCAGGCCCGCTCGACCGAATATGACGCGCCGCTCGCCGGCTACCAGATCCATCTCGGCATCACCCGCGGCCCGGATTGCAATCGGCCTTCCGTAATCATCGACGGCGCGCCCGACGGGGCGCTGTCGGCCGACGGCCGGATCATGGGCACCTATCTGCACGGGCTCTTCGGCAGCGACGCCTACCGCGCCCGACTGCTTCAAAGCTTCGGCCTATCAGGCGAGCGGAGGAATTACCGCGACGTCGTCGAGCAGGCGCTCGACGAGATCGCCGGAGAATTGGAACGTCATCTCGATCCGGGCTGGTTTGCGGGGTTGATTGGCTAGCCTGGGTATGTCGTGGGCGGCTGCCGCATCGTTCCTAGTCTGTGGGATGACAAAAATCGCGGCTCCCTCTTCTCCCCAGCGGGGGTCCGAAGGACGGGTCGAGACCCGTGGCTCGACCCCGGTCGGTGGCCCGAAGGGTCGGATGAGGGGGCGACGCGGCACTACGTCATTGATTGCCCTTCGCTTTCGCTCAGCGCATTCGCGGCTCCGCCGCTCACCCCCTCAACCGCCTGCCGGCACCTTCTCCCCGATGGGGAGAAGAGAATCGTGGCGGCGCCGCGTTCCCCCTGCAGCAAAGAAGGGACTGACCAGACTGATGCGCGGCATGGCGGTCGAGTTCGGCGCGCACGGCATCACCAGCAACGCGATTGCGCCCGGCTGGTTTGCTACCGAGACGAATGCGGCGATGGCTGCGAACGAGGAATTGATGCCCTTCGTGCGCCAGCGCATCACGGTCCAGCGCTGGGGACGCCCAGACGAGATCGCCGGCGCGGCGCTGTTTCTCGCAAGCGCCGCCGCTTCCTTCGTCAACGGCGATGTGCTGACGGTCAACGGCGGCATGACGGTCAGGATGTGAGATATTCGTAGGCGCTACGGCACCGTCTTCATTTCTGCAGCACTCTCCGTTGCCCTTCGTCGGCAGGCGAATGACGGCAACGGCAGGTATCATTCCCTCTGGCTTGTGGTTGTCGTTGCCGGAGTCCGTGGCTAGAAATATCTGCCTGACTCGACTATTGGTTGACGTGCAACGCCCCCGTTGGTCATCGCCGTCCATTTGCCCGATTTCCGACGATAGACTGCGTCGGTCATGTGGAGATTCCAAAATTAACGATCATATTCAGTGGCTTATAGAACAGGGAATCACTAGTGAGCATATTGGCGATCTCGTCGCCGGCCTGTGCGACCGGTTGATCGCGGACGGCTTTCCCATCTGGAGGGCCAGCATCACTATGCCATCCATTCACCCTATGTATCGCGGCGTTTCGGCCAATTTCATCCGGGGCGGTGCAACGGTTCTTGAAAATGCGGCGCATGGCAGCGTGGAAGAGCGCAATTTCGAGAAAACGCCGATATTCTACCTGTTGAGCCGCGGCGAAAGAACGGGGCGTTGGATACTGGCGAAGGGTGAAGGTTTCGACTATCCGCAGCTCAAGGAATTCGCGCTCGCCGGCGGCACGGACCACGTGGTCAGCCTTTTCGAATTCCCGAAGGAAGTCGCGCTACGCGGGCTCGGCTTCTCGCTGACCAGCGATGCGCCGGGCGGATTTTCCGATGATCAGCTGGCAACAGTCAAAGCGCTTGTCCCAGCGCTGGGGCTGGCGGCTTACCGTGTGGCGGCATCGAAAACCGCCACCGATATCCTCGCGGTCTATACCGGCGCCAGAACGAGCGCGCGCATCCTGGCCGGGGAGACCCAGAGGGGAACGGGCGGTTCCATCAATGCCGCGATCCTGCTTGCGGACCTCAGAAATTTCACTGCCTTGACCGAGGTCTATCAACCCGGCGAGATCGTCGGGTTTCTGAACGAACATTTCGAGCTGATCGATCGGCATGTCGAGGAAAATTCCGGCGAAATCCTCAAGTTCATGGGCGACAGCGTGCTGGCGATCTTTCCGACCGACGCCGACGACCCACAGAAGGCTTGCATGGCCGCGCTGGCTTCCGCGAAGAATCTGCTGAAAGCAAACGAGGCGCTGAACCGCGAGCGGACGCAAAACGGCGGCCCCGATATCGGCGTCGATGTCGTCCTTCATCTCGGCGAGGTTTTCTACGGGAACGTTGGCGCCCGCGGCAGGCTCGATTTCACGGTGATCGGCAGGGCCGTCAACGAGGCCTCGCGGCTTGAAAAGCTCTGCGGCACGCTAGAGCAAGACCTGCTGATGTCGGAGAGCTTCGCGACCACCTGCGCCGTGGCCTGCGAGTATCTGGGTTCGTTTGAATTGCGCGGCGTTTCGAAGCGGGCAGAGGTGTTCAAGCTCGCCGGCCCCGGATCATAGCGGCTTAGATCTCGCCGGAGACCTCGCGGCGGCGGCGGTCGAGTTCTTCGCTGTAACGGCGCAGCGTATAGCTTTCGCTGAGCTGGCCGATCACCTTGCGTTCGATCAGGTTGTTGACGACGGCGAGCGCTTCGCTTTCGCTCTTGTCGAAGATCGCCGCCGCCTGTCTGGCATTCATCTGCGGCTGCAGGAAGTCGTTGCGGTAGTGGATGAAATCGGCAAGCGTCTTGCCCTCGTCCTGGGCGTCGGTCGGGTTGGCGTAGATCTCCGGCACCAGCACCAAACCCGCATATTTGTCGCTCTCCTCGACGAGGATGACGCGCTGGGTCGAGCCGATCGGGAAGGCCTGCTTGAATTCCTCCAGCGTGATGCCCGCCTTCGCCTTTTTGACGTCGGCGCGCATCAGCTTGTCGACCGTCAGATTGCGGATCCAGCCGACGTCGTGGGCGCTGCGGATGCTTTCGCCGCGCAGATGGAACCGCCATGTGGCGAAGGAGTAGCCGAAGGTCGAGCGCACGACGAGGGAGGAGGTGATGACGGCAGCGAGCACCAGCGCCGTGATCGGAAAATCGCCGGTGATTTCGAGCGCCAGGAACGTCATGGTCAGCGGCCCGCCGATGACGGCGACGGCAAGCGAGCTCATGCCGACCACGGCATAGATGACGGGCGTCAGCGTCGCATCGGCGAAGTAGGGGCCACAATAGGCAAAGAGCTTGCCGAGCAGGGCGCCCATGAACAGCGAAGCGAAGAATAGCCCACCCCTGAAGCCGGAGCCGATCGAGATCGCCGAGGCGAAGGATTTCAAGAGGAAGAGGCCGATCAGCGTCGGGATTGCCACCTCACGGGAAAGATTGAGATGTAGCGCGCCGTGGCCGGCCGAGAGCACCTGCGGCGAGATCATAGCCAAGAGCCCGACGATGATGCCGCCGAGTGCCGGACGGAAGGGTGGGGCGATTGAGCTCTTGCGCGCCAGCTCCTCGACAAAAGCGACGCCCTGCATGATCAGGATGCCGACACCGGCGCAGAAAATGCCGAGCAGCAGCGCTGGGATATAATCGGCCGGCACGACCGAGCCGAAGCTGCCGATATCGATGGTGAAATCGCTGCCGGCAAGCAGCCTTGCGATCAGAGTCGAGACAAGGGCGGAGACGACGACAGGCGTCAGCGAGACGATCGTATAGGAGCCGATGATCAGCTCGAAAGCGTAGAAAGCACCGGTCAGCGGCGCGTTAAATGCGGCGGCGATGGCGCCCGCCGCGCCGCAGCCAACCAGGGTGCGCAGGTCCGAGCGGCGAAGCTGCAGCTTCAGGCCGAATTTCGAGGCGAGGCCGGCGGCAAGCTGGGTATAGCCGGCCTCCAGGCCGACCGAGGCGCCGAAACCGTTGGAGATCAGGTTCTGCACGGCAACGATGATGCTGTCGGTCAGGGACAGGCGGCCGCCATGCAGCGCATTGGCCTCGATCGGGTCGACCATCGGCTTCTTGCGCCGTTTCGCCAGCACGAGAAGCAACAGGCCGAGCAGGGCGCCGCCGATGACGGGGGCGGTGAGCAACAGCATCTTGTTCTCGATCTCGGACGCGCTCAGCCGTTCGCTGTCGGCGATGCCGAAGACCAGCTGATGCAGCTCGTTGGAGACGTAGCTCATGCCGGTGACGGCAAGACCCGAGATAATGCCGACGACGGCACCCGCCAGCGACAGGCCGACCTCGCTACGGCGGGTCAGCGCCCGCAGGCGTCCCGGATCGAAGAAAACACGCAGCGCGCGGAAACGGCGCCGATCCAATTTCATAAGCATGGCTAGACAACTAGGCAGGGAGAGGCCCGGTCAAGGGCGAAGGCGCAGTCCGCTTGCGACGCAATTGCGGCGAAAACCCGGCGGGCGGGATAAATATTTGTGACGTAAGCCTCTGATAAATGACGATGTTTTAGGTAGAGTAAGTCGTGTTGGAGCAAGCATACCGGCTGGCCGTCAACTGGTCGACCGCCAAGGCCGGTTGACTTCACCCCTGCGCTTGCCTAACCATCCCGATAACGGATGGTCGATTGACCATCCTGACATAACGGATGGTTCCGGATCGGTGTTACGCCCTTCCGGATGAAAAGGGAATGTGACGGGGCGGACCCAAGCCGGGCGCCTTCATCACAGCCGACCCCGCGACTGTAGAGCGGTCAGGGTCTTCCATCCGGCACTAAGCCCTTCCGGCCGGCGACTTGCAATCATGCAAGCGGGCGGGATAGGCGATATGCCGGAAAAGCCACTGGAAATGCATGGTGATCAACCGGGGTCGGACGCCTCTCAAGTCTACGAATCGTCCACCTTTTCACTGATGCGGCCGGGAAGGCGAGGATGATCCGCTGGCACGATCAGGGCGACCGGTTTCCGGTCTGCCCCGATCGCGGCCGATAACCGCGAGCCAGGAGACCTGCCATGCGTGCCGGGCGAGAAGCCCACACCTGGGCACTATGCCCGTTGCCAGCACGGAGGTTGTCTTGGCTGAACGATTGAATTCAGCGCGGCCTGGTGCGGCGCTATTTGCTTCCTCTTCTCCCCAGCGGGGAGAAGGTGGCCCGAAGGGTCGGATGAGGGGGCCGCACGGCACGCCCTTCATCATTGCCCTTCGCTTGCGCTCAGTGCATTCGCGGCTTCGCCGCTCACCCCCTCAACCGCCTGCCGGCACCTTCTCCCCGCTGGGGAGAAGAGATGTGCGGGGGCGCCTCGCTTCCTCTCATTCGCGAGGGGGGACCGAAAGACGGGTTGAGACCTGTGGCTCGGTGCATTTGCGAGGCACTTTCCTCTCCTCCCTCATTCCTGTGCTGGTCACAGGAATCCAGTGCGCCCAAGTCCTTGGGCGCGAAAGAATCATTTCACGACAGCACAGAGTCATTCACGGCGCGGACGCGCCGTGGCTGGACTCCTGTGACCAGCACAGGAATGAGGGAGCGTGGTGGAACGTTGCGTTTCCTCTGGAGGCCGCTTTCGCATGACGGCCTCCCCATCCAACACCGTCTTCATCCTCGGCGGCGCACGTTCCGGCAAATCCCGGTTCGCCGAATCCCTCGTCACCGCAACCGGCCTCGATCGCCACTATCTCGCGACCGGCCGCGCTTGGGACGAGGAGATGCAGGCGCGCATCGCCCAACACCAAGCCGACCGCGGTCCGTCCTGGACGACGTATGAGGAGCCGGTCGATCTTGTCGGCAAGCTCACCGCCATCGATGGACCGGGGCGCATCGTTCTCGTCGACTGCCTGACGCTCTGGGTCACCAATCTGATGATGGAGGAGCGTGAGATGGCGGCGGAATTTGCTGCCCTTGCCGATTTTCTGCCTGCCGCGAAGGCACGGCTCGTTTTCGTTTCCAACGAGGTCGGCCTCGGCATCGTGCCCGACAATCGCATGGCGCGGGATTTTCGCGATCATGCCGGCCGACTGCACCAATTAATCGCGGCGAAGGCCGCCGAAGTTTATTTCATCGCGGCAGGCCTGCCGTTGAAAATGAAGGGTTAAGTCCATGAACCAGCAGAAGATTCCCGCAACCGTGATCACCGGCTTCCTCGGCGCCGGCAAGACGACGCTGATCCGCAACCTGCTCACCAATGCCGGCGGCAAGAAGATTGCGCTTATTATCAACGAATTCGGCGATCTCGGCGTCGACGGTGATGTGCTGAAGGGCTGCGGTGCGGAGAATTGCACCGAGGACGACATCATCGAACTCACCAATGGCTGCATCTGCTGCACCGTCGCCGACGATTTCATCCCGACGATGACCAAGCTGCTGGAACGCGAATATCGGCCCGACCATATCGTCATCGAAACCTCGGGCCTTGCCCTGCCGCAGCCGCTGGTCGCCGCCTTCAACTGGCCCGACATTCGCACCCAGGTGACCGTCGACGGTGTCGTCACGGTGGTCGACAGTGCTGCCGTTGCCGCCGGCCGATTCGCCGACGACCATGATGCCGTCGATGCGCGCCGCGCCGAGGATGAATCGCTCGATCACGAAAGCCCGATTGAGGAGCTGTTCGAGGATCAGCTCACCTGCGCCGATCTCATCGTGCTCAACAAGACCGACCTGATCGATGCTGCCGGCCTTAGCCGCGTGCGGGACGAAGTCGCCTCCCGCACCGTCCGTAAGCCGGTCATGATCGAAGCACGGAATGGCGAGGTGTCGGCCGGCATCCTGCTCGGCCTCGGCATCGGCACGGAGGACGATGTCGCCAATCGCAAGTCGCATCACGAGCTGGAGCATGAGGACGGTGCGCCGCACGATCATGACGAATTCGACAGCTTCGTCGTCGATCTCGGACCCATTGCCGATGCCGCCGGCTTCATCGAAGCGCTGAAGGGCATCATTGCCGCCCATGACGTGCTGCGCCTAAAAGGTTTCGTCGATGTGTCAGGCAAGTCGATGCGCCTGCAACTCCAGGCCGTCGGCAGCCGCATCGACCATTATTTCGACCGCGCCTGGGCAACTGGCGAAAAGCGCGCCACGCGCCTCGTCGTCATCGGCCTGCACGAAATGGATCAGGGCGCGGTGAGGGCGGCGATCGAAGCGCTGGCGTAACCCGATGCATCTGCTTCTGGCTCAACAAGGGACGATCAGCGACGGTGAGGAGGCAATCGACCTCGGGCAGTCCCCGGGCGATATCCTGTTCCTGTCGGCGGCCGACAGCGAGCTTGCCGCGATCGCCGCCGCCTATCGCGATCGCCGGACAGCACCTTCGCTGCGACTCGCCAGCTTGATGAGCCTCAAGCACCCGATGTCGGTCGACACCTATGTCGAGCGCACAGCGCGGCATGCAAAGCTGATCATCGTGCGTGCGCTCGGCGGCGCCAGCTATTTCCACTATGCGCTGGAAGCGCTGCATGCGGCAGCTGCCCGCGCCGGTGCGCTGATCGCCGTGCTGCCGGGCGATGCCAGGCCGGATGCGGGGCTGGTGCCGTTCTCTAATGTTGATGTCGACGATCTCAATGCGCTCTGGGCCTATCTGATCGAGGGCGGCGATGCCAATACGCAGGCGTTTCTCGATTATGCCGAGGCGATGCTGGCGGATGGCGAAAAGCCGGCGCCGGCGGTGCCTTTGATGAAGGCGGGTATTTGGTGGCCGGGACGAGGGGTGATCGGGGTCGAGGAGTGGCGGCGGGTTGTTGCGGAGATGTCTTCGCGTGTGGTGCCTGCCTTATTCGCCGAGCTACCCCCCTCTGTCCTGCCGGACATCTCCCCCACAAGGGGGGAGATCGGCAAGTCGCCAGGGCTTCGCACAAGAGAAACGTTGGAGGATGCCGCACCTTCGGCCGAGGAGATGGAGCGAGACTTCTCATCCCTGATCTCCCCCCTTGTGGGGGAGATGTCCGGCAGGACAGAGGGGGGTATCCCGAACTCGGTGGCAGACGCAGGATCCCAACCCATCGTCGCCATCAGCTTCTACCGCGCCCTCGTCCAAAGCGGCGAGACTGGGCCGATCGAAGCTCTGATCGAAGCGCTGATGACACTCGGCCTGCGGCCGCTGCCGGTCTTTGCCTATAGTCTCAAAGATCCGGTTTCGACAGGCATTCTCGAAAGCGTATTTTCGGCGCTGAAACCTGATGTCGTCATCAATACGACGGGCTTTGCGGTCTCGGCACCGGGTGCCGACCGGCAGCCGACGGTGCTGGAGGCGAATGAGGCGATCGTGCTGCAGGCGATCCTGTCGGCCTCGTCGAGGGAGGCATGGGCGGCTTCTTCGCAAGGCTTGTCGGCGCGCGATCTCGGCATGAACGTGGCCCTGCCTGAAGTCGACGGTCGGGTGCTGGCGCGGGCGGTCTCTTTCAAGACGGCGGCGCGCTACGATGCTGCCGTCGAGACCAATATCGTCGCCAGCCAGGCCGACGCCGGCCGTGTGCGTTATACGGCGGAGCTCGCCGGCAATTGGGCACGGCTGCGGAAGACATCAGCCGGCGACCGGCGCATCGCGCTCGTCGTGGCGAATTATCCGAACCGCGACGGTCGGCTCGGCAACGGCGTCGGCTTGGATACGCCAGCCGGCACCATCGAGGTGCTTCGCGCCATGCGGGCGGCGGGGTATCCGGTCGCCGAGATTCCCGCCGACGGCGATCTGCTGATCCGCCATCTGATGGAAGGGCCGACCAATTCCGGTTCCGACGGAAAGATCATCCGCGAGACGCTTTCCCTGAGTTCGTACCACAGCTTCCTGGAATCTCTTCCTAACAAGATTCAGAATGAGGTGAGAGCCCGCTGGGGAAGCCCGCAAGACGATCCGTATTTTCGCGAGGGCGTCTTCGCCCTGCCCTTCGCGCGCTTCGGCGAGGTGCTCGTCGGCATCCAGCCGGCGCGCGGCTATAATATCGATCCGAAAGAGAGCTATCATTCGCCGGATCTCGTGCCGCCGCACGGTTATCTCGCCTTCTACGCTTTCCTGCGCCGCGAGTTCGGTGCGCATGCCGTCATCCATATGGGCAAGCACGGCAATCTCGAATGGCTGCCGGGCAAGGCGCTGGCGCTGTCTGAAAGCTGTTATCCCGAGGCGATCCTCGGACCGCTGCCGCACCTTTATCCCTTCATCGTCAACGATCCGGGCGAGGGTACGCAGGCCAAGCGCCGAAATGCTGCTGTGATCATCGATCATCTGACCCCGCCTTTGACGCGGGCCGAGAGCTATGGGCCGCTGAAGGATCTGGAGGCGCTGGTCGACGAATATTACGAGGCATCCGGCGGCGATCCCCGCCGCATCCGGCTGCTCAGCCGCCAGATCCTCGATCTCGTGACCGATATCGGTCTCGACCGGGATGCCGGTATCGCCAAGGGCGAAAGCGAGGGCGAGGCGCTGAAGAAGCTCGATGCCTATCTCTGCGACCTCAAGGAAATGCAGATCCGCGATGGGCTGCATGTGTTTGGGGTCTCGCCCGAGGGGCGGCTGCTGACCGACCTCACTGTGGCGCTGGCGCGGGTGCCGCGCGGGCTTGGCGAGGGCGGTGATGCGAGCTTGCAGCGGGCGATTGCTGGAGATGCGGTGAAAGATCTCTCCCAGCTGAAAGACCCCTCCCCAACCCCTCCCCACAAGGGGGAGGGACTTACCTCTGCGCTTGCTGCAGCCCGTATTGCCAAAGCTGATGTTGAGACGGGGCGCCCAGCAAGCCCCTCCCACCTGTGGGGAGGGGTTGGGGAGGGGCCTTCTTTCGACCCTCTCGACACCGACATGGCCGCCATCTGGACCGGGCCACGTTCTGAGATCCTCGCTGACCTCCTCGATACCCCATGGCGAACCAACGGCGACACCGTCGAGCGCATCGAACTGCTGGCGGCGAAGTTCGTTTCCGGCGAGAGCAAATGCCCCGAGGACTGGAAGGCGACACGGGTGGTGCTCTCCGAAATCGAAACCCGCCTCAAACCCTCCATTCTCGCCTGCGGCCCCGCCGAAATCGAAGCTCTGCTCAAGGGCCTCGACGGCCGCTTTGTCGCGCCCGGTCCATCCGGCGCGCCGACGCGAGGGCGGCCCGACGTCTTGCCCACCGGCCGCAATTTCTACTCCGTCGACAGCCGTGCCGTGCCGACGCCAGCTGCCTACGAGCTCGGCAAGAAATCGGCCGAACTGCTTGTCCGCCGCTATGTGCAGGATCACGGCGAATGGCCTGTCTCCTTCGGGCTGACGGCCTGGGGCACGTCGAACATGCGCACCGGCGGCGACGATATCGCCCAGGCGCTGGCGCTGATCGGTGTCAAGCCGCTCTGGGACATGAGCTCGCGTCGTGTCACCGGTTACGAGATCATTCCGCCGGCGATGCTCGGGCGGCCGCGCGTCGACGTGACGCTCCGCATTTCCGGCTTCTTCCGCGATGCCTTTCCCGAGCAGATCGCGCTGTTCGACAAGGCGATCCGTGCCGTCGGCGCACTTGAGGAAGACGAGGCCGACAATCCGATCGCAACACGTATGCGAGGCGAGGCGGCAAGGCTTGGCGCCGCCGGCCTGGACGAAATCTCGGCAAAGCGCCGGGCGGGCTATCGGGTCTTCGGCTCGAAGCCCGGCGCTTACGGCGCCGGCCTGCAGGCGCTGATCGATGAAAAGGGCTGGGAGCGGCGCGCCGATCTCGCCGAGGCCTATCTTGTCTGGGGCAGCTATGCCTATGGTGCCGGCGAAGAGGGCAGGGCCGAACGCGGCCTGTTCGAGGAGCGGCTGCGCTCGGTGCAGGCTGTCATCCAGAACCAGGACAATCGCGAGCACGACCTGCTCGACAGCGACGACTATTACCAGTTCGAGGGCGGCATGGCGGCGGCCGCCGAGCAGCTCGCCGGCGCGCGCCCTTCGATCTATCATAACGACCATTCCCGGCCGGAAAAGCCGGTGATCCGTTCGCTGGAAGAGGAGATCGGCCGCGTCGTGCGGGGGCGCGTCGTCAACCCGAAATGGATCGCGGGCGTCATGCGCCACGGCTACAAGGGGGCAGCCGAGATCACCGCCACCGTCGATTATCTCTTTGCCTTCGCTGCAACGACAGGTGCGGTCGGCGAACATCATTTCGAGGCCGTCTACCGGGCCTTCGTCGCCGATCCCGGCGTGCGCGATTTCATGATCGAGAAGAACCCGGCGGCGTTCGACGAGATGAAGGAGCGGCTGTTCGAAGCGATCGACCGCAGCCTCTGGACGCCGCGCAGCAATTCGGCCCGGTTCGACCTGGCTGCTACACAACAGAATGAGGTGACCCAATGAGCGACGAGACCCCGGACAGCGAGATCGCAGAAGGCGGAGTTGGCAAGGACGACGCCCGCCATGCCGAGAAGATGGCGAAGAAGAAGGCCGCGCGCGACAAGATCATGGCGACCAAGACCGATGGCAAGGGCCTGATCATCGTTCACACCGGCAAGGGCAAGGGCAAGTCGTCTGCCGCCTTCGGCATGATCTTCCGCCATATCGCCCACCGCAAGCCGTCGGCCGTCGTGCAGTTTATCAAGGGCGCGATGTGGACCGGCGAGCGCGACCTGATCGAGAAGCATTTCTCCGATCTCTGCCAGTTCCACACGATGGGCGAGGGCTTCACCTGGGAAACCCAGGACCGCGCCCGCGATGTCGCGGCAGCGTCGGCTGCCTGGGAAAAGGCCAAGGAGCTGATCCGCGACGAGCGCAATTCCATGGTGCTGCTCGACGAGATCAATATCGCACTGCGCTACGACTACCTCGATATCAACGATGTCGTCGCCTTCCTGAAGAGCGAGAAGCCGGCCATGACACACGTCGTGCTGACGGGACGCAACGCCAAGGAAGAATTGATCGACATCGCCGATTTGGTGACCGAGATGGAGCTCGTCAAACACCCCTTCCGCTCCGGCATCAAGGGCCAGCCGGGCGTGGAGTTCTGAACATCAGGACCGGCTCCCGTCGGCAAAGCGCGCGGGCAACGTTGTGGGCCTCGCGCTCTGCGCTAAACATTCACGTGAGAGAGTCTCTGTTGGAATCTTTGTGGGCTGTTCGTCATGGATGAAGTCCGATTCGACATCGTTCGGCGCCTGGTGCTCGGGCTCGGCTGCGAGCGTGGTGCACCGGCACAGGAGGTGCTGGCTCTAGCCGAACAGGCGCTTCGTAAGGCCGGGGTCAGCGGGGAGGCACTGGCGGCCGTTGCCTCGATCTATACCCGTAAGAACGAGCCGGCGGTGCTTGCGGTGGCGGCGCATTTCTCGGTGCCGGCGGTATTCTTTACCGCCGCACGGCTGGAAGGGGAGACGCCGCGGCTGAAGAACCCGTCGGAGATCGTCTTTGCCCGCGTCGGCTGCCATGGCGTTGCGGAGGCGGCAGCACTAGCGGCAGCGGGCGCCTCGGCCGAGCTTGCCGTTGCCAAGATCAAATCTGCGCATGCGACGGCGGCATTGGCGCAGCGGGTCGCAGAATCTGTATCAAATCAATAAAATAGAGGATGATGTCGTCTGAAAACCGCTCACACTTTTCAGCATCATTCTCTGGCGCTATGATGGCGCCAACGCGCGGCGCCGTCCGGCTGCTTCACGGTTCACATCTAGAGGATATCTCATGCACAAGGTCATTTATGACACTGACCCTGGCGTCGACGACGCCATGGCGCTTCTCTTCCTGCATCGTCATCCCGAAATCGACCTTCTCGGCATCACCACGGTTTTCGGCAACGCCTCGGTCGAGACGACGACGCGCAATGCGCTCTTCCTCAAGCGCGAATGGAATATTCCGGCACCCGTTTCCAAAGGCGCCAGCGTCACCATCGATTCCGCGCGGGCGGAGCGGCCATGGCCGGCCATGGTGCACGGCGAGAACGGCCTCGGTGATATCGATGTGCCCGAGACGATCGACCTGCCGCTCGATCCGCGCCCGGCGCATCGCTTTATCATTGACACGGTGCGCGCCCATCCGGGCGAAGTGCGACTCGTCGCCGTTGGCCGAATGACCAACCTGGCGCTGGCGCTGAAGGAAGATCCCGAGATTGCGGCGCTGGCCAAAGACGTCGTCATCATGGGCGGCAATTTCTATGTGCCGGGCAATGTCTCGCCGGTCGCCGAGGCCAATATCCACGGTGATCCCGAAGCTGCCGACATCGTCATGACCGCGCCCTGGAAGGTCGCCGTCATCGGCCTCGACGTCACCGCGATCACCACGATGAGCCGCAGCTATCTCGGCGAGATGGCGGCCAGGGGTGACAAAGCAGTCAAGCAGCTCGACGCGCTCTCGCAGTCCTACATCGATTTCTACAAGCACGCGGTTGAAGACGGCATGATGGTGCATGACAGTTGCGCCTGCGTCTATGTCGTGGTGCCGGAGCTGTTCTCGTCGATCTCGGGTGCGGTGCGCGTCGTCTGCGGCGGCATTGCCGACGGTCAGACGATCGTTAGGCCGGACGCCCGGCGTTTTCCGCCTGACGGCGCTTGGGATGGGCTGCCGAGCCAGGTCGTCTGCACAGGTATTGAATCGGAGAAGGTCCTCGACCTCATCCGCAACACGCTGCTTGCAGCCTGACGGATGGGAGAGCCGGCGGCATCGCGCCGGCTTTCGATATATGATAATATATTCATATTGTTGTGCGGGTTTTTCGAGAATTCGAATCCGCCTCTTCGCAAAGTGAGTCATATCAATCTCAGCAACTTCAAGTGAGGTGATGGGCGCGGCGTTGACCTTGCCCTTTGCGGGGCCTAGATCAGCAGAATGATCGATGCCGCATTCTCCCATCTTCCGGCGCTGGAGCCGGGCAGCGTCTGGCTCGTCGGCGCCGGTCCCGGCGATCCCGGCCTTTTGACGCTGCTAGCCGCCAAGGGGCTTTCCGAGGCCGACGTCATCGTCCACGATGCGCTGGTCAACGAGGAATGCCTGGCGCTGGCGCGGCCGGAAACGCTGGTGGAATATGCCGGTAAACGCGGCGGCAAGCCTTCGGCGAAACAGCGCGATATCTCGTTGCGGCTTGTGGAACTGGCGCGCGCCGGCAAGCGGGTGCTGCGGCTGAAGGGCGGCGATCCCTTCGTTTTCGGCCGCGGCGGCGAAGAGGCGCTGACGCTGGTCGAGCACAACGTTCCTTTCCGCATCGTGCCCGGCATCACCGCCGGCATCGGCGGGCTTGCCTATGCCGGCATCCCGGTGACGCATCGCGACATCAACCATGCCGTGACCTTCCTCACCGGCCATGATTCCTCCGGCATCGTGCCTGACCGGATCAACTGGGAGGCAATCGCCCGTGGCTCACCCGTCATCGTCATGTACATGGCGATGAAGCATATCGCCGAGATCAGCGCCCGCCTGATGGCCGCCGGCCGGCCGCCATCAGAACCCGTCGCCTTCGTCTGCAATGCCGCCACTGGCCGGCAGCAGGTGCTGGAGACGACGCTTGGAGAGGCGACCGAGGCCGTTGCTGTCTCCGGGCTGGAGCCGCCGGCGGTGGTCGTCGTCGGCGAGGTGGTGCGGCTGAGGGCCTCGCTCGACTGGCTCGGCGCACTCGCTGGACAGCGGCTGCAGCCCGATCCGTTTCGCCGGTCCGGCAAGGTGCGGGCATGAGCGGCCTCCTGATCGCAGCCCCTTCCTCCGGCGCAGGCAAGACGACGGTAACGCTCGGGTTGCTCCGAGCGCTTCGCCGGCGCGGCATTGCGGTCGCGCCCGGCAAAGCCGGCCCCGACTATATCGATCCCGCCTTCCATGCGGCGGCGAGCGGCACGCTCTGCCTGAATTTCGACCCATGGGCGATGCGTGGGGAATTGATCTCGGCCAATGCCGCGCTTCACCGCTCCGGCGACCGCATCCTCGTCATCGAGGCGATGATGGGGCTTTTCGACGGAGCCGCCGACGGAAGGGGAACTGCGGCCGACCTTGCCGCTCAGCTCGGGCTTTCGGTGGTGTTGGTCGTCGACGCCTCGCGCATGTCGCAGTCGGTGGCGCCGCTGGTTTCCGGTTTTGCCGGTTTCCGTGCCGATGTCCGCGTCGCCGGCGTCATCCTCAACAAGGTCGGCAGCGGCCGCCACGAAGCGATGCTGCGACAGGCGCTGGAGGCTATCCGCATGCCCGTCATCGCCGTCATCGGCAGCGACAAAGGGCTTTCTTTGCCGGA